>DAHUZJ010000122.1 GCA_027306585.1 Acidimicrobiaceae bacterium | reverse complement strand
CGGCAGCCGAAGATGACGGCCGCCGACAGCGGCCCCGTCGAGCGCTGGTCGGCGACGTCGAAGGTGGTCAGGCGGTCCACCTCGTCGCCCCACAGGTCGATGCGCACGGGGTGGTCGGCGGTCGAGGGGAACACGTCGACGATGCCGCCCCGCACGGCCATCTCCCCGCGGTGCTCGACCTGGGGCTCCCGCCGGTAGCCGGCGGCGGCCAGGCGGGCGACGGCGGCGTCGGCGTCGAGCTGCTCCCCCGGCCGCACGACGAGCGGGACGGCGGCGTCGCGCCAGGGGGCGAGGCGTTGGAGGAGCGCGCGGACCGAGGTCACGACCACGGCGGGGCGCGTCGCCCCCTCCCCCGCCAGCCGCCACAGGACGGCCAGCCGCTGGCCCATGGTGTGGATCTCGGGGCTCACCCGCTCGAAGGGCAGGGTCTCCCACGGGGGCAGCACCACGACCGGGTCGTCGACCGCCCCAGCCACCGGGTGCGCCGTCGCCTCCCGTCGGTCCGGCTGGTCCGGCTGGTCCGGCTGGTCCGGCTGGTCGGGCTGGTCGGGCTCGTCGGGAGGGAGGAAGCAGGCGAGGTCGGCGGCCAGCCGCTCGGCGTCGAGGGCGGTGGCGGTGACCACGAGGAGCGGGCGCCGGTCCGACAGGCGCACCAGCCCGGCGAGGGCGTAGGCCTGGGCGGGGCCGGCGACTGCCAGGGTGGCGTCGGCCGCGCCGACGACCTGGGTGAGCGCCGGCTCCTGGCGGAGCAGGGCCGGCAACGTGCGCAGCCGGGCGTCGTCAGCCACCGTTGTACCGGTTCATGGCCTCGCTCGCTCCCTCCGTCACGATCAGCTCCACCGCGTCCGCCGCCGTCTCGACGGCCACGCCGAGCAGCTCGCGCTCGGACTTCCCCGGTCGTCGGAGCACGTGGTCGGCGCCTGCCTGGCGCCCGGGGGGCTTGCCGATCCCGATGCGGACGCGGACGAAGTCCGCGGTGTGCAGCTGCGCCCGCACCGATTCCAGCCCCTTGTGCCCGGCCACGCCACCACCCACCTTCACCCGGATCCGGCCTGGTGGCAGGTCCAGCTCGTCGTGGACGACCACGAGGCGCGCCGGGTCCTCGACGCCGAAGCGCCGCAGCAGCGGGCGGACGGCCGCCCCCGAATCGTTCATGTAGGTGGTGGGGACGGCGAGGGCCACCCGATGCTCCCCCACCCTGACCTCGGCCACCATCGCCCTCTGGCCCTTCTCGGCCCGCAGCGCGCCGCCGTGCCGCTCGGCCAGGCGGTGGACGGTGTCGCCCCCCACGTTGTGCCGCGTGCCGGCGAACTCCGTCCCGGGGTTGGCCAGCCCGACGACGATCGCGTCGGCCGGCGTCCCCCGCCGGGGCGGTTCCCCCCGCCCCCCGAACAGGCGGGCCAGCGCCTAGCCCCCGGCTGCGGGTGCGGCGCCGGCCGGTCCCGCCCCGCCGGACGGGGCCTCGCCCTCGGCGGTCCCCGCCTCGCCCTCGGCGCCCGTGGCCTGCACCCGGGGCGGCACGCCGGTCACGACCGGGACGTCGCCGTCGAGGTCGGTCTCGGCGCCGGCCGGCAGGGCGAGGTCGGCCACCCGGATGACCCCACCGATGGTGAGGGCCGAGATGTCCACCTCGATCGCCGTCGGGATGTCCGACGGCATCGCCCGCACGGTGAGGGTGAAGAGCTGCTGGTCGACGAGGCCGTCGCCGTGGTGCACCTCGATCGCCTCGCCCACCAGGTTGACGGGGACGTCGGCGCTGATGATCTCGTCGCGGCGCACGATGAGGAAGTCGACGTGCGTGAGGGTGCCGCGCACCGGGTGCCGCTGGAGCTCCCGGGCCAGCGTGAGGTAGGTGCCGTCCCCGGTGTCCAGCTGGAGGAGGGCGTTGGTCCCCGCCTCGCCCGACAAGGCGACCCGCAGCTCCCGGCCTACGACGGCGACCGGCACGGGCTCGGTCCCGTGGCCGTAGACGACGCCGGGGATCTTCCCCTCGGCCCGGAGCCGCCGGGCGGCGCGCGAGCCCAGCGGTCGGCCGATCTCGGCGGTCAGGGTGATCTCGGGCATGGGGGTCTCCTAGGACGGCTCGACTCGGGCCTCCACCTCGGCGGCGTACGGACGGCCCGGACCCGTCGTGCGGGTTGGTGCCGCGCCCGCGCCGACCGGCAGGCGGAACGGTCACCCAGCGTAGCCGGGGACGGGGGTCGCCGACGACCCGAGGTCGGCGGCCGCACCCGGCAACTGAAGGGCTCGGCTGCGCCAGTGGCCGCCGCGCCACCTGCGTGTCACCTGGGCCGGCGCGCATCGAGTCGCTGTTGCAAATTCAGCGCGGGGTTACCTTCGTG
Source organism: Acidimicrobiaceae bacterium (assembly GCA_027306585.1). GTDB lineage: Bacteria > Actinomycetota > Acidimicrobiia > Acidimicrobiales > RAAP-2 > DAHUZJ01. The sequence goes on along the minus strand of DAHUZJ010000122.1, from coordinate 5,211 downwards.
TCATTTTCCGGCAACCTGGCCCTGGTAGATCGAGTGGCGAGGGGTTGGCGCCCGGGAGCACGGGCGCAGAGAGGAGCAACGTGTCCGATCTCGCCGCAACGCTCGACGAGGCACCGCTCAGCCGGTTCCACACCCGGGCGATCGTCACCGCGGGCATGGGCTTCTTCACCGACGCCTACGACCTGTTCATCATCGGCACGGCGACCACCCTCATCGCCAAGCAGTGGGGCCTCTCCTCCTCGCAGACCGGCCTCGTCAACTCCATCACCCTGATCTCGGCCTTCGTGGGCGCCTTCGTGTTCGGCCGGGTGGCCGATCTCCTCGGGCGCAAGAAGGTCTACGGCCTCGAGGCCGCCCTCATGGTCGGCGGGGCCGTGGCCTCCGCCTTCGCCCCCGACCTCATCTTCCTCCTCGTGTTCCGCTTCATCCTCGGCCTAGGGGTCGGCGGCGACTACCCGATGTCGGCCGTCCTCATGAGCGAGTTCTCGAACCGGATGAACCGGGGCAAGCTGGTCGGCCTCGTCTTCTCCATGCAGGCCCTCGGGACGGTCGCCGGGTACGTCGCCGGCCTCACCCTGCTGGCAGCCGGGGTCCCCGACGGCATCACCTGGCGGCTGCTCCTGGGCCTGGGGGCCCTCCCGGCGGCCGCCGTCATCTACCTGCGGCGCCGCATGCCCGAGTCGCCGCGGTACCTGGCCCAGGTGACCGGCCAGGGCGAGGCGGCCGCCCAGGCAGTGCAGAAGTTCTCCGACGGCGCCCTCGTCCCGGTGAGCCCCAACGGCTCCAAGGGCGTGCGCCTCACGCTCTGGGGCTTCCTGTCGAACCGCCGCTACCTGATGATCCTCCTCGGGACGGCGGGGAGCTGGTTCCTCTTCGACTACGCCTACTACGGCAACTCGGTCTCGGCACCCCTCATCGTGAGCAGCGTGCTCGGCGGTTCGGCCTCGAAGGACCTCGTCCACGTGCTCGCCCTGCAGCTGATCGTGTTCACGGTGGCGGCCGTGCCCGGCTACTTCCTCGCCGCCTACACCATGGACCGCATCGGCCACCGCCGCCTCCAGCTGATCGGCTTCCCCCTGATGGGGCTCTCGTTCCTCCTCATCGGGGTCATCCCCGGCATCACCACGGCCGTCGTACCGTTCCTCATCCTGTTCGGGACCAGCTACTTCTTCGCCGAGTTCGGGCCCAACACCACGACCTTCGTGCTGGCCGGGGAGGTGTTCCCGACCAGCGCCCGCACCACCGGGCACGGCATCTCGGCCGGCGTGGCCAAGGTCGGCGCCTTCATCGGCGTGTACGTGTTCCCCATCATCAAGGACCACTTCGGCATCAGCGGGGCCCTCCGCCTCTCGGCGCTGTTCGCCGCCATGGGGGCCGGCCTGACCCTTCTCATCCCCGAGCCGGCTCGCCGCAGCCTCGACGACCTGTCCCCCCAGGACGTGGTGAACGACGCCGAGGAGATCGTGGCCTCGGCCGTGCCGGCGACCGTCACCCTCGAGGACGTCGGGGCCCAGCGGGCCACCTGACCTTCGGGTCCCGGCGCCCCTCAGCCTTCCGTCGATCCCTGCGGGTCGAGCACCCGGGTGCCGCCCGCCCGTCCTCGCATCGAGCGGCCCGAGCGGCCCGAGCGGCCCGAGCGGCGGGCCGACTGCAGGCTCGCCGACCCCGCCAACGCGAGGAAGGCGCCGAGGAGCGCCGGCGCGAGCGTCACGCGCAGCGAGCCGGTCGCATCCGAGATCGCCCCGCCCGCCAGCGGCAGCACGAAGGCCATCGTGTAGCCGACGGTGAACATGCCGGCCGAGATCGGCGCGACGTCGTGCTCCTCGGCCGTCGTCGCAGGGAGCGCCAGGGCCAGGAGCAAGAGGAAGGCCGAGAAGAACCCGAGGAGCCCCGCGAGGACGAGCAGCACCGGGGGCGACGCGACGAGCAGGCCGGCCGAGATGGCGGCGAGGCCGATCGAGACGGCCGGGAGGGGCCAGCGATGCCGGGCGAGGCGGTCGGCGTGCACCACGAGCAGCACCGAGGCCGGCAGCTGGCTCACGTTGAGGACGGTCAGCGCCGGGCCCACCAGGCCGCCGTGCCCCGTGGCGTGCAGGAAGCCGGGCAGGAAGGCGTTGGCCGCGAAGTAGGCAGTCGAGGCCCCTCCCTGGATGAGCCCGAGCCGCCATGCGGGGCCCCGCAGGCGGGGCCACACCGACGCCCTGGCCGGTTCGGGGTCCGGAGTGCCGTCGACGTTCGCCAGCTGGTCGTCCGAGACCCTGGCCTGCTCTTCCGCAGGCGTGCTCGCCGGTCGCTCGCCGCGGGTGCCGACGAGGACCGACAGGACGAGCGCCAGGACCACCGGCGCCGACCACACGGCGAGGCTCGCTTGCCAGCTGCCCGTGAGCCTGAGGACGACCGGGACGGTGAGCGAGGCGGCGAGGGCCTCGCCGCAGATGAGGCCGTTGCCGTAGACGGCGGTGGCGGCACCGACCGCGTGCGGCTTCCACCGGCGGACGAGCGTCGCCAGCGCAGGCTGCAACATCGCGATCCCGAGGCCCATCACGAACGTACAGGCGAAGAGCACGGTCGTCGACGTGCCGACGCCCCGCAGCGCGCCGCCGACCGCCTCGAGGAAGAGCCCCACGACGACGGCGTGCTTGGTGCCCAAGCGGCCGATCACCGCCGAGCCGACGGCCGCGCCGAGACCGAAGAGGAGGACCGGCAGGTTGGTGACGGCACCGATCGCCAGCTGGTTCAGCCGTAGGTCGTGGGTGATGGCCGGCAGCAGCGGGGCCATGGCGAGGACGGTGACCCGCAGGTCCAGGCCGAGGAGCCACAGCAACCCCCACCGTGTGGCCCCTGGGCGCCGCTTCATGACGGGGGAAGGTGCCCTCGGGTGCAGTCCTTCGACGCCGCGGATCCTGGCCACGTCCCGCCCTTCTGCGCATGGCCACCTCGGCCGTCGACCGGTGGGGCGCGTTGCCGGAGCAGTGGCACGGGCCCCGGTGCCCCGGCGGCGGTCGTCACCCTCGGCTCCTGCCGTGTGGCGGCTACCGAAACCGCCTGCAGGCTACCTCAGGCCGTGGACCGCACCTATAGCCCGGTGATGGACGATCGACGCCTTCGGCCAGGGCCGACGCCCGCCGTCCGCCGCCACCGCGGGATGGCCAGCGCTCGACGGCGAACCCCTCGCGATCGATCCCCCGCTCGCTCGTCGGGATCGCGCTCACTCGTCGCGAAAGCCGCCGATCGGGTGGTGGGCGAGGAGGTACTCGGCGAACAGCGGCACCGTGAAGTCCACCTGGCCTCGCCGCGGCGCCCAGATCAGGCCCTTCTGGATGAGGCTGTCGCGGTGGGGCGAGGTCTGGCGCTGGCTCTCGGCCCCCCACGCCCGGGCCACCTCGGCGGTGGCGTAGGGCGGGGCGCCGAGGGAGGCCATGGCGGCCAGGTAGCGCTGCTCGGCGTCGCTCGCCATCTCGAACCGGGTGCCGTAGAAGGTGCGCGCCAGCTGCTCTTGGACCAGGTCTCGCACCTCGTCGACGTCGACCATGGTGATCGGCGAGGTGTCCGACGCGTTCCACAGCTCCCGCCCGTACTCCTGCAGGAAGTACGGGTAGCCGGCGGCCAGGCGCACCACCTCGGCCGCGGCCTCGGCGGTGAGCTCCACCCCGAGGAGCGCCGCCGGCTTCACCAGCGCGACCCGAGCCTCGGGGTCTCGGAGCCGGCCCAGCTCCCGGTACTCGAAGAGGCGGTCGGCGTAGGGCTTCGCCCGCAGAAGGCGGACCTGGAGGTCCGGCAGGCCGGCACCGGCCAGGGCCACCGGGAGGGCGTCCCGGCTGACGGCCTGGAAGGCCATGCACACCGCCGCCAGCGACGGGGCGTCGAGGTTGTGCATCTCGTCGATGAGGAACAGGGCGCCGCTCTGGGCGGTCGCCGCCGTCTGGCCGATCTCGCGCAGCAGCTCGACCAGGTCCTGTTCGGGGTCCCCCGAGTCGGCCACGCCCGCCACGGCCTCGACGTCGAGCTTGAGCTGCACGCCGCCCGGCGCCACCACGCTGAACGCCTTCACCACCCCGAGCGCCCGCTCCACCCGGTCGCGGATGCGGTGCTTGCGGCTCATCTCGCGCAACAGCCGGGAGGCCATCTGGGCGAAGGTGGAGCGGAAGTCGGGCTGGGAGCCGACCTCCTGCACGTCGGTCGTGGCCCACCCCGCCTCGGCGGCGAGGATGTCGAGCTCGCTGAGCAGGACGGTCTTCCCCACACCCCGCAGGCCGGAGAAGATGCGGCTGCGCTCGGCGCCGCCGGCCGAGAGGATCTCGATCAGCGAACTGAACTCCTCGAGGTCCCGGTCCCGTCCCGCCAGGTACGGCGGCTTGCGGCCCGCCCCCGGCGTGTACGGGTTCTCCCTCCGCTGCACGCGCCGAGTCTAGACATGTCTAAGGCCGGGTGACCTGACCTTAGAAAGTCCTAGACAAGGCGCCGCCGGCGTCGGTCGGCGACGACGGAGGCCATGGGCCGGCAGCGGCACGAGCCCGCCGCGCGGCGGCTCGGGCCGGGCCGGCGGGCGCCAGGTGACCTACGCCGAGTGGCCCAGCGAGGGAGGCGCTCCCGGCGGGCCGACCTGGCGCCGACGTCCGGCCGATCTCGCGTAGATCGCCACGCCCAACACGGCGATGGCGATCTCGAGCAGGATGCTGAACCCGCCGATGGCGAAGACGTGGTAGCCGAGGAAACCGCCGACGATGGAGCCGAGCAGCCCGAGCAACGCGGTCGCCACCAGGCCGATCTGCTGGCGGCCGGGCACGATGAGCCGGGCCACCGCGCCGATCACCAGCCCCACGACGATGGCGCTGATCACCGCCCACGCCGCCATGCCGATGAGCGGGAGGGCGACGAAGAGGGCGACGACGAGGATGACCAATGCGACGACGATCACCATGTCTCCACGGTAGTCCCGGCGGGCCGCTGCCGGGTCGCGAGCCCGAGCGCCGGCGCCACGAGCCCCCCGCCAGGTCGGATCGTGCTGGCTGCCGCGAGCTCGCCCGCTGGGCGCAGCCGTCCGGCCGGCGCAGCCGTCCGGCGGCCCCCGCCGTGGCGCTACGTGAGGTTGTCGCCGCCGAAGATCTCGGACACCGAGGTGTCCTCGAAGACGGCGTCGATGGCGTCGGCGATGATCTGCGCCACCGACAGCACCTCGAGCTTGTCGAAGACCCGGTCGTCGGTCACCGG
>DAHUZJ010000119.1 GCA_027306585.1 Acidimicrobiaceae bacterium | reverse complement strand
CTGGCCGTCACCTGCTGTCCTCCAGGGACCGTCACCTGCTGTCCTCCAGGGAGAGGAGGGCACGCTTGGCGTCGACACCGCCGCCGTAGTTGCCCAAGCTGCCGTCGCTGCGCACGACACGATGGCACGGGACCACGAGCGGCACAGGGTTCGTGGCGCACGCCGTGCCGACCGCCCGCACCGCCTTGGGGCTGCCGGCTGCGGCGGCCACGTCGGTGTAGCTGGCGGTGGCGCCGTAGGCGATGTCCTGCAGGCGGTCGAGCACCACCCGGCGGAACCCCCGGGCGAGGCGCAGGTCGAGCGGCACCTCGAACCCTCGCCGACGGCCGGCGAAGTACTCGTCGAGCTCTCGGACGGCGCGGTCGAGCCGGCGGGGCGCGTGCAGCACGCGGGGGCTCACCCGCTCGGCCAGTTCGACGAGCACCGCGTCGTGGCCCTCGGCAGCGAAGGCCACTCGGACGAGGCCCTCGGGCGTTGCCGCCAGCAGGAGCGGGCCGACGGGGCTGTCGAGGGTGCGGTAGGCGACGTCGAGCAGGCTCTCGCGTGTGGCCTCCTCGAGGAGACGCTCGCGGAGGCGGGCCATGGTGCCGGCATCGGCATCGGCATCGGCGTCGTTGCCGGGGTTCGTGAAGTGGCCGATGCGGGCGGTGACGTCGGTGAGGTTGGTGACGTCGGTGAGGTTGGTGAGGTTGGTGCGGTTGGCGGTCATGTGCGGTCCTCCCGGTCGACGGTGGCACGCAGGGCGGCGATGCCGTCGGCGGCAGCACGTCGTGCGGCGGCTTCGCTCGTCCCGAGGAGCTGAGCGACGTCGGCGTAGGGCAGGCCGGCGACGTGGTGATAGGCGACGGCACCCCGCTGCTTCGGGGGCAGGGCCGCCACCGCCGCCCACAGGGCCGTGTCGGGTGCCGACGGGATCCCGATCGCCGAGCGTCCCTGCGGCCCGCCGCCGCCCCGCGCGCCGTCCAGCCCGCGGCCGTCGAGCACGTCGCCCGCCAGGACGGGGGCGCGCTGCGCTGCCCGCACCCGGTCGATGGCCTTGCGGTGGGCGATGGTAACGAGCCAGGCACGCACGTCGCTGCCCGACCGCAGCCGTGGGTAGGCGGTGAGCGCGGCGAGGAAGGTCTCCGACCAGGCGTCCTCGGCATCGTCGGGGCCGACCACGGCGCGGCAGACCCGCAGCACCGTGGTCCCGTGCTCGGCCACCACGCGTTCGAAGGGCGGCAGGCCCGCCGTGGCGGGGGTGACGGAGGGAGCGTCCACACCCTTGCCAACGTGCGGGGGACGCCGTCCGTGAGGTGAAGGGCGCCGGGTCGTCACCGAAGGGTCCCCGAGGGGTCGAGCGGCGCCTGGGCGATCGCCAGCAGCCGCTGGGCCGCCGGTGACAGCGTGTGGTCGGTCCGCCAGATCGCCCGGATGGTGCGGACCAGGTCGACGCCGGCGTGGTCCACGGCGACGAGCTGGCCCGCCCGCAGCTCCGCGATGACGGCCACCAAGGGCAGCACGGCGGGCGCCGCCCCGGTGACGGCGGCGGCCTTGATGGCGGTGGTGGAGCCGAGCTCCATGTGCGCCGTGGGCGGGCGCCCCTCGCCGGCCAGCGCGGTCGCCAGCACGTCGCGCGTCCCCGAACCGCGCTCTCGCAAGAGGAGGGGCGTCGAGGCCAGCTCGGCGGCGGTCACCGGCCGCCGGCGGCGGGCCCACGGGTGCCGCACGCCCACGACGACCGCCAGCTGGTCGCGCACCAGGTCCCGGGTCCGCAGCCGGCCGGGTGGGCGAGGACCCTCGATGAAGCCGAGCTCGGTGTCGCCGTGCTCGACCATCTCGGCGACGCGTGCCGTGTTGCCCATCTGGAGCGAGACGCTGGCCGGCGCCCGGGCGGCCAGCTGCTCGAGCCAGTGGGGGAGCAGGTACTCGGCAACCGTCAGGCTGGCGGCGATCTCGAGGGAGGAGGTGCCGCTGCGCAGTGCGGCCACGCCGGCGAGCAGGCCTCGGACCTCTTCGAGGACGGCGCCGGCCCACTCGACCACGGCTTCGCCGGCAGGGGTGAGACGCGAGCCGGTGCGGGCCCGCTCGAGGAGCTGGACCCCGAGGACGCGCTCGAGCGACCGCAGGCGCATGCTCGCTGCCGGCTGCGTCAGGCCGTGGGCGCCGGCGCCGGCACTGATGGAACCCAATGCCGCTACCGAGACCAGCAGGTCGAGGGAGGCGAGATCGGGGAGCGGCTGGCGGAGCGGATCCATAAGCAAACCTTAGAACCTGCCAACGAAGTCGGGGCTTCCAGTGGCCCCTACCTGGGCGGACAGTAGGAGCCAGGAGGTGTTCCCATGTCGCTCACGCAATTTTCAACGCCGACGGCCGGGCCGGCCCCGGCGGGCCGTACGGGGCCGCGGTTGCGCTCGGTGGCCGCCCTGGCCCCGGGCCTCGCCGTGGCCGCCGGCCTCACGGCGGTCGCGACGCTGCTCGGGGGGATCGTCCCGGTCATCGGGGCGCCCGTGATCGCCATCGTCGCCGGGATGGCCATCGCCGCCATCCGGCGCCCAGGTGCCACGTTTCGCCCCGGCCTGACGTTCGCCAGCCGCAAGGTGCTGCAAGGTGCCGTCATCGTGCTTGGCTTCGGGCTGTCGTTCCGGGAGGTCGTCGCCACCAACCAGCGGTCGCTGCCGGTGCTGGTCGGGACGCTCGTGGTCGCCCTGGTGGTGGCACGGCTGGTCGGGCGCCGGCTCCGCCTGCCCGACGACGTGACCACGCTCGTGGGTGTGGGCACGGCCATCTGTGGCGCTTCGGCGATCGCCGCCACCGATGCCGTCATCGAGGCCGACCAGGCCGACGTCGGCTATGCCGTGGCCACGATCTTCACGTTCAACGTGGCGGCCGTGCTCACCTTCCCGAGCATCGGCCACGCGCTCGGGCTCTCGCAGCACGCCTTCGGCCTGTGGGCCGGCACGGCCGTGAACGACGTGTCGTCGGTGGTTGCCGCCAGCACCGTGTACGGCCATGCCGCCACCGCCTACGCGGTCGTGGTGAAGCTCACCCGGACCCTGGCCATCGTGCCCATCACGATCGCCATCGCCGCCTGGCGCAACCGCCGAGCGTCGGCCGCCGCCCAGGCGGACGGGACGGCGGGGGAGGGGCGACACCTCCGGGTGCCCCTGTGGCGGGTCTTCCCCCTCTTCCTTCTCGGTTTCGCCGCCGCCGTCGGGGTGAACACGCTGGGCCTCGTGCCGGCGGGGTCGCACGCGGGCCTCGGGTTGCTCGCCACCTGGATGATCACCGCTGCCCTCGCGGCCATCGGCTTGTCGACCGATTTCGCCAGGTTCCGCCAGGCCGGCGCCCGCCCGCTCGCCCTCGGGGCGATTCTGTGGGCGGTGGTGGCGCTCACCAGCCTCGGACTGCAGGTGGCGACGGGCACCCTGTGACGGGACGGCGGACGGTGCGCCGGGTTCCCCGCTCGTCCCCCGCCGACAGGAGCGGTCGCGCGGTCGCACCGCCCGGTGCCCCGAGGCCGCTCGCCGGTCCAAGACCGGCCGGCTCCGGGTGCCGGCTGCTTCACCGTCCGACGTCGAACCTCCGAGCTGCTGGCGTCACGTTGGGGCCTGCCGTTCCAGGCGCACTCCGGCGTGGTTCGGGCGCCGTCACAGCTCTTGGGAACGATCAGGACGTGAACGATCATGACGACGCCGTGACGAGCCCCCTCGAGTGCGCCTGGACGACGGGACCCTTGGCGTTCCTTCCGATGCACTCGATGCGTTTCAAGCCCAAGCCAGCTGAGACGCCCACCGCTCGCAACGTGCTGGAGTGGCGCAGTGCCGGCGCTGCCCTGGTGGCCCAGAGCTCTGATGCCGGTCCGGTGAAGCGTCGAAGGCCGGAGGCCTTGTGGCCGATCCCGGCTGCGTCGGCCCGGTCCCAGTGCATCTGGGGTGGCTTGGCGCCACCCGCCGCCGTAGGCCTCGTCGTCGCCGCCCGTGGGGGCGGCCATGCCGGCGATCGGCACGTCGAGGGTGTGGCCCAGGTGCTCACACGGTCGGCTTGCTCAGGCGCTCAGGCGCTCAGGCGCTCAGGCGCTCAGGCGCTCAGGCGCTCAACCGGCCAGCCGGCCAGGCCGTCAGCGGCCAGGCGGCCAGGGGGTCGTGGGAGGTTCGGGTGGGGCCTGCGGCCCGATGGGCCACCGGGCCGTCAGCGTGTACCGGTCGCCCCGGACGAGGCTGTGGCGCCATTCGATGGGACGGTCACCGGCCAGGGCCAGCCGATCGATCGAGAAGGCGGCCGTCTTCGCCGGCAGGCGCAACAGCTCTCGCTCGGCTGGTTCGGGAAGGACGGGCCGGATCCGTTCCCAGCCACCGGTGATGCGCACGGAGCAGTGGGCGGCGAGGAGGTCGTAGAGACCCCCGGAGGAGAGGTCGGCATCGAGCAGCGCACGTGCGGGGTCGGCCGGCAGCCACGACCGGTCCCAGGCGATCGGCTCGGCGCCGGCGAAGCGGAGGCGCTCGATGAACACGACCTCGTCCCCGGGGTCCATCCCGAGCGGTGTGGCGATCTCGGCGGTGGCGGTGCGACGTTCGGCGGCCAGCACCTCGCTTCGCTCGTCGATGCCGCTGGCTCGCACCGTCGAGGCCAGGCTGTAGAGGGAGTGGAGGGGCTGCTCGAGGATGGGAGGGGTCGGAGAGGTGACCGAGGAGCCACGGCCCCGTTGGCGGACGACCAGTCCGTCTTGGGTGAGGTGGCGAACGGCCTCGCGTACCGTCTGCCGGCTGACCTCGTAGTGCCGCGTCAGCTCCTCGTCGGTGGGGAAGTGGTCCTCGAACTCGCCGTCCACGAGGCGGCCTCGGAGGTCGCTGGCGATCTGCGCCCAGAGGGGCAGTGGGCTGGACCGGTCGAGCGACACCGCCTGCGCCTCAGCCACCGGCGAGGAAGAACGACCCGACGAGGACGACGAGGACGTAGAGGGTGATGAGCGCCATCGGGGGGTCCTTCTCGTAGATGAAGGACAGCACGCCGACCGCGACCCGCACGATCGGGGTGAGGATCAATACCAGGACGCCGAGCACGACGACGCCCCGTCCGTCGCCTTGGGCGATCGAGTGCCCGAGCGAGGAGAACGAGTGCGGGAACGGCGTCGTCTTGGACGTGAGCTCCCGGTAGGAGAAGTGGCCGTGGATCGGCAGGTACTCGCTGTGGTGGGCGAACATGAGGCCGAGCCCTACGGCGACGATGAGCACGCTCAGGACCACGCCGATGCGCAGCACGAGGCTGATCGCCAGCTCGACCTTGCGAACCTTCTCCTCCATGACGGCGGCCTCTTCGGGACTGAGCTGGCGGCGGCGCCCGGAACGCCCGAGACCCTCCGCGACTGGCTCGTCCGACGGGCGCAGCTCGGGACCGCTCGGTCCGCTCGGTCCGCTCACGTCGGTCACGGAAAGATTCCCTTCTGGAGCATCTCGAGGGAGATGACGACGAGGACGACGACGAACACGAGCCGGACCGTCTTGCTCGTGACCCGGCCGAGGACCCGGGCGCCGAAGGTCGCTCCGAGGAGCACGCCGGCGGCGACGGGGGCGGCGATGATGGGATCGATCTGGCCCCGCATGAAGTAGACGCCGGCGCTCGCCGCCGCCGTGACCCCGATCATGAAGTTGCTGGTGGCCGAGGACACCTTCATGGGGAGGTGCATGGCGCTGTCCATGGCCGGCACCTTCAGGGCGCCCGAGCCGATGCCGAGCAACGCGCTCACCAGTCCGGCGACGTACATGAGCACCAGTCCGGGCTTGGTGCCGACGACCTTGTAGGGGATCTCCCGCTGCTCCGCCTGGTCGTAGTACGAGCCGTGCAGGTTGAAGTAGTTGGCGATCCGGTCGTTGGACACGGTGAGCGGCGCGTCGGCGTGCCGGCGCCGGAAGGTGGCGAACGAGGAAAAGCCGAGGACGAGCCCGAAGAACACGAACAGGAACCGGGTGGGGAGGAGGGTGGTGAGGTAGGCGCCGCTCACCGCCCCCGTGGTCGTGGCGATCTCCAGGAACATCCCCGCCCGGAGGTTGGTCATCCGCTCCCGGACGTAGGCGGCGGCCGCTCCGCTCGAGGTGGCGATCACCGAGACGATGCTCGCTCCGATGGCCAGGCGGATGTCCACGTGGTACAGGAGCGTGAGCACGGGGACGATGACCACCCCGCCACCGAGCCCGACCAGGGACCCGAGGACGCCAGCGGCGACGGAGATGAGGGCCAGGGAGACCACGAAGTCGAGCGGCGTCACAAGTCCTATTATACGTACATTCGTTCATGCGTCGACCCCCGGCGGTTGGCAGGCCGGTGAGCAGGGACGAGGAGCAGGGACGAGGAG
>DAHUZJ010000115.1 GCA_027306585.1 Acidimicrobiaceae bacterium | reverse complement strand
CGCCGTCTTGCTCCTGCTGCTGGGCGTGGCGCTCGGCGTCTTCGCCGCCCCCAACCGAGCCGGCATCATGAACAGCCTGCCGCCGGATCGGCGGGGTGCCGGCTCCGGGGTGGTCAACACGTTCCAGAACTCGGCCCAAGTACTGTCGATAGGCATCTTCTTCACCCTCATCATCGCCGGCCTCTCCACCTCGCTGCCGGGGCGCCTCTTCCACGGGCTGACCGCCCAAGGGGTGCCGGCGGCGACGGCCCGTTCGGTGTCGCACCTCCCGCCGGTGGCGAGCCTGTTCGCCGCCTTCCTCGGCTACGACCCGATGCAGAAGCTGTTGGGCCCGACGCTGCACGCCCTGCCGGCGCACACCGTCGGCTACCTCACCGGCCGGAGCTTCTTTCCCCAGCTGATCAGCCACTCGTTCGCCGCCGGGCTCCACGACGCCTTCTGGTTCGCCGCCGCCATGTGCGTGCTGGCGGCCGCCGCCTCGTGGCTGCGCGGCGGCAAGTACCTGCACTCGGCTGCCGGGGCGGCGACGGGGTCCGCGGCCCCGGCGGTGCCCGACCAGGTGATGCCGGTGCCCGCCCAGGTGCCGGCCAAGGTCGTCGCCATGGAGGCCGTCGCGCCGGTGCCCGAGCACGACCGGCCAGCGGAGCGGCGGGCCGCTGGAGCCGGAGGTGGCGGGTGACCGAAGGGATGCGGATTGGGGACTTCGCCGCGCTGGCCGGGGTGTCCGCCCGCACGTTGCGCTACTACGAAGAGCGCGGCATCTTCACGCCCACGGGCCACACGGCGGGCGGGGAACGTCGCTATCGACCCGAGGATGCCGAGCAGCTCAAGCGCATCCTCGAGCTGCGCGACGGCCTCGGGCTAACCCTCGACGAGGTCAGGACGTTCATCGACTCGGAGCGCCGGCTGGCCGAGCTGCGCAGTGCCTACCGGGAGAACGCCGGGCGCCCCGAGGTCCAGGCCGGGCTGCGGGAGGAGGCCATCGCCATCCGCCGGGACATGGTCAAAAGGATCGACGCCAAGATGGTCCAGCTGAAGTCCCTACGAAAGGAGCTCGTCGCGTCGATCGAGCGGAGCGAGGCCGCCCTCGTCGACCTGCGCCAGGCCGCCGCTCGCTGAGCCTTCCCTCGGCTCGCTGAGCCGGGACCGGGCGGCGTCCCGCCAGCGGGCCGGATCAGGCCCCGTTGCCCGCGGCGCCCGGTGCGCCGGCGGTGTGCTGCTGCTCGACGGCGTGCAGCTGCACGAAGGCCATCCGCACCTGGGCCAACGCATCGCGCAATGGGCCGTGGGCATCGCCCAGCCGATCCTGCAGCCCTTCCACGAGGCAGCCCAGCGCGTCGATTGCCAGCTGGGCCTGATCGAGGCGGGGCGGGGCTTGCGAGAGGTAGACGGCGGCCAGCTCGAAGAGGCCGTAGCAGTGGTTCGCCACGACCACCTCGGCGGGTGCCTCGGCCAGCTGGCGCCGGAGCTCGTCGACCGCCGCCGCCTCGTCGGCCAGGTTCCTGGCGCCCTCGGGACCGGCGCCCTCGGGACCGGCGCCCTCGGGACCGGCGGCCACGTTGCCCGCGCCGGAGGGGCCGTTGGCCGCCCCGGCGGGTGGGCCGCTGTGGCCCGGGGCACGACCCTCGTCGCCAACCGGATGCTCACCCGAAGGGGTCCACAAGCTCATGCTGGTAGCCTATGCACGCGAGGAAGTGGGGCCGCTCCGGCGGGCCTCCACCCGGCCACTCGTGGTGCGCCGGGTCGATGTGGCATGACCCGGTCGGGCGTGGCTCTGCTTTCCGGAAGACTGGTCGCGGAAGGACCGTCGACCCGACAGAGAGGATGATGCCGCATAGTCACCGCCACCGCATCTGAGCACCGGATCAACGATCGGATCCGCGCCCGTGAGGTGCGCCTCGTCGATCCCGACGGTCAGCAGCTGGGGATCAAGCCCCTGCCTGAGGCGCTCTCCATCGCCCGAGGCCTCGACATGGACCTGGTCGAGGTCGCTCCCATGGCCAATCCGCCCGTATGCCGGATCATGGACTACGGGAAGTTCAAGTTCGACGAGGCGCAGCGGGCCAAGGAGAGCCGCCGGAAGGCTGTCCACGTCGGGATCAAGGAGATGAAGTACCGGCCCAAGATAGGGCCCGGGGACTTCGACACCAAGACCCGGCAGGTCGCGAGGTTCCTCGACGAGGGACACAAGGTGAAGATCACCATCATGTTCCGCGGCCGCGAGGTCTTCCACCCCGAGCTGGGCAAGCGGATCCTCGACCGGATCGCCGAGCAGACGGACGGGGCCGCCAAGGTCGAGGCCGAGCCACGGCTCGACGGCAGGAACATGGTGATGGTGCTGGCCCCCGACAAGCGGGCCAAGCAGTCGGCGGCGGCGAAGCAGCGCCACGAGGACGGCAGCGCACCGGGCGCTGCCGCACCGGCAGAGGAGGAGCAGCCGTAGTGCCCAAGATGAAGACCGACCGGGGAGCCGCCAAGCGGGTGAAGCTCACCGGCACCGGCCGCCTGCGCCGTCGTCACCAGAACCGGGCGCACCTGCTCGAGAAGAAGAACAGCGTGCGCACCCGGCGGCTGTCGCGCGAGGCCGACTTCGCCAAGGGCGACGAGAAGCGCGTCAAGCGCATGCTCGGCATCTGAGCGCCCCCACCACCGTCGAGAAGAAGAGAGGAGCACCCCGATGGCACGCGTCAAGCGCTCCGTGCACGGGCGCAAGCACCACCGCGCCGTCCTGGAGCAGGCAAGGGGGTACTACGGCAACAAGAGCCGGACGTACCGGGCCGCCAACGAGCAGGTCCTGCACTCGATGCAGTACGCCTACCGCGACCGGCGGGCCCGCAAGGGGGACTTCCGCAAGCTCTGGATCCAGCGCATCAACGCCGGGGCGCGGCTGCACGGGCTGAGCTACAGCCGGTTCATCGCCGGCCTGCACGAGGCTGGGGTCGAGGTCGACCGCAAGGTCCTGGCCGACCTGGCGGTGACCGACCCCGACGCCTTCGCCGCTCTGGTGGCGGTGGCCTCGGGGGCCCTGGAGGGCCAGCGGCTGGCGGCCTCCTGATCCTCGGGTACTCGCACCAGCGAGTCCGTCGCCTCCGTCGCCTCCTCGCCAAGCGGTCGACGCGCTGGGCCGAGCGCGCCTTCGTGGCCGAGGGCCTGGAGCTGGTCCGCACCGGTCTCGCCGCCGGTGCCGTGCCCGAGTCCGTGTACCTGGCCGCTGAAGGGTCCGGCGACCGCGCCGCCACGGCCGTCGCCGCCCAGGCAGAGGCCCTCGGCGTGCGCGTCTACGAGCTGGGTGCCGGGGTCATGGCGCGGGTGGCCGACACGGTGACCCCCCAGCCGCTCCTGGCGGTCTTCCCCATGGTCGAGCCCGAGCTCGAGGTGGCGTCGGGCGGTGACCTGGCGGTCGTCATGGTGGACGTGCGGGACCCCGGGAACGCCGGGACGGTCCTGCGCACGGCCGACGCCGCCGGGGCGGCGGCCGTCGTCTTCTGCGGCGGCACGGTCGACCCCTACAACCCCAAGACGGTCCGGTCGTCGGCGGGATCCCTGTTCCACGTGCCGTTGGTGGTGGTCGGTGACCCGGCGGCCGCTCTGGGGCAGCTGGCGGCGCTCGGCTACCGCCGGCTGGGCACCGTCGTGCGAGGGGGCGAGGACTACGCCCTCGTCGACTGGCGTCGGCCGTCGGCCGTCGTCCTCGGCAACGAGGCCACGGGCCTCCCCGCCGGGTTGCCCCTCGACGCCGAGGTCGGGGTGCCCATGGTCGGGCGGGCGGAGTCGCTCAACGTCGGCATGGCCTGCGCCGTGCTGTGCTTCGAAGCGCTCCGCCAGCGGCGCCTGGGCTCCCCCGCGGCCCTGGGTACGATGCCCGGATGACCCTCGAGGACCTGGAGCGCCGGACGGTGGCGGCCGTTGCCGCGGCCACCGGCACCGCCGCCCTCGACGAGGTCGAGGCCTCGGCGCTCGGCAAGCGAGGCGAGCTGACCCGCGCCCACCGCGACCTGGGCCAGCTCGAGCCCGAGGAGCGGCGCACGGCGGGCAAGGTCCTCCACGAGCTGCGCCTGCGGCTGGAGGCGGCCGTGGCGGCCCGGCGGGCCGAGCTGGACGCCGTGGAGCGGCGGGCGACCCTCGCCGCCGAGCGGCTGGACCTCACCGAGGTAGGGGAGGTCGCTGGCCCGATCCGCGCCGGCCACCTGCACCTGGTCACCCAGACCCAGCGCGAGCTGGAAGACGTCTTCGTCGGGATGGGCTTCACGGTGGCCGAGGGCCCCGAGGCGGAGACCGACTGGTACAACTTCGAGGCGCTCAACATGCCACCCGCCCACCCCGCCCGCGGCATGTGGGACACCTTCTACCTGGAGCTCGGCGAGCCGGAGACCGTGCTCCTCCGGGCGCACACCTCACCGGTGCAGATCCACCTGCTGGAGCAGGGGCAGCGCCCCGTGCACGCCGTGATGCCCGGCCGCTGCTACCGCCGGGACACCCCTGACGCCCGCCACCTGGCCGTCTTCCACCAGATCGAGGGGCTCGTCGTCGACCGGGGCATCACGTTCGGCGACCTGGCCGGCACGATCGAGACCTTCACCAACGCCTACTTCGGCGCCGACATCCACTCCCGGCTCCGTCCCGCCTACTTCCCCTTCACCGAGCCCTCGGCGGAGTTCGAGATCACGTGCACGATCTGCCGGGGGGAGGGCTGCCGGACCTGCTCGGGGACCGGCTGGATCGAGCTCGGCGGGTGCGGCATGGTGGATCCGGCGGTGTTCGACGCCGTCGGGGTGGACGCTGCCGTGTGGAGCGGGTTCGCCTTCGGCTTCGGCATCGACCGGTGCGCCCAGATGCGCCACGGGATCGCCGACCTGCGGGCGCTGGTGGAGAACGACGTGCGGTTCCTGGGGCAGTTCTGATGCGGGTCCCGCTCAGCTGGCTGCGCGACTTCGCGCCCTTCCCGGTCGACGACCCCGCCGCGCTCGCCGCCGACCTCGACGACCTCGGCCTGGTGGTGGAGGCCGTCGAACGCGTGGGTGAGGGCTTGGACGACGTGGTGGTGGCCCGGGTCGACGAGATCGCCGCCATTCCGGGTGCCGACCGCATCCGGCTGGCGACGGTCGAGGCCGGCGGGGGGCCGCTCGAGGTGGTCTGCGGGGCCGACAACTACGCCGTGGGCGACCTCGTGCCGCTCGCCCCGGTGGGCGCCGTGCTGCCCGGGGGCTTCGAGATCGGGCGGCGCACCATGAAGGGCGTCGTGTCCAACGGCATGCTGTGCTCGGGCCGCGAGCTCGCCCTGTCCGAGGACCACCAGGGCCTGCTGCTCCTGACCGAGGTGGAGGGCGCCCGTCCTGGACTGCCGGTGGTCGAGCTGCTCGGGGTGACGCCCGACGTCGTGTTCGACGTGACCGTCGAGGGCAACCGGCCGGACGCCTGGAGCGTGGCCGGTGTGGCGAGGGACCTGGCTGCCCGGTTGCACCTCCCGTTCGCCCTGCCCGACCCGGCGCCGGTGGCCGGCTCGGGCACCCCCGTCGAGAAGCTCGCCACCCTGGTCGTCGAGGACGACGACCTGTGCCCCCGCATCGTGGTCCGGGTCCTCGAGGGGGTGGTCGTCGGGCCGTCCCCGCGCTGGCTGGCCCGCCGGCTGGTGCTCGCCGGCATGCGGCCCATCAACAACGTCGTGGACGCTTCGAACTACGTCATGCTCGAGCTGGGGCAGCCGACCCACCCCTACGACCTGGACCGGCTCGGGGCACCGGGGCTAGAGGTCCGCCGCGCCCGCCCCGGCGAGACGCTGACGACCCTCGACGGGGTCACCCGGACGCTCGGTGCGACCGGGCGCGGCCTCGGCGACACCGGCGAGGACTGCATCATCTGCGACGCCCAGGGGACCCCCGTGGGGATCGCCGGCGTGATGGGTGGGGCGTCCTCGGAGATCGCGGTGTCGACCACGCGGGTGCTGCTCGAGGCGGCCCACTTCGCCCCCCTCGCCATCGCCCGGACGTCGAAGCGGCTGGGCCTGCGGACGGAGGCGTCGGCGCGCTTCGAGCGGGGCTGCGACCCCTGGGGGATCGACCGGGCGGTCGCCCGGTTCTGCGAGCTGGTCGGCGCCCGGGTGGCCACCGGCGAGCTCGAGGCGCGGGCCCGTGCCGTCCCGAGGCCGTTCGACCTGGAGTTCCCGGTGGAGCGGGTGCGGAGCGTCCTCGGGGTGCCGTTCGCGCCGGCCGAGCTCGCCGACCTGCTCGAACCGATCGGCTTCGCCACGACCGAGGACGCCCCCGGGTCCCTCCGGGTGACCGTGCCGACCAACAGGCCGGACGTGCGCCCGGCGCCGCACGGCGTGGCCGACGTGGTCGAGGAGGTGGCCCGGACCTACGGGTACGCGCGCCTGCCGCGACGCCAGCCGTCGTGGCCCGAGCCCGGCGCGCTGAGCGATCGGCAGCGGACCCGCCGCCGGGTGGCCGACGTGCTGTGCGGCGTGGGTGCGGTCGAGGTGTGGACGCCCACCCTCGTCGACGACGCCGACCACGCCACCATGGGGCTGAGCGGGCCGGCCGTCGCCGTGGCCAACCCGCTGGCCAGCGAGGAGGCCTGGCTGCGCCGGTCGATGCTCCCCGGTCTCCTGCGGGCGCTCGCCTACAACGCCAACCGGCGGCAAGGGTCGGTCCGCCTCTTCGAGGTGGGCACGGTGTTCTCCCACCCCGACGAGGCGGGACGGCCGGGCGTGCGCAGCGGTGCTGGGGGGACCGGGACGACGGTGCTGCCCGGGGAGCGGGAGCTGGTCACGGCGGCCCTCGCGTTCAACGAGGACGACGCCCGGACCGCCGTGGCGGCCTGGCGGGTCCTGGCCGAGACGGTGAGCCTGGACGGTGTGCGGCTCGAGGCGGCCGGCGACATGCCGGGCCTGCACCCGACGCGGAGCGCCCGGCTGGTGGCCGCGAGGGGCACCCCGTTGGTGCTGGGCGCCGCCGGCGAGGTGGACCCGGACGTGGCGGCGGCCTTCGGCCTGGCGGGGCGCCGCATCGGCTGGCTCGAGGTCGACCTCGGGCGCCTGCTCGATGCGCCCCGGCGGTCCCGGACCGCGGCCGCCGTCAGCCGCTTCCCGTCCTCGGACGTCGACCTCGCCCTGGTCGTGGACGACGCCGTCCCCGCCGACCGGGTGGGCCAGGTCCTCGCCGAGGCCGGCGGCGACCTGGTCGAATCGGTCATCTTGTTCGACGTCTACCGGGGCCCCGGGGTCGCCGACGGCGCTCGGAGCCTGGCCTTCCGGCTGCGCTTCGTGGCGCCCGACCGCACCCTCACCGACGACGAGGTGGGGCGCCTGCGCCAAGCGGCCATCGACGGCGCCGCCCAGACCTTCGGGGCCCGGCTGCGATAGACAGAGGGCCATGCCGCACCCGGAACCCGCTCTCGTGCGCGCCCCTCGGGTGGCGTACTTCTCGATGGAGATCGCCGTCGCCGACGGGGTCCCCACCTACAGCGGCGGCCTCGGCGTCCTCGCCGGTGACCACCTGCGGGCGGCGGCGGACCTCGGCCTGCCGCTGGTCGCCGTCACCCTCTGCTACCGGAACGGGTACTTCCTCCAGCGGCTGGACCCCCACGGGCGCCAGACCGAGGCGCCCGTCGAGTGGACACCCGCGACCCACCTCACCCCCGTCGACGCCCGGGTGTCGGTGGAGGTGTGCGGCCACGACGTGGCCGTCGGCGCCTGGCGGTACGACGTGGTGGGCCACGGCGGGCACGTCGTCCCCGTCTACCTGCTCGACACCGACCTGGCCGGCAACGACCGGCCGGCCCGGGACATCACCGACCAGCTGTACGCCGGCGACGGGCTCCACCGCCTGAGCCAGGAGGCAGTGCTCGGCCTCGGGGGCGTCAAGCTCCTCGAGGCCCTGGGCTGGGGCGACGTCCCGACCCTGCACATGAACGAGGGGCACTCCTCGCTCCTCACCTTGGCGCTCGCCCACCAGGGGGACGGTCCGGTGGACCCGGCGGTACCGAGGCGCCGCTCGGTGTTCACCACCCACACGCCGGTGCCGGCCGGGCACGATCGGTTCGCCGAGCACACCGTCCGCGAGGTGCTCGGCGACACCCGGACCGAGGAGCTGGCGGTGCTGGGGGGCCTCGTCGACGGTGAGCTGAACATGACGCGGCTCGGCATGGCCGGCTCGCACTACGTCAATGCCGTCTCGCTGCGCCACGGGGACGTCTGCCGGGACATGTTCCCAGGTGTCGCGGTGGACGCCATCACGAACGGTGTGCACGCCGAGACCTGGGTGGGCCCGCGCATGGCCGACCTCCTCGACCGGCGGGTACCCGGGTGGCGGCGCGACAATGCCGCCCTGCGCTACTGCAGCGGCATCCCGCTCGACGAGATCGAGGCGACGCACGCCGCCGCCAAGGCCGACATGGTGCGGCTGGTCGAGGACCTGGCGGGGGTCACCCTGGACCCGACCGTGCTCACCTTGGGGGCCGCCCGCCGTGCCGCCGCCTACAAGCGGATCGACCTCCTGCTGCGGGACCCGGACCGGCTGGCCGGCATCGTCGAGCGGACCGGCCCGGTCCAGATCGTCTACAGCGGGAAGGCGCATCCCCAGGACGAGGACGGCAAGGCGGTGATCGAACGGGTCTTCTCCGCCGCCCGGGGCCTGACCGACCGCGTGCGGATCGCGTACGTGCCGGACTACTCCATGGACGTGGCCCGCGCGCTGTGCGCCGGGTCCGACGTGTGGGTCAACACCCCCGAGCGGCCGCTCGAGGCGTCGGGGACGAGCGGGATGAAGGCGGCGCTCAACGGGGTGCCCAGCCTGAGCGTCCTCGACGGCTGGTGGATCGAGGGCCACGTGGAGGGGGTCACGGGCTGGTCCGTCGGCGGGCTGGGCGAGGAGCGCGACGACGCGGCCGACGCCGCCGACCTCTACGACACCCTGGAGCACGACGTCGCCTCCCGCTTCTACGGGCACCGCGGGCTGGCCGAGGTTCGGCGCGGGGCGCTGGCGCTCAACGGGTCGTGGTTCACGACCGAGCGGATGGTGCGACAGTACGCGGCGCTGGCCTACGGGGTCCCGGTGACGGCCTGACGGCCGTCGCTCAGACCGCCTCCTCCTCCAGCTGGGCCTCCACAGCGGCCGGGCTCCGCCGGACCGAGGCGAGGCTGGTCGTCTCCTCGGAGTGGTGGTACTTGCCGCCCCGCATCCACGACGCCACGGCGGCGACCAGGCAGGCGATGAGGGCGAAGGTGAAGGCCTCGCTGAGCCCGTGGCGGAAGGGCGACGAGATGAGGCGGGGGAAGAACGCCCGGCCCGTGAGGTAGTTCTGCTTGGCAACGGGCAGGTGGGCGAGCACCGGTCCGAGCAGCGTGTGCATCGGGTTGTAGCCCAGGAAGGCGGCGAACAGGCTGGCCACCGGGGGCAGCGCCGCCGCCTTGTGGGCGGCGGCCGCCGGCACGCCCTGCCGGACCAGTCCGTGGTACAGGGCGGCCGGCAGCGTCCCGGCGAGCCCGAGGATGATGAGGGTGAAGAACACCCCGATCGACAGCACCATGGCCGAGTTCTGGAAGGTCGTGAACATCCCCGCACCGGCACCTCGCTGGGTGGGGGGCAGGCTGTTCATCACCCCCGCCAGGTTGGGGGACGAGAAGACGCCCATGGCCAGCCCCATCAGCAGCAGGAGCAGGGCGAAGAAGACGTAGGAGAAGTTGGCCGGCAAGAGCTCGAGCAGCCCGAAGGCCGCGGCCGCCATGACCATGCCGCCGGTGGCGAACGGACGGGCGCCGAAGTGGTCCGAGAGGTACCCCGACACCGGTCCGGCGATCAAGAAGCCGGCCGTGAGCGGCAGCATGTAGATGCCGGCCCACAGCGGCGTCTGGGCGAAGCTGTAGCCGTGCTGGGGCAGCCAGACGCCCTGGAGCCAGATGATGAGGATGAACATCAGGCCACCACGACCGATGCCGGCGAGCAGCGTCGCCAGGTTGCCGGCGGAGAAGGCGCGGATGCGGAAGAGCTTGAGGTTGAACATCGGGTTCTCGACGCGGGTCTCGATGACGCCGAAGACGATGAGCAGGACCACGCCGCCGATGAGGCCTGCCAGCACCTTCGGGCTCGTCCAGCCCATGGTGTGGCCGCCGTAGGGCTCGATGCCGTAGGTGATGGCGACCAGGATCGCCACCAGGCCGATGGCGAACGTCACGTTGCCCCACCAGTCGATGCCGGTGACGTGCCGCTCGCCCATCTCCCGGAGCTTCAGCCGCGCCCAGATCGTCCCGAAGATGCCGAATGGCACCGACACCAAGAAGACGAGGTGCCACTCGATCGGCGCCAGCAGGCCGCCGAGGATGAGCCCGAGGAACGAGCCGGCGATGGCCGCCACGACGTTGATGCCGAGGGCGAGGCCTCGCTGGTTGGCCGGGAAGGCGTCGGTGAGGATCGGGGCCGAGTTGGCGAAGAGGAAGGCACCGCCAACCCCTTGGCCCACGCGCATCAGGATCAGCCACAGCGCACCGGACGACCCGTGGAGCCAGGTGACCGACAGCAGCACGGAGAAGGCCGAGAACACGGCGAACCCGAGCGTGTACATCCGGACCCGCCCGTACATGTCGCCGATCCGCCCGAGGCTCACGAGGAGCACGGCCGTGCACACCATGAAGCCCATGAGCATCCACAGCAGGTAGCTGGTGTTGCCCGGCGTGAGCGGGTTGAGCGAGATGCCGCGGAAGATGTCGGGCAGGGCGATGAGGATGATCGACGAGTTGATGGTCGCCATCAGGATGCCGAGGGTCGTGTTGGACAGGGCGATCCACTTGTAGCGGTCGGCGCTCGCAGCGGTCGGGGTCGTCGCGACATCCGTCATGGGATCAGTGCTCCTTGGCTGGCTCGGTCGGGGTCACGGCGCCGGCGGGGGCGCTCGTCGTCGGTCTCGGTACCCTCATGGGCGGCGAGCAGGAGCTCGCCGAGGCGCGCCAGCTCGCGCCGGTCGGCGGGGGACAGGTGGGCGATGAGCCGCCGGCGCACGCTGTCGGCGAACGCCGGCCGTGCACGCTCCAGCGCCCCCTTGCCGTCGTCGGTGAGCACGGTGAACCACCCGCGCCGGTCGGCGGCGCACAGCTCCCGGCGCACGAAGCCGGACTCCTCCAGGCGGGCGACGGCGTGGGTGATGCGGCTGGCCTGGGACCTGGTGGCGTCCGCCAGCTCGCTCATGCGCATCGACCGCTCGGGCGCGCTGTCGAGGAAGTACAGGATCTCGTAGTACGCCCTGGGCATCCCGGCATCCCGCTCAAGGTCACGGTCGACGGCCAGGAGCACGGCTTTCGCCGCGCCGGCGAACGCAGCCAGCGTTCGCCGCTCCTCGGCGTCGAGCAGGGAGGTCCGGGGCACGCCCGGGAAGTTTAGTACGCAGTGTTTGAATGTTCAACGAATTGCCGAGCCCGGGTGGGCCCCACCTCGGCCCGCCGGGGCGGCGGCCCTCAGCGACCGCGAAGGCTCGTGGTGAGCAACGGCACGACCTCCTGCCAGTCGCCGACGATGCCGACGTCGGCGGCGCCGAACACCGGGGCGTGGGGGTCGTGGTTGATCGCCAGGACGGTGCCCGCCGCCCGCACGCCGACCATGTGGTTGAGCGTGCCGCTGAGGCCGATCGCCACATAGAGGCGAGGGGCGATGCTCCGCCCGGTGATCCCGACCTGGCGCGCATGCGGTGCCCACCCGCGGTCCGTGACCTTTCGGGTGGCTGCCAGCTCGGCGTCGAGCACCTCGGCGAGGGCGCGCACCGCCGCGTAGCGGTCCGGGCGCACGCCCTGCCCGACCCCGATCACGACGTCGGCTCGGGCGAGTGCCGTGACGTCGTCGTCGCGGTGGGACGACCGGGTGCGGACCCGACCCCTCTGCTTGGTCGGGAGGCAGTCGAGGAGCGCCACCTTGTCGAAGGGCTCGGGCACCCGCAGGACGCCGGGTCGGACGGTGACGAGCTGGACCGGCGAGCGGCAGGTGACGTCGGCGATCAACGACCCGGAGAGGGCGGGCTTGCCGGCCACCACGACGCCGCCGGCGATGTCGACCGTGATCGCGTCGCCGATCAGGCCTGCCCCCAGGGCGGCGGCCGCCCGCGCCGCGACCTCGCACCCGAAGGCGGTGCTCGGGGCCAGGACCACCTGCGGCTGGCGGGCCTGGATCCATGCCACGAGCGCCGCCGACACGTCCTCCGCCGCCAGCTGGTGGACCGGCGAGCCGGCTCGCACCTGGAGGACGACATCGGCCCCCAGCGCCCCGAACGTGGTCGCCGGGTCGGGGTCACCGCCGGCGGAACCGCTCGCCGTGGACGCGACGACGGCCGCCGCCTTGCCGCCGAGGCGGGTCGCGAGCCGAGCCGCTGCCCCCAGCAGCTCGGCCGCCAGCTGCGGGCGGTCCCCGTCCACCAGCGCGAGGCTGACGATCCGGTCCGTCCGGGGTCGGCGGGCGAGCGGCTCGGCGATCGCTCCGCCCACCGGAGGGCGCCCGGGCGCCATCGCCGGGACCTGGTCGGCGGCAGCCCGGTCGGGTGCGACGGCCGCTTGGGCGTGCCCGACCGGTGGATGGTCGGCACCGGAGAGCGCGCCCCGGGCAGTGAGCAGCGAGACTGCTGCTGCCACCTGCCCGGCGAGCTCGCCCGAGAGCACACGGCCGTCGCGCGCGTGGGGGAAGGCCCGCACCGCCCCCACCCGCGTGGGACTGCCGGCGGCTCCCCATGGGCCCGCGCCCAGGTCCGAGGCCGAGATCCGACGGATCGTGCGGGCGTCGACGGCCGCACGGGCCTCGGGGCCGACCTTGCACGGTTCGCAGAGGCGCTCGGCGACCGAGACCACCGCGGGGAGCGAGACCTCGACGTCCTCCCAGCCGTCCTCTTGCTCCAGCCCGAGCTGGACGAGCCGGTCGACGACGCGCACGCGTCGCGCGCCGGCGGCGAACGGGAGGTCGAGCAGCTGGGCGACCTCCGGGCCGACCTGCGCCGTCCCGCCGTCGATGGAGGCACGTCCGAGCAGGACCAGGTCGAAGGGGCCCGCGCGCCGGAGGGCGGCGACCAGTGCCCGCGCCGTGGCCAGGGTGTCGGACCCGGCAAAGGCGGGGTCGACCAGGTGGACGCCGTCGTCCGCCCCCCACGCCACGGCCTCGCGCACCACCTCGTCGGCGGAGGGGGGGCCCAGGGTGAAGGCGGTGCACGACCCCGACGACGCCGTCGCCAGGGCGACGCCCTTGGCCACCGCCCGCCGGCAGAAGGCGTTCATCTCCAGCGCCGTCCCGTCCCGGCGGAGCCGGCCGTCGGCGGTCAGCTCGAGGTCGTCGGTGCGGGGCACCTGCTTCACGAGCACGGCGATCCGGAGCGGGTGCCGGTGGTCGTCGGGGCCGGGGATGGCGCTCACGTCGCCGCCCTCGCCGAGCTCGCTGCCCGCGGCAGGGCCCGTTCCGGATCGCCCGAGCCCGCGTCGGGCCGGCGGTCGCCACCGACGCCGGGGCCCACGTCGTCGGTGGCCCCGGGCAGCGTCACGACGACCCGAGCGCCGCCGCCCGGCCTGTTGGCGGCGTCCACCGTCCCGCCATGCGCTTCGACGAGGAGGCGCACGACGGCAAGTCCCAGCCCGACCCCGTGATGACGGTTGCGGTGTCCCGTCTCGGGAGCCGACGACGCGCTCGCTGGGGCGATCGAGGCCCGGCTGAACCGCTCGAATGCTCGGGGGAGGAAGCCGTCGGGGAACCCGGGGCCGCGGTCGGCCACCTCCACGACCGCCCGCTCCGCTGCGCGGCGAACGGCCACCTCGATCACGGGGGAGCCTGTGGCGTACTGCAGGGCGTTGGCGACCAGGTTGTCGATGATCTGCTGGAACCGGACGGCGTCCACTCTGGCGGCGATGCCGGGCGGCGCGTCCAGCAAGAGCGCCACCCCCTGCGCTGTCGCCGCCGCCGCCAGGGACTCGAGCGAGCTCGCGACGAGGGCCTCGAGGTCGTGGACCCCAAGGTGCAGCCGCAGCGCGCCCTCATCACCGCTGGCCAGCAGGAGCAGGTCGTCGGACAGGCGGACCAGTTGCGTGATGCGCGGGTCGAGGGCGCGCAGCGAGGCACGTAGCTCGGCGTCGGTGCGGCCCGGCCGCTGCGCCAGCTCCACCTCGGCGCGCAGGACCGCCAGCGGCGTCCGGAGCTCATGGCTGGCGGCGGCGACGAACTCCCGCTGACGGGCGATGGCCCCCTGGAGGCGCCCCAGCAGGTCGTTCAGCGTGTGCGCGAGCTTGGCGACCTCGTCGCGGGTGCGAGGCGTCGGCAGCCGCCGGTCCGGGTGGCCCGTCGAGATCGCCATGGCCTCGACCCGCAGCTGCTCGACGGGGCGTAGGGCGACACCGGCCAGCCACCAGGAACCAGCGCCGACCATGGCGACGACGAGCGGTCCCCCGACGACGAGGGCCGCGAGGAGCCGGCCCCGGGCGTTGGTGAGCTCGTCGAGGGACCTGCCGACGACGAGGACCGTGGCGGTCCGTCCGGGGACCGCTTCGGCGAGCACCAGGCGCGGGTTGTGCCACGCCGGGCGAGACCGCTGGACGAAGATCGGACCACGCGCTGCGGCCGACCGTTGCGCGGCCGTCAGGAGCGCCGCCGTGCCTGCTCGTGCGGTCGTGTACCGGACGTGGCCTGTCGTGAAGACGACCTGCACGGTGCTCTGGTCGCCGGTCGGCTGCACCGTCGCACCACGCCCGGCCAGCTGCACCCGGTGAGCCGACAGCTCGCGGTCGAAGCGCGCCGCACTGCGCCGCAGCGAGTCCTGGAGGGTGGCGCGCATCCCGGCGGCGAGGCTCAGCTCGAGCGCGATGCCACCCGCGAGGACGAGGACGGACGCCACCGCGGTGACGATCAGGGCGAGACGGAGCCGGATGGGCATCCTGGGTCACCGCACCACGCGCAGGCGGTAGCCGACACCTTGGACCGTCTCGATCTCGGCGCCGGCGAGCGACCAGTCGAGCTTGCGGCGCAGGTGGGCGATGTGCTGGTCCACCGAATTGCTCGAGATGGAGGCCTGCGCGCCCCACACGCCGCGGCGCACGACCTCACGGCTCAGCACGATGCCCGGTCGACGCACGAAGAACGCCAGGACCTCCAGCTCACGCGGCGACAGCGTGACCTCGACTGGTCCGCTCCACGCCCGCCGGGCGAGGAGGTCCACCCGCAGCTCGCCGGCGACGAGACGCCCGTCGCCGCCGGGGCTGGTCCTCCGGAGGACGGCGCGCAGCCGCAGGGTCAGCTCGGCCAGGCTGAACGGCTTGACGAGGTAGTCGTCGGCCCCGTCCTGGAAGCCGAGGATCCGGTCGTCCACCTCGCCGAACGCGGTGGCAATGAGGACGGGCACCCAGCAGCCGGCACGCCGCAGCCGGTAGCACACCTCCCGGCCGTTCAGTCGGGGCAGCAGCAGGTCGAGGACGACGGCGTCCACCGCGACAGGCCCACCGCGTGCTGCGTCGAGGAGGACGGCGAGCGCTTCGTCGCCGCTCTCGGCCTCCTCGACGGTGAAGCCTTCCTCGGAGAGGTACCGCCGCACGGCCGATCGCAGGTCGGCGTCGTCTTCGACGACCAGCACGGTCGGCGAGATGGCGCTGGCGCTGGGCGGGTGGAGCGGCGAACCTCGCGTGGCGACCACTCCGGCCATCCGCTCACG
This sequence comes from Acidimicrobiaceae bacterium, assembly GCA_027306585.1. Classification (GTDB taxonomy): domain Bacteria; phylum Actinomycetota; class Acidimicrobiia; order Acidimicrobiales; family RAAP-2; genus DAHUZJ01. Next base: position 543 of record DAHUZJ010000115.1, on the reverse strand, counting down.
AATTGACGCCGCTGTCGCGGCCCGCCACGCCCGCGACGATATGGCGTTGGAGGGTGACGAAGACGAGCACCACCGGCGCCAGCGCCAGGACGACCGCCGACGTGAGCTTGCGCCAGTTGGCCTCGTAGGTCTGCATGTAGTGGGACAGCGCGACCTCGATGGGCTGGACGGAGTGCGCCGCCGTCGGCACCGCAGGCCCGTGCGCGTCGCGGTCAGCGCGACAGGATGGTGATCACCGTGGCGGCGGCGTCAGCTCCGATGAACCCTCCGCCGTTCTCGGCCAGCGCCACCTGCGCGCCTTCGACCTGGCGGGCGCCGCAGCGTCCCCGGAGTTGGTCCACCAGCTCCACCAGCTGGGCGCAGCCGGTGGCGCCGATGGGATGCCCGCGCGACAGCAGGCCGCCACTCGGGTTCACCGGGATCCGCCCGCCGAGCGTCGTCTCGCCCGACGCCAGGAGCTTCGGGCCCTCTCCGGGATCGCACAGCCCGAGCTCCTCGTAGAGGAGCAGCTCGGCGGTGGCGGCTGCGTCGTGCAGCTCGACC
>DAHUZJ010000106.1 GCA_027306585.1 Acidimicrobiaceae bacterium | reverse complement strand
AACGTGAACTGCAGCGTCGCCGAGCTGAAGAGCGTCAGGTCGGACCGGACGGCGTGTGCCCGGTCGATGGTGGCACCCATCCTGGCCTTCACCTCGGCGAGCTGGATGCCTCGGTCGCGAGCGACCGCCTGCACCAGCTCGACGGCGCACCCAACGACGCCGCCGAGGAAGACCTCGACCGGCGTCATTGCTTCCCCCGGACACCCGTTGTGGATCGGCCCGTCGACGACCAAGTGCTGATCGCGTGCGTTGACGAGCACCCGGCCGAAGGTGGCGGTCGATGTCCCCCGCACGACGTAATCGTGGTCTTCTACGGCTGGCACGGCACGCAGCTCCTGACCCGGGCGCCCAAGCCCCGGTCGACATCGTACTGGCGGGGCGGGCGGGAAGGACGGTCATCCACTTCGGCACGCGCAGGGTCGCTCGCCACGGGGCCCTTCCTCGAGGGTCGTCGAACGACTCCTGCGGTGCGGGCCCGCGGCACGACCGTGGACCGTACGGCTACCTCACCCTCACCGCTACTCCGGCCCGGCGTAGGCGCCCGCCGTCTGGGGGAACAGGTCCTTCACGATCTTGAAGTTCGCAATGTCCGTCGTCGAATCGGTGTGGAGGTAGAGCAGGGCATCCCGGTAGTACTTCTCGATCCCCACCTCCATCATCGCCCCGTAGCCGCCGTGCAGCTCGACCGCCTGGTGGCAGACCTCGACGATGGCGTTCGCCGAGAACACCTTCACCATGAAGCACAGGGTGTTGGCGTCGGGGTCGTCGTGGTCGACGGCGACGGCGGCCCGCCGCAGCAGGGCGCTCACCGCCTCGAGCTTCGTCGCCATGTCGGCGAGGCGCCCGGCGACGGCCTGGTGCTTGATGAGCAGCCGCCCGCCCACGACGCGCTCTTGGACGAAGCGCGCCGTGTCCTCGAAGGCCGCGATCCCGACACCGAGGGCCCCTGCGGCGACGGTGATCTTCCCGGGACGAAAGTAGTTCCGGGCCATCGTCAGCGCCCGGCCCTCGGCGAGCAGGTGGTCGTCGGGGACCCGGCAGTCGGTGAAGGTGATCTCGCCGTTGTTCTCGTAGCGGCCCCCGAGCGTCTCGTTGCAGCGGGTGACCTCGAGACCCGGCGTGTCGCGCGGCACGAGGAAGCTGCTCGTGCCGTCGAGCAACCCGACCGAGGGGTCCGTGTTGGCGTAGACGACGTAGAGGGTGGCGTCGTAGCCGTTCGAGATGAACTGCTTGCGCCCGTTGATGCGCCAATGGCCGTCCTCGTGCACGGCCCTCGTCTCCATGGCCGCCTCGGGCACGTTGTAGGGGAGCCAGCGGTCCGACGCGCCGCGTTGCTCGGTCAGGCAGTGGGCCATGAGGAGCTGTGGATCGGCCATGAAGCGGGGGAACCACTCGTCCTGGAGGTGCTTGGGCGCGAGCTCCCGAAGGATGATCGAGATCTTCCACCCCTGGGCGAGCTTGATGGTGAGCCCCGTGTCGCCACGTGACAGCTCCGTGGCGATGATGGCGAAGGTCTGCGCCTCGGTCGCGGGGTCGAGGTCGACGCCCCCGTACTCGGCGGGCACCCCGAGCGTGCGGAGGCCGGCGGCGTCGGCCTCCTCGAGCATCTCGGGCGGGGTCCGCTCGGCGGGGTCCACGAACCACTCGCGCTCGCGGTTGGCGGCGATGAACGGCTTCACGACCCGGTCCACGTAGCGCCGGCAGGTCTCGCGCATCATGCGCTGCTCGTCGGTCAAGAACCGGTCCGGGAGCTCGCCAACCCTGTCCATTTCGTACCCCCTCCTCGTCGTGCCCGGCGCGATCTGGGCGCGAGGTGCGCGTCGACCACACCCGGGGTCGTGTGCCGACCTGCCGCACCGTAGCCCGGGCCCCGCGCGAGATGCCGGTGTCAGGCTCGGATCGGCACCCTCCGGCACGAGCGCAGGACGGGCTCCACGGGGCCTCCGACGGCTCGTCGAACAACGGCACCGGGCCGGTGGCGTCCCGCCGTGAGCCGGGCTCAGCCGGCGGCCGCCATCCCCACGATGGGTTTGTTCAGGGGCGTGCCGCCCGTGGAGCCCGAGAAGGGCGCTGTGAAGGAGAAGAGGCCGCCGTCGCTGGCCACCTCCCAGTAGCCGGCGGGCTTCGTGGTCGAGGTTGTGTAGGTGAATCGGCTCGTCGCCGACGCCGGGGAGGTCCCGGCGAACGTGGTGGCCGTCACGTCTACCGTTCCTGTCCCCACCGGCACCTTGGCCGAAAGGGTGAACGGGCTCGCGTCGACCACTGTGGTAGCCGGCGCCCCCCCGAAGCTCAGGGTGGTCGCCGAGGTGAACCCGGTGCCGTGGATGGTCACCGTCGCCCCCGCCTTGGCTGGGTTGGCGGTGATCGAGGTGATCGTCGGCGGGGTCTCGAGCGCGAGGCCGGCCGGACCGTCCAGGCCGGTCTTTGTCCCTTTGACGGTGGCGGCGGGGGTCACCGCGCCGCCGGGGCCGGTGAGCTGGGACGAGGTGTACTCGACGAGCGCCTCGGTTGATTCGCTCGTCACCCAGAGGTCACCGGCGCTGTCGAAGCCGAGATCCCACGGGCGGGGCACTGTCAAGGCCTGTGCCGGGGTCGGTGCGCCGGTGGCGAGCTGTGTCGGGCGGTACTCGACGACTCGTGTTGCGTCGTAGCTCGCCACCCAGAGGTCGCCGGCGCCATCGAAGGCGACGCCCGTGGGGTAGTAGAGGCCTGTGTGCTCTGTCGGCATGTGGGTCGAGGACAGGGAGACGGCCGGAGTGGGGGAGCCGCTCTTGGCCAGCTGTGTCGGGGTGAACTCGACGACCGTGCGGACCGTTGTGTTGCGGTTGGCGACCCATAGGTCTCCCTTGGCGTCGAAGGTGACGTTCGTGGGGCCGGCGAGGCTTGTCGCGGTGGCGGTGATGGTGACGGCCGGCGTGGGGGAGGACGTGCCCGGGGCGAGTGTGCCGGCCGCGTACTCCGACAGGGTGTTGTTGCCGAAGTCCGACACCCAGAGGTCGCCGGCGCCGTCGAAGGCCAGTCCCGCCACGGAGCTCTGCGTGAGGTGGAGGGTGACGACGGGTGGTTGCGTCCCGCCCGAGGCGACCTGGGCGGCAGCGAACTCGGTGACCGTCCCCGTCAACCAGTTCCCCGTCCACAGGTCGCCGGCGGCGTCGAAGGTCATGTCGTAGAGGTCGTAGGTGGAGAAGCCGGTCGAGGTGAGCCTCGTGGTCGGCGCCACGTTGCCGTTGATCGAAGCAGGGAAGCCGAGCACCGCCGGAGCTCCGAGGTTCCCGGAGTACACGGTGGTGGAGGCGGCGCCAGCGCCGGAGGCGGCGCCAGCGCCGGAGGCGGCACCAGCGCCGGTTGCCGGGCCGAGGGCGGCCAACGCCACACCGCCACCCATGGCCACCGCCAGCGCCAACGAGGACCGCAGCAGGGGGGATCCTCGTCCGTGCCGCCGTCGCGCGTCGCGCCCCGCGCCCGTCGTCCCCGCCATGCGAACCCTCCTGGGCGTGGACCGGTCTGCCGCCGACACGCGCCGCCGGCACTGTAACAAGGTGGCATGTCGGTGTGTCTCGGTCGCAACGGTTGCGGCCCGGAGCCGTCGTGATCCGCCGTCGCGGCGACCGGCGACCGCCGTCGCGGCGACCGGCGACCGGCGACCGGCAGTGCCAGCCGAGGGATCGGCCGCCGGGCACCGCGGCTGAGGTCACCTGCCAGGCCGAGTCGAGCGCCCTGCAGTGCAGTGCCTGACGCTTGTCGCCGCCCCCGAACCTCTGGTCGTGCCAGCCACCACCACCTGTGCCGTGTGGGTGCGCGGCCGCGACAGTGGACGCAACGGCGGCTCGCGGACTAGGAAGACCTCTTGCGGAGGAGGAAGATGGAGGCGACCTGGCAGCTGGGAGCGGTGAGCTCTGCCGACGGGACCACCATCGGCTACCGCTCGCTCGGGCAGGGTCCGGGGGTCGTCGTCGTCCCGGGGGCGGGGCAGACCTCCGAGAACCTCGTGCCACTCGGCCAGGAGCTTGCCGACCACGTCACCGTGCACCTCGCAGACCGGCGCGGCAAGGGACTGAGCGGTCCGTGCCGCCAAGATCACGGGCTCCACACCGAGGTCGAGGACGTGAGCGCCCTCCTGGAGGCGACGGCGAGCCACTACGTCATCGGTCACAGCGCCGGTGCCGTCGTCGCGGTGGAGACCGCCGCCGTGCGCTCGGACGTCACCAAGCTGGCGCTGTACGAACCGCCGCTGATCACCGCCACGACGCGGCACGGCGAATGGGTGCCCCGCTACGAGGCCGAACTGAAGGCGGGCCATTTGGGCGGAGCACTGGTCGCCGTCTTGCAGGGTACGGCCGACCGGACCTCCTTGCTGCGGGTACTGCCGTCGTCCGTGCTGGCGACGCCGCTCAACGTGCTCCTGCCCAAGGCGGGCGGGAAGGCGCGGCCGGGATCGTCCCCCAAGGACCTCGTCGCATCCGTCCATTTCGACGCCCAGGTCGTCATGGATGCGGCAGGACCCGTCGAGCGGTTCGCCAGCCTCGGCTGCGGGGTCCTCCTTCTGGGCGGGTCGAAGAGTGCTCGCAACCTCACCGCCAGCTTGGACGAGCTCGCCGCGGTCCTGCCGAAC
>DAHUZJ010000086.1 GCA_027306585.1 Acidimicrobiaceae bacterium | reverse complement strand
GCCCGATCCCCTGGGGATCGCCCGCCGCCGCCTCGCTGAGTGGGTCGGCGACATCGCCGGCGAGCCGGGGTCCGACCAGGCCGCCGGTGAGCGATTCCACGAGGAAGGCCAGCGCGTAGCCCTTGGGGCCGCCCATCGGGGCCAGCATGCCCGTCAGGGCCGCCTCGGGATCGATGGTCGATTGGCCGGTGGCGTCGAAGGCCCAGCCGGGCTCGAGGGGCTCCTGCCGCGCCCGCCGCTGAGCGATCGTGCCGCGCGCTACCGCACTCGTCGCGAGGTCCACGATGGCAGGCCGGGGCCGGGTGGGGATCCCGGCAGCGATCGGGCTCGTCGCCAGCACGGGCGCGTGGCCGCCCCAGGGCGGCATGACGGCGGGGCCATTGGAGAAGGCGAGGCCGATGAGCCCCTCGGCGACCATGGGTAGGACGTACAGCCCGAGGCTGCCGCAGTGCCCGGAGTTGGCGACGGACACGGCGGCGATGCCGGTGGTGCGAGCCTTGCGGGCGCTCAGCTCGGCGGCCGCCCACAGCTGCCAGTGGCCCAGCCCGTTGCCGCCGTCGAACGCCGAGGTGGCCGGCGACTCGGCGATGAGGCGGAGCTCGGCACGCGGGTCCGAACCGCCGGCGCGGAAGCGGTGGAGGTAGTAAGGGAGCCGGAGCAGCCCGTGTGACCCGAGGCCCCACAGGTCGGCGGTGAGCAGTGCCCACGCCGTGCGGGCGGCCGGCTCCCGGGACATCCCGGCGGCCGCGAGCAGCGCCTCCGCCAGCCGGCGGGCGTCGCCGACCGTCGACCTGGCGTCGGTGGCGTCGATGGTCAGGGTTCCTCCTCGTGTTGGAGTGCACTCGTGGTGGTCCGTGCACTCGTGGTGGTCCGTGCAGTCGTGGTGGTCCGTCCGCCGAGATGCTACCTTCCATTGTGGCTAGAGGTCATACCTCAAAAGGGGGAAGCAATGGTCGACGCGGTCCGGGACGGGCGGCCTGGAGCTCGGGAGGCTGCGCCCGAGGTGGTCGTCGCCGAGGACGTCGCGGGTGCCGGGCTGGACGACCTGGGTCGGCGCTGGACGGTGGTGACCGACGTGGACGCCTGGTCGGACGCCGGGCGGCTCGGACAGCTCCTGGGTGGCGCCCGGGCGCTGGTCGTCCGCAACCGGACCCAGGTGACCGGTGAGGTGTTGACGTGCGCACCCGCACTGGAGGTGGTCGCTCGTGCCGGGGTGGGGCTGGACAACATCGACATGGCCGCTGCCGACGGGCGCGGCGTCGTCGTGGTCGCGGCGATGGGGGCCAACGCCCAGAGCGTCGGCGAGCACGCCCTCGCCCTCGCCCTCGCCCTCGCCCGGGACGTCGGGGGGCACGACCGCCGCGCCCGCAAGGGCGAGTGGGAGCGGGCGGCGGGTACCGAGATGGCCGGCCGTACCTGGGCGGTGCTGGGGCTCGGCGCCACCGGGCGAGCGACCGCACGGTTGGCGGCGGCGGTCGGCATGTCCGTGGTCGGCCACGACCCTTTCCTGCCTGCCGATGCTGCGCTCGACGGGGTCCCGGTCGAGCGGCTCGACACGCTGGAGGCGACCCTCGGGCGGGCCGACGTCGTATCCCTGCACCTGGCCGCCAGCGACCGGACGAAGAACCTCGTCGACGACGCGTTCCTCGCCGCCCTGCGTCCCGGTGCCTACCTGGTCAACGTCGCCCGCGGGGAGCTGGTCGACGAGGACGCGCTCCTCGCCGCCCTCGAGGCGGGCTCCCTGGGCGGCGCGGCCCTCGACGTGCGCGCGGTCGAGCCCCCGGACGACGCCCGCCTGTCGGCCCACCCGCGGGTGCTGTCGACGCCGCACGTCGCCGGGATCACCGGGGCGGCACAAGCTCGAGTGGTGGAGATGATCGCCGCCGACGTGGCCCGCGTGCTGGCCGGTCACGACGCCGTGCACGCCGTGGGGCGGCACCGGCGCCCGGCGCTCACAGGAGCCGCCGGATGAGCTTCTCCTTCCAGGCGTCGTAGGGCGGGTACCCGAAGGGGGGGTCGACCCGTACGCTCCGCCGAACGACGGGCTTCCGGTGGCTCAGCTCTTCGAAGCCGCGACGCCCGTGATAGGCGCCGGTGCCGCTGTTGCCCACCCCGCCGAAGGGTAGGCCGGGTGCGACGAATTGGTACAACACGTGGTTGAGGCACGTCCCACCGGCCGTGGTCTCGGCGAGGACCCGGCGCTCCGCCTCCCGGGAGCCGCTGAAGAGGTAGAGCGCGAGCGGCTTGGGCCGTGCGTTGACGAACCGGATGGCGTCGTCCAGCCCGTCGACCCGCAGCACCGGCAGGACGGGCCCGAAGATCTCCTCCTGCATCAGTGCCGACTCGGGGTCGGGATCGGCCACCACCGTGGGCTCGATCCATCCCCGCTGGGGGTCCACGCCGCCCCCCGTCACCAGCCGGCCACCGCTGTGCTCGAGCAGGCCGGCCAGCCGCTCGAGGTGGCGGCCGTTCACGATCCGGGTGCGGGTGGCCGAGGGGTCGGCTCCCTCCATGCGGGCGAGGGCGCCGGGTAGGGCCTCGAGCAGCCGGTCGGCGACGGCCCGATCGGCGAGCACGTAGTCCGGCGCGATGCAGGTCTGGCCGGCGTTGAGCAGCTTGCCCCACGCGATGCGGCGGGCGGCGACGGGCACGTCGGCGTCCGCCGTGACGATCACGGGGCTCTTGCCGCCGAGCTCGAGGGTCACCGAGGCGAGATGCTTGGCCGCCGCCGCCATCACCACCCGGCCTACCGTCGGGCTCCCGGTGAAGAAGATGTGGTCGAACGGCTGCTCGAGCAGGGCGCTCGCCGTGTCGGCGTTCCCCTCCACGACGACCACGCCGTCGGGGTCGAGGTACCGGGGGACGAGCTGCGCCAGGGCAGCCGAGGTCGCAGGCGTCAGCTCGGACGGCTTGAGCACGACGGCGTTCCCGGCCGCCACCGCAGCCACCACCGGCGTCAGGGCCAGGTTCACCGGGTAGTTCCACGGCGAGATCACGAGGACGGTCCCCAGTGGCTCCGCCACCGTCCACGCCGACCCGGGCAAGTTGACCATGCCGGGCCACGTCCAGCGGGGACGGGTCCACCAGCGAAGGCTCCGGCGGGCGTGCCGGGCCTCGTTGGCCACCGGAAGGAGGTCGGCCAGCCAGGCCTCGACGCGGGGCTTGCCGAAGTCGGCCGACATGGCGGCGACCAGCTCGTCCTCGCATTCGGTGACGAGCTGCTCGACGCCCTCGAGCTGGCGGGCACGCCAGTCGAGCGTCCGCGTGCGGCCCGAAGCCCAGGTGTCGGACGCGGTGCGGAAGGCGGTCCCGGCCAGCGCCGCCGTCGTGCCGTTGGCCGCGCCGGTCTGCTCCGGGTTCGTTGGGGTGGGCGGGTTGTGCGCCACGTCGACCATCGGGCCTCCTTTCCCGTCGCGAGGAGCCACGCGAGCGGTCAATTGTCCTTCCTCGAGATCCCGAGGGTCAACGTCCTTCGCGATCCCGAGGGCCAATCGGGCGACGAGGCGGCCCGCCGGATCCCGTCGGAGGGGCTACCCCGGGGCTGGCCGAGGGCCGCTACGTGCGTCGTCGGGCCACGAGCACCGGGATCGCGCGGTCCGTTCGCTGTTGATAGTCGGCGTAGGGCGGGTACGCGGCGACGGCCCGCGTCCACCACCGCGCCCGCTCCTCGCCGGCCACCTCGCGGACGTCGGCGTCGAACGGCACCGGTCCGTCCTGGATCACGAGGGCTGCCGGGTCGGCGACGAGGTTGTGGTACCAGAGCGGGTGGTCTGGCGCCCCGCCCTTCGACGCGACGAGCGCGTACTCCCCGTCGTGCTCGACGCGCATCACGGCGAACTTGCGGATCTTGCCGGACCGCCGCCCGCGGGTGGTGACGATGATGATGGGCAGCCCGGTGTCGCGGAGGGTGTTGGCCTCTCGCCCACCGGTGCGCTCGTAGGCCTCGACCTGCTCGCGGACCCAGTCGGCGGGGCTCGGGAGGTACTCACCCGTGAGTGGCATGCCTCGACGCTACCCGCCTGCCACGCTGCCTCGGCACGGTCGGGCGCGGGTCCCGCGTCACGGCGCGTCCCGACGGGCGTCCCGGCACGCGGGCCCCGGCGCTGCGGTGCGGCGACCCGGCGGGACGCCCATTCCGCGCTCCACAGTTCGACGAGGAACCGACAGCATGGTTCATGCTCAATGCGCTTGGGTACTTCTGAATGCGAGGCGGCCGAAAGCGGCCGAGGGAACGCGGTCCATTGGGGCCGCCAACGAAGGAGTGGGTTGGTGCTTCTGCTGCTTGCTTTTCTGGTCGTCCTGCTGTTCGCGGGCTTGGGTTTTGCCATCCATCTTTTGTGGATCGTCGCGGTCGTCGTGCTCGTGTTCTGGGTCATCGGCTACGCGCTCGGCCGGGGCGAGAACGCCGGCCGGCACCGCTTCTACCGATGGTGATCGACTCGGCACACCGGGTTGACCGTGGCCTTGCAACGCCGATGGGCGCGCCGCAAGGGGTGGCCGAGGCCGTCGGGTGCGTGACGCCGGCCCAATGCCGGTCCGTGGGCTCGGCCGCCCGTGCCACAATGCCCGCGGTGACCGTCGAGGAGCAGAAGCAGGCCGCTGCGACGGCAGCGGCTGAAGTGGTCGAGGACGGCATGATCGTCGGCCTCGGCACCGGGAGCACGGTGGCACATCTGCTGACCGCGCTCTCGGCGCGTCGGGATGGCCTGCCAGCGGTGCGGTACGTGGCGACCTCGCCGCGCACGGCGGAGCTCGCGGCTCGGCTCGGCCTGCGCGTCGAGCCGTTCGCGGCGGTCGACCGCCTCGACCTCGCGATCGACGGTGCGGACCAGGTGGCACCCGACGGCTGGCTGGTCAAGGGCGGTGGCGCGGCGCACACCCGCGAGAAGGTGGTGGCCGCCGCCGCTGCCCGCTTCGTGGTGGTGGTCGACGCCGGCAAGCCGGTCGACCGCTTGCGGGCCCCGATCCCGCTGGAGGTGCTCGAATTCGGGCTGGACAGCACGCTTCGCCGCTTGGCGGCGCTGGGTCCGGTGCGTCGGCGGGACGTCCCTCCCAGCCCCGACGGCGGGGTGATCGTCGACTACGTGGGCGTGGTGGGCGACCCGGCGGAGCTGGCGACCCGGCTGTCCGGCACCCCCGGCGTCGTCGAGCACGGGCTGTTCCCGTCAGCGATGGTCGCCGACGTCGTGATCGGCACCGGCGACGGCGTCAGCTGGCGCAAGGTCCGGGGCGCGGCCACCTAGGCCGCCGCCGCGCCCTCGGCGCCCGGTCGCCCGTCGTCGCCCACCCACGCGTCCTCGGCGCAGGCGTCCTCTGCCGGCCCGATCTCCTTGCGAGGCGACCCGCGTCCTGTCGTCGGTCAGTACGGCGGGGGCGGTGCGGCCGCCCGGTCGGCCAGCACCAGCGAGGTTCCGGCTTCGACTCGCCCGGCGGGGATCGACCGGTCGCCGGCGAGCAACCGGGCCAGTGGCGATCGCTTGTCGTCCCCGCTGACCAGCCAGAGGAGCTGGCGAGCCCGGGCAAGTCCCGGATAGGTGAGCGTCATGCGCCGGCGCCCCTGGTACACGGTGCCCGTGAGCGCGACGGGGCGGTCGGTCACCTCGAGCACCGGGTCGCCCGGCACCAGCGAAGCGGTGTGACCGTCCGGGCCGATGCCGAGGTGGACGAGGTGGAAGACCGGGGGCAGGGCGCCGCCGTACTCGTCGGCGGCAAGCGTGACGTCGGCTGCCTCGACGGGCATCGGGAGGACGGTGGCTGGGGCGTCGGCCAGCGCCTGGCGGAGGTGCGCCAGGTTGCGGTCGGGATCGTCGGCGGGAGCGATGCGTTCGTCCACCTGGTAGATGGTCGTCCGTTCCCATGGCATGTCCCGGGAGGCCAGCTCGGCGAACATCGCCCATGGCGAACGCCCGCCGCTCACGGCGAAGTGGAAGCTCCCGTCGGCGTCGACGGCGGCGTGCGCCCACCGGACCACCGCATCGGCGGCCGCTCGCGCCAGGGTGTCGCCGTCGGCCAGGACCTCGAGCTCGTGGTGCACGTCGCCTCCCTCTGCGTCGTCGTCGGGCGTCGGTCGTCCGGGTCGGTCGCGCCCCCTATTCGGCGGGCTTCTCCACGTGGCCCCCGAACTCGCTGCGCATGGCGGACAGGATCTTGGCCGAGAGCTCCCCCAGGCCCCGTGACGCGAAACGCTCGTACAGCGCCGTCGTGATCACCGGCGCCGGGACCCCTTCGTCGATGGCGGCCGTCGCCGTCCACCGACCTTCCCCGGAGTCCGACACCCGTCCGGCGAACCCGGAGAGCTGCGGTGTCCGGGCGAGCGCGTCGGCGATGAGGTCCACCAGCCAGGAGCCGACCACCGATCCCCGCCGCCACACCTCGGCCACCTCGGCGATGTCGATGGAGTACCGGTAGGCGTCGGGGTCCCGCAACGGCGTCGTCTCGGCGTCCGACTGCTGGGAGTGGAGGCCGACGTCGGCGTGGCCGATGATGGAGAGCCCTTCGGCGATGGCGGCCATCATCCCGTACTCGATCCCGTTGTGGACCATCTTCACGAAATGTCCGGCGCCGCTCGGGCCGCAGTGCAGGTAGCCGTCGGGTGCCGTGCCGTCCGTGCGGGTGCGGCCTGGCGTGGGCTCGGCGCTGCCGGAGCCGGGTGCGATGGTGCGGAAGATCGGGTCGAGATGGGCGACCGGTTCGGGCTCACCGCCGATCATGAGGCAGTAGCCGCGCTCGAGACCCCAGACGCCGCCGCTGGTGCCACAGTCGACGTAGTGGAGGCCGTGCTCGGCGGCCTGGCGGGCCCGCGCGATGTCGTCGCGGTAGTACGAGTTGCCGCCGTCGACGACGATGTCGTCCCGGTCGAGGAGGGGGACGAGCTGGTCGAGCGTTGTCTGGACGATGGCCGCCGGCAGCATGAGCCATACCGCCCGAGGTTGCTCGAGCTTGCCGACGAAGTCCTCGAGGGTCGTCGCCCCCGTGGCGCCTTCGGCCGCCAGCCCCTGCACGGCATCGGCGTTGACGTCGAACGCCACCGCCTGGTGCCCGTCGCGCAGCAGGCGGCGCACGAGGTTGGCGCCCATGCGACCGAGGCCGATCATCCCCAGCTGCATCGGGTGGGTGGTGGGCATGTGGCGTTCCTCCTGGGATGGGGTCTGGGGTCTGGGATCTCGGATCTCGGGTGACGATGACGATGCAGGGTGCCGGCTCGGGCCAGCCCTGTCCCGCTCGCCGTCAGCGCCGCAGCGCGCGGTAGCGGCGGACCAGCGCGTTGGTCGAGGGGTCGTGGTCCAGCACGGGGTCGGTCTCGCTCGCGAGCTCCGGGGCGATCGCCTGTGCCAGGGCCTTGCCCAGCTCGACGCCCCACTGGTCGAACGGATCGATGTCCCACACGGCGGCTTGGGTGAACACGACGTGCTCGTACAGCGCGACGAGCGTGCCGAGGCGGAAGGGGGTCAGCTGCTCGGCCAGGAGGACGTTGGTCGGTCGGTTGCCCGGCATGACCCGGTGGGGGACGACGTCCTCCGCCGTCCCCTCCGATCGGACCTCCTCCTCGGTCCGGCCGAAGGCGAGCGCCTGCGCTTGGGCGAACACGTTGGCCATGAGAAGGTCGTGGTGGTTGCCAAGGGGGTTGAGGCTCTTGGCGAACCCGATCAAGTCGACCGGGACGAGGCGGGTCCCCTGGTGCAGGAGCTGGTAGAAGCTGTGCTGCCCGTTGGTCCCCGGCTCCCCCCAGTACACGGCCCCCGTGTCGTAGTCGACCGGGGCGCCGGCGACGGTGACCCGCTTGCCGTTGGACTCCATCGTGAGCTGCTGGAGATAGGCGGGGAACCGCTGCAGGTACTGGTCGTAGGGCATGACACCGACGGTCTGGCACCCGAAGAAGTCCAGGTACCACACCGACAAAAGGCCCATCAAGGCGGGCAGGTTCTCCTCCAGTGGGGCGGTGCGGAAGTGCTCGTCCATGGCGTGGAAGCCGGCCAGGAGCTCGGCGAAGGCCTCGGGGCCGATCGCCAGCATGGTGGAGAGCCCGATGGCGGAGTCCATCGAGTAGCGCCCGCCGACCCAGTCCCAGAAGCCGAACATGTTCGCCGTGTCGATGCCGAACGCGGCGACCCGCTCGGCGTTGGTGGACACGGCGACGAAGTGCTTGGCCACTGCCTTCTCGTCTCCCAGCTGGTCCACGAGCCACTGCCGGGCCGAGGTGGCGTTGGTGAGCGTCTCGAGCGTGCCGAAGGTCTTGGACGACACGATGAACAGCGTCTCGTCGGCAGCGAGGTCCCTGGTCGCCTCGGCCAGGTCGGTGGCGTCGATGTTCGAGACGAAGCGAAAGCTGAGGTCCCGGCGCGCGTACCACCGGAGGGCCTCGTAGGCCATGACGGGGCCGAGGTCGGAGCCCCCGATCCCGATGTTCACCACGTTGCGGATGGGCTTGCCCGTGTGGCCACGCCACCGGCCGTCGCGTACCTGCTCGCAGAAGGCCGCCATGCGCCGCAGGACGTCGTGCACCTGTGCCACCACGTCGGTGCCGTCCACCGCGAGACGGCTGCCCTCCGGCATGCGCAGCGCCACGTGCAGGGCGGCACGGTGCTCGGAGACGTTGACCGGTTCTCCAGCGAACATGGCGTCGCGGCGAGCCGTCAGGCCGGACTCCTCGGCGAGCTGCAAGAGGAGCCGCAGGGTCTCGTCGGTGACCCGGTTCTTCGAGTAGTCGAGGAAGAGGCCGGTCGCCTCTGCGCACAGCCGCTCGGCACGGCCGGGGTCTTCGGCGAACAGGTCGCGCAGGTGCCGGTCGCCGACGGCGCGGTGGTGGTCCGCCAGCGCGCGGAACGCCGGTCGCTGGCGCAGCGGGATCGCCGGGGCGGTCGTCGACATCGGCACCACGCTCCTTCGTCGGTCGCTGGCGGCTCGTCCCTCGCGGCGCCGCCGGCGCCCGCCCGACACGGCCCTGGCCTCGGCTGACACTACCCGGACGGGTGAGGGGGCGCCGACGCACCGTGCCTCACGGCGAAGGGTCGCCGTCGGCGCCGAGCCGGTTCGTTGGCGTCGACGCCCGCCACACCATGCCATGCGGTCGGGCTGGGTGGCTCACCCCTCCTCGGCCGTCCCCACGCTCTTCCGCAGCCGCTCCAGGCTGGCGGCGAGCAGCCGAGAGACGTGCATCTGGCTGATGCCCACACGGGCGGCTATCTCGGATTGCGTCAGCCCCTGGCCGAAGCGGAGCTGCAGGATCGTCTGCTCGCGCGGCGCCAGGCGTGCCATGGCCGGTGCGAGCAGCTGGCGATCCTCGACGGTGCCCATGGTGAGGTCCTCGTCCCCGATGTGCGACGCCAGCGTCTCGTCGTTGCGATCAGTGGCGTCGATCGAGGCCGTGCGATAGCCCTGGCCGGCTTCGAGTGCCTCGAGGACCGCTTCCTCGGTGGCGTCCGTCGCCGAAGCCAGCTCGGGCACGGTGGGGGAGCGTCCGAGCTCCTGGGACAGGGACTCGGCCATCTTGCCCAGCTCGAGGTAGAGCTCCTGGACGCGGCGGGGTGCACGGACCGCCCAGCCCTTGTCCCGGAAGTGTCGCTTGAGCTCCCCGATCACCGTGCGCGTGGCGAAGGTCGTGAACTCGACGCCCCGCTCGGGGTCGAAGCGATCGACGGACTTCACGATGGCCAGCGACGCCACCTGGACGAGGTCCTCGTAGGGCTCCCCGCGGTTCGTGTACCGGCGGGCCAGCTGGTACGCCAGGCCGAGGTGCGCGGTGGCGAGCCGGTCTCGCAGCGCCGGGTCCCGCGTCCTCGCCAGCTCGGTGAAGAGCTCTTTGGTGTCCTCGCTCGCGGTGCGACCCTCGTCCGCCGCCATCACACCGTCGAGGGCGCCCGCCGCTTGCGCAGCCAGGCGCACAGCTTGCCGTCCCGCTGTTCGCGGCCGTGCTCGTCCACCAGGGCGTCCAGTATCCGGAGCGACAGGTCGTCGACGACCCCACTGGCCGCGCCATCCCATCCCGGTTGTGGCTCGAAGCAGCATTTCACGGTGATCGCGTCGGGCACGTACTCGAAAGCGAAGTTGAGCCGCCCGTCGTCGTCGGTGCGCACGAGGGAGAGGCAGAGCTCCTCCACGGCGAGGCGGAGGTCCTCGATGTCCTCCACGCCGAAGCCGGCGCGGGCGGCAACGGTCGCCGCCGTCAGTCTGGCGAGCACGACGAGATCGGCCTTGACGGGGATCGCCAGGTCGACGGCGACGACCCCGGCCTGGCCGTCGGTGCTCATTCGGCGCTCCCGACGGCCTCGTCGACCGTGGCGTGGATCGGGAAGACATCGGTCAAGCCGGTGATCTCGAAGACCTTGAGGATCCGCGGCTCCGTGATCACGAGCGATAGGTCGCCACCCGACTCCCGGCACCGCTTCAGGGCACCGACCAGGACGCCGAGCGCCGTGGAGTCGAGAAAGGTCACCCCCAGCAAGTCGACGACGACCGTCGACCTTCCCGACGCGGTCAGGGCTTGGAGCCGGTCGCGCAACGGCGGAGCGGTCGCCACGTCGATCTCCCCCGAAGCCGACACGACCGGGACGGGGCGCGAAGTGTCCTCCGTGATGTGGAACGTCTGGTCCATCGGTCACTGCTCCTCTCGGTGCACTTGGCGGGGGCACTGGCCTCCAGCTCGCAACCACGATTGCTTGGCTTGGCGTCACCTACCCAGCCCGGCGGGGGGCTACACGCGACCCGAGCCGCGCGTGCCGGTCGGCAACGAGGCGTGGGGACGCCGTCGGTCCCCCTGCAATTCCTACACCCGTCCGGCGGTTGGTGCAGTTGCGGCCGGTCAAGCGGGAAGCGTCAGCTCGAACCAGACGACCTTGCGTGCCGGCTCCTGGTCGGTCCCCCAGGCGGATGCCAGGGCGTCGACGATGGCCATGCCCCGGCCGTGCTCCCGGTCGTCTGGCGGGTGCAGCACCCGTGGCGTGTCAGGGCTCCCGTCGCCGACCCGTACCTGCAGGGTGTGCTCGGCGACCTCCACTGCGAGGGAGAAGCGGCCACCGCCGTGCACCAGGGCGTTGGTGACCAGCTCGTCGGTGAGCAGCACGGCGATGTGCCGGACGTCGTCGGGCTGGTCCCGCAGCAGGCCCTGTACGGCGGCGCGTGCGGCCCGGACGCACCCGGCATCTCCGGCCATCTGTGCGGTGGTCCGCCGAGATCCACCACCGGCCCGCGGGGTTGTCTTGCGAACCACCGTTCGGTTGCCCAAGTTCACGTGCGTACCACTCGGTCCTGGTCCTCGGCCGTCCCGTCCTCTTGGTACACCGTCCGGCCCAAGGTCTATCTGTCCGGATTGGAACCAGGGCAAACGGGTTCCAATCCTGGGTACATCGATCGAAGCGGCGGTCACGTCGTGCCGCCGTGCCCTGGTGCGGCATCACGCATTGACATTGCAAGAAGCGGCGGCAGGCCCGGACCGGTCGATGGGCGTGGGAGGGGACCTTCAGGCCTCGGGCGCGACGAGGGTCACCGAGATCTCCGGCGTCGTTCCCTCCTCGAGGACCACCCTGCCGGGCTCCACCCCGCCCGCTTCGACGAGGTCGTCGAGCACGGTGCGCAGGAGGGCGAGGCGGGTCGCGGTGTCGCGCACCTGGAGGGCGGCAACCCGGGTGCGCATCGAGCGCTTCTGTGCGGTCTTCTCCCGCCGGATCGCCCCGAGGACCTCCGCTGCCACGTCCAGGGCCGGCGCCAGGTCCGCCGTCCCGGCGGGTGGAGCGCCGAGGGCGGGGACGAGCTCGGTGTCCACCTCGGGCCACCGGGCCACGTGGACCGAGCCCCCCTGCCACCAGCTCCACACCTCTTCGGTGACGAACGGCAGGAACGGGGCGAACAGTCGCAGCTGGACGGAGAGGGCCAGCGCCAGGGCGGCGCGAGCCGAGGCGGTGGCCGCTGTCGCCGCGTCGCCGTAGGCCCGGCTCTTCACCAGCTCGACGTAGTCGTCGCAGAACGACCAGAAGAACTCCTCGGTGGCCTCCAGGGCGCGGGTGTAGTCGAAGCCCACCAACGCCGCGGTGGCCCGCTCGACGACGGCGGCGAGGCGTCGCAACATGTCGCGGTCGACGGGAATGGTGACCGCCGCCGCCGGCGGCGCCGGCTCGTCCCCGAGCCGCCCGATCACGAACTTGGACGCGTTCAGGATCTTGATCGCGAGGCGACGGCCCACCTTCATCTGGCCCTCGTCCACCGCCGTGTCGGTACCGGGCCGCCCGCTCGCCGCCCAGTAGCGCACCGAGTCCGCGCCGTGCTGTTGCAGGAGGGGAAGCGGGGTCACCACGTTGCCCTTCGATTTGGACATCTTCTTGCGGTCCGGGTCGAGGACCCATCCGGAGATGGCGGCGTGGGCCCAGGGCAGGGCGCCGAGCTCGAGCTCCGAGCGGACCACCGTGGAGAACAGCCAGGTGCGGATGATGTCGTGGCCCTGGGGTCGCACGTCCATGGGGAAGACCCGGGCGAACAGGTCGGGGTCGTCCTCCCAGCCCCCGGCGATGAGAGGGGTCAGCGAGGACGTGGCCCAGGTGTCCATGACATCGGGTTCGCCCGTGAAGCCCCCGGGGCGGTCCCGCTGCTCGTCGGCGTACCCGTCGGGGACGTCGGTGGAGGGGTCGACCGGGAGCCGCGCCTCGGCGGGCACGAGAGGCCGGTCGTAGCGGACGGAAGCGTCGTCGCCCACCTCGTACCACACCGGGAACGGCACGCCGAAGAACCTCTGCCGGCTGACGTTCCAGTCGCTGCTCAGTCCCTCGACCCACGCCCGGTACCGGTGGGCCATGTAGGCCGGGTGCCAGCGGAGCTCGTTGCCGCGGACGAGCAAGCGGTCTCGCAGCTCGAGGGTGCGGACGAACCACTGGCGCGACGAGATGATCTCCAGCGGGTTCTCGCCGCGCTCGTAGAACTTGACGGGGTGGGTGATGGGCCGGGGTTCCCCGACGAGGGCGCCGGACCCCGCGAGGAGCTCGACGACCCGCGTGCGCGCCTGCCGGGTGGTGCGGCCCACCAGCTCCGCGTAGGCGGCGACCGCGGCCGCCGCGTCCTCGGACTCGAAGCCGGATGCGCCCCAGGACACCGGTTCGAGCCGCCCGTCCCAGCCGACGATGGCCCGGGTGGCAAGCCGGAGCTCTCGCCACCACACGACGTCCGTGGTGTCGCCGAAGGTGCACACCATGGCGATGCCGGTGCCCTTCTCAGGGTCGGCCAGCGGGTGGGCCACCACGGGTACCCGGACCCCGAAGAGCGGGGTGACCACCTCGTGGCCCACGAGCATCCGGTAGCGCGCGTCGTCCGGGTGGGCGACCAGGGCGACGCAGGCCGGCAGCAGCTCGGGCCGGGTGGTCTCGATCTCCACGGCACCGCCGGTCGCCCCCGCCGCACCGGGTGCGTTGCCTGGAGCGAGGGCGAAGCGCAGGCGGTGGTACGCACCGGGACGCTCGCGCTCTTCGAGCTCCGCCTGGGACACCGCCGTACGGAAGTCGACGTCCCAGAGGGTGGGCGCCTCCTGCTGGTAGGCGTGGCCGGCGGCGAGGAGCCGGAGGAAGCTCCGTTGGGAGGCCCGGCGGGCCCGCTCGTCGATGGTGGCATAGGTGGACTTCCAGTCGACGGAGAGCCCGAGGGTGCGCCAGAGCTCCTCGAACGCCCGCTCGTCCTCGGCCGTGAGGCGCTCGCACAGCTCGACGAAGTTCGGCCGGGAGACGGCCACCGGCTCACGGGGCGGCTGCGCCGGGGGCTCGAACCCGGGGTCGTAGGGGAGCGCCGGGTCGCACCGGACACCGAAGTAGTTCTGTACCCGCCGCTCCGTCGGCAGGCCGTTGTCGTCCCAGCCCATCGGGTAGAACACGGCCTTCCCACGCATCCGTTGGAACCGGGCCACAACGTCGGTGTGCGTGTAGGAGAAGACGTGGCCGATGTGGAGCGACCCCGAGACCGTCGGCGGCGGCGTGTCCACGGAGAAGACCTGGTCGCGGGTCGCCGTCCGGTCGAAGCGGTAGGTTCCCGCCACCTCCCATGAGGACGACCACTTCGGCTCCAGCCCGTCGATGCCGGGTCGATCGGGCACCTTCGGCGCCCCGGCGCGTGGTGCGCCCGGCGGGGTGCCGGCCGGTGCGCCGGGCGGCGGTGGACCGGCCGGTGCCGCCGTCCCGCCGCTGGGCGCGCCCGCGGCGCCGGGGGTTGGCTCGCCGCCCCCCGGGGGTGCGGCCTCGGGCGCAGATCCGCTCATGACCGCGTTACCGTACCCGGGTGCTGTACCTCCACGACACCGCGACCGGCATGGTGCGCCCGCTGGAGCTCCGGGAGCCGGGGCGGGTCGGCATGTACGTCTGCGGCCCGACGGTCTACGACCTTCCCCACCTGGGCCATGGGCGCTACGCGCTGGTGTTCGACGTCCTCCGTCGGTACCTGGCGTTCAGCGGCCTCTCGGTGCGCTACGTGTCCAACGTCACCGACATCGACGACAAGGTCATCGCCCGGGCGGCGGCCGAGGGCCGGACGGAGGCGGAGGTGGCGTCGGAGTACGAGACCCGATGGTGGGAGGCGATGGACGCGCTCGACGTCCTCCGTCCCGACGACGTTCCCCACGCCACGGCGTACGTGCCGGACATGGTGGCCCTCGTCGCCGACCTCGTGGCCCGGGGCGCGGCGTACGAGACGAGCGACGGCGTGTACCTGCGGGCGGCGTCGGTGCCGGACTACGGGCTCCTGGCTCCAGGCCCGATCGACCAGCTCCAGGCCGGGGCCCGTGTCGAGCAGCGGGAGGAGAAGGAGTCCCCGCACGACTTCGCCCTGTGGAAGAAGGCCCGGCCGGGGGAGCCCACCTGGGACTCACCCTGGGGTCCGGGTCGACCCGGTTGGCACACCGAGTGCGTCGTCATGTCGCTCGATCTGTTGGGCGAGGGGTTCGACGTCCACGGGGGCGGCAAGGACCTGGCCTTCCCGCACCACGAGAACGAGCGGGCCCAGGCGGTCGCCGAGGGCCGCCGCTTCGCCCGGCACTGGGTGCACAACGGCTGGGTGACGGTGGAAGGGGGCGACAAGATGTCGAAGTCGGCGGGCAACTTCACGTCACTGACCGACTTGCTGGATCGCAGCGACCCCCGCGCCTATCGGCTCCTCGTCCTCCGGGCGCACTACCGGTCGACAATGGAGGTGACCGAGGGGACGATCGCCGACGCCGAGAAAGGCGTGGACCGCCTCGATGCCATGGCCCGCCGTTTCTCCCTGGAGGATCCGCTCGCCGCGGCGCGCATGGTGGTGGCCGGGCGGGGCTCAGCCGCGGATGCCGACCCCGAGGCCATCGGGCGCTTCATCGAGCAGATGGACGACGACCTCGACACGCCGGCCGCGCTGGGCGGGGTCTTCGAGCTGGTGAACCGCGCGCACGCAACGGCCGACGCCGGCGACCTCGAGGAGGGCCGGAAGACGGCGCACACTGCTGCGGTGCTGGCGGCCGCGTTGGGGCTCCGACTGAAGGGCGGCGTCGGCGAGATCGACGACAGGACGCGCCGGCTGGTGGCCGAACGGGATGCCGCTCGGCACGCCCGGGACTGGGCCCGCGCCGACGCGTTGCGCGACACCCTCACCGCCGACGGGTGGGTCGTCGAGGACGGCGCCGACGGCACCGTGGTGCATCGCTGACCGGCGAGCCGCGATGCCCGTGGCGCGCCGGCCGTCGGCCGTCGGCCGAGCGGGCGAGCAAACCCGAGGTGATGGCGTCGTGCCTGCTAGCGTCCCTTTCGCACGGCGGCAACCCGGGGGACATCCGGGCATGGCCGCCCGTGCTGCAGCGCCCGCCGGACGACCGGCGGGGCCCGCGGCGAGCGCCGCGGGGGCAACGAGTAGAGGGCAGAGGAAAGGGGATCGCCACCGTGGCATCGGGGACGGTCAAGTGGTTCAACGCCGAGAAGGGCTACGGCTTCATCTCGCAGCCGGACGGCGGTGCTGACGTGTTCGTGCACCACACCGCCATCATGATGAACGGCTACCGCGTGCTCGAGGAGGGGCAGTCGGTGGAGTTCGAGGTCGAGGATGGCCCGAAGGGCCTGATGGCCAAGGACGTCCGCCCCAACGGCCTCTGATCCGCCCTCTGCGCTGGCGTGCCCTGGCGCGCCCGTGGTCCCACCGCCTTTGTGGCCGGGTGGGCGGGTCGCGGGCGGATCCTCGCGCGCCCGGCCCGCCGCCTCCATGGAGGAGCTGTCGCCGCGCATGCATTCGGTTACCATTGGGTAACCTACGGAGTGCAGCGCCCGGCCAGGGTGGGTGCACGGCCGGCCGAGGCGCAGGGCGCGTCCGGCGAGGGCAAGGGGTGACGACGATGGGTGACTTCTCGCTCGACCTCAACGAGGACCAGCTCCAGCTCCAGAAGTGGGTCCACGACTTCGCCGAAGGCGTCGTCCGCCCGGCCGCGCACGAATGGGACGAGCGCGAGGAGACGCCTTGGCCGATCATCGAGGAGGCGGCCAAGGTCGGGCTCTACTCCTTCGACTTCCTCGCCAACGCCTACCTCGACAAGACGGGACTGACGATGGCGCTGGTCCTCGAGGAGATGGCGTGGGGCGACGCGGGGATCTGCCTCGCCATCTTCGGTTCGACCCTGGCCGTCGCCGGCATCATGGCCAACGGGACGCCCGAGCAGCAGGCGGAATGGATCCCGCAGTGCTTCGGCACCCCCGATGACATCAAGCTGGCAGCGTTCGGCGTCTCCGAGCCCGATGCCGGTTCCGACGTGTCCTCGTTGCGGGCCCGTGCCGTCTACGACGAGGCCAAGGACGAGTGGGTCCTGAACGGCACCAAGACCTGGATCACCAATGGTGGCCTGGCCAACACCCACGTGCTCGTGCTGTCCGTCGACCCGGCGCTCGGCAGCCGGGGCCACGCCAGCTTCGTGGTGCCGGAGGGCACGCCGGGCATCCGGCAGGGACAGAAGTTCAAGAAGATGGGCATCCGGGCCTCGCACACCGCCGAGGTCGTCCTGGAGGATTGCCGGGTGCCCGGGCGGTGCCTGCTCGGCGGCAAGGAGCACCTGGACGAGCGCCTGGCCCGGGCCCGCGAGGGCAAGCGCACGTCCACCCAGGCGGCGATGGCCACCTTCGAGGCCACGCGGCCCTTGGTGGGCGCCCAGGCGGTGGGCATCGCCCGTGCCGCGTTCGAGTATGCCCTCGACTACGCCAAGGACCGCCAGCAGTTCGGGCGTCCCATCATCGAGAACCAGGCGATCGCCTTCAAGCTCGCCGACATGAAGCTGCGCACGGACGCTGCCCGCCTGCTCGTGTGGCGGGCCGCCTGGATGGCGGCGAACCGCAAGCGCTTCGACGCCGGCGAGGGGTCACAGTCGAAGCTCTTCGCCGGTGAGACGGCGGTGTGGGTGACCGAAGAGGCCATCCAGATCCTCGGCGGCTACGGGTACGTCCGGGAGTACCCCGTGGAGCGGTGGCACCGCGACTCGAAGATCTACACCATCTTCGAGGGGACCTCGGAGATCCAGCGCCTCGTCATCTCGCGTGCAATGTCCGGGGTGCACATCCAGTAGTCGCGTGCGACCGTCACCGATGGGGTGAGCCAGGAATCACAGGAAGTAGGACATACGACCCTCCCTCGCCGCCGGCGTGAAGGGTGACCTCGTTGTCGAACACCTGTGGATCCTGGTCGTCCTTGTGCACGAACTCGGCGCACCCGGTGTAGCCGATCGAGCGGTAGGCCTCCGCGATCTCGCCCCCGTACTCGTAGTCCTTGCCCCGGACGGTCACCGCCAGGCGGTAGCCCGGCGGGATGACGATCGAGGTCGGCCAGATCTCCACCTCGACCTCGTAGGGACGCCCCGGCTCGAGGGGCTCCACACGGTCGTGGGGGTGGAACGGGCGGTAGGGAAGGCTGCGGTCGAGATCGAGGCGACGGTGGGATGCTCGAAGCCAGCCCTGGGCCACCGGAGTGTGCGGGTCGTTGGAACCCTGGTACACCACCTCCTTCCCGCTCGGGTCGAAGACTCGGACGATGACGAACAGGTCGGCGTCGATCGTCGACGAGGCGATGCGAAGGTGGGCTGAGCCCGGCCCGGTGAGCTCCAGCGGGCGCTCCTGGGGCTCGGCCAAGAACGTGAGGCCATCGCTCGAGCTGGCATAGGAGACGGCCCCCTGCCCGGGCTGGTCGGCCCGGAGCGCCATCGACGACGGGTCGAGGTGGAAGCGAGTCCAGGCGGTTCGGGCCAGGGGCCACTCCGCCTCGTGGCGCTCGGTGAAGGTGCCGTCGGCGTGGCGGACCTGAAGGCGGACGCGCGGCTCGTCCTCCCATCCGTTCTCCTCGCCCTTCAAGAAGTGATCGAGGAATCGCTGCTGCATCCGCCGCCCGTAGTCGGTGTAGAACTCGGTGAAGTGGGTCCCCCCGTGCGCCTCCAGCCACTTCTTGGAGGTCGAGGCGGCGAGGAAGCCCTCGAAGTTGCCCCTCGGGTGCAGGCCCTGCCCGCCCCAGTTGGCGGCCGAGAGCAACGGGACGTCGGTCAGCTCGGGCCGGGGGCTGCGCGCCCGGTGCCAGTCGTCTTCGAGGGGGTGGTCGGCGGCGTCGGCGGCGAGATCGCGCCGATTGGCGACGAGCTCCTCGTCCGACAGCGTCACCGTGCCGGCGACCGGCCGGCCGGTGTGGGGGTTGGGAGGGACTCGCGAGCCTTGCCCGTGCTGGACGGTGACGACTTGGCGCGGGAACCAGATCGAGACGAACCGGCTCCGCATGCCCCCGTGGTAGAAGAGCTCACGGTAGAAGTCCGATGCTCCCTCCCACGCCACGATGGCCGCAAGGTGGGGCGGATGGAGCCCGGATACCTGCCACGCGTTCTGCGCGTAGTAGGAGATGCCGCACATCCCCACCTTGCCGGTGCACCATGGCTGGCTCGCCGCCCATTCGATGCAGGTGTACAGATCCTTGATCTCCTGGGCGGACCAGGCGTCGAGGACGCCCGGTGACGACCCCGCACCGCGTGAGTCGACCCTCACGCAGGCATACCCGTGCGGTACCCACTTCTCCGGGTCGGGCGTCTCCCAGTTCTGGTACCGGTTGGAGGAGCCCGACAGTGCGTCGGGCGCCTCACGGGCCATTTGCTGCCACTGCCGGGCGTAACCGACCTGGAACGCCATGCCCTTGGCATAGGGCCCGTGGGTCAGGATCGCCGGTACCGGCTCCTGCGCTCCGCTTGGACGAAAGACGTCGCAGCGGAGCACGATCCCGTCGTCCATGGGGATCCCGACGTCCCACTCGATGAGCAGGCCGTCCCTCTCCTCGACCTCACCGGCAAGATCCGGTGCTTCCCGCTCCACATCGCTCATCTTCCCCTCCTTCTGTCGTCGCCCTGCTACCCGTCGACCGGATGGCCCGACACCTGGTGATCGGCCTGGAAGAGCGCCTCGGTCAGGAGCGCCCGGACGTGGCCGCCCCGGAGCCGGTAGACCATGTGCCGGCCTTCCCTCGTCGCCTCGACCAGCCCGGCGAAGCGGAGCTTGGAAAGGTGCTGGCTGGCCACGGTGGGCCGGCACCCCGCCACCGCGGCCAGTGACGACACGTCGAGCTGCCGGTCCCGCAGCGCCCACAGCATCCGGACCCGGGTGGGCTCGGCCAAGAGCGTGAACGACACGACGGCAGCCTGGACCTGCTCGTCAGTGGGCGGGTCCGGGTGCGCCAACGGGTCTTTCCGGGCTCGGGCACTGCTCATGCTCGCAATCTATCCTCAGTTGCGAGATATTCGCAGCTGCGCATATAGCGACAGAGCCGCGCTAGGGTCGGCACGGAGCCGCCATGCACGCCGACCACCGACACGAGGGCGATCACCGCCACGGAGATCCTGGCGGTCCCGAGCACGCAGACGGCCACCACCACTACCAGCCGGGGACCTCCCTGCGCTCGCGCCTCACCCGCGGCATCTCCGAGGTGCTTGGGGCGCATTCCCACGACGTGGCCGACCAGATGGACCCCTCCCTCGAAGCCGACGCCGAGGGGCGACGGGCGCTGGTCTGCAGCCTTGGCATCCTGGGAGCGACCGCCGCCGTTCAGCTCGCCGTCGTCGCCTTCTCCGGGTCGGTTGCCCTGCTGGGTGACGGCCTGCACAACGTGGCCGACGCGCTCACCGCCGTGCCGCTGCTCCTCGCCTTCGGACTGGCGAAGCGCGCGCCGACCAAGCGCTACACCTATGGCTACGGCCGGGCCGAGGACCTGGCCGGCCTCTTCGTGATCGCCATGGTCGCCCTCTCCTCGGCGCTGGCCGCCGTCGAGGCGATCGATCGGCTCCTCCACCCCCAGCACGTGAGCGACCTGTGGGCGGTGGCGCTCGCCGCCGTTGTCGGGTTCGCCGGCAACGAGGTGGTCGCCCGTTACCGCATCCGCGTCGGCCGCCGGATCGGAAGCGCCGCTCTGGTCGCCGACGGTCTCCACGCCCGCACCGACGGGTTCACCAGCTTGGCCGTGCTCCTCGGCGCCGGCGGCGTGGCACTCGGCTTCCAAGACGCCGACCCGGTCGTCGGACTGTTCATCACGGCCGTCCTACTCGGGGTGCTGCGCTCGGCGATCCGCCAAGTCGGCGCCCGCCTCCTCGATGCCGTCGACCCGGCCCTCGTCGACCGGGCCACCGCCGCCGTCCTCAGCGTGACGGGCGTCATCGACGTCCGCGAGCTGCACATCCGCTGGATCGGGCACACCCTGCGAGCCGAGGTCGATGCCACCGTCGCTCCTGACCTCACCGTGACCCAAGCCCACGAGCTGGCCCACCACGCCGAAGCACACCTCCTCCAGCAAGTGCCCCGGCTCAGCGCCGCCACCGTCCACACCAGCCCCGCGGGCGCGCACCCTCGTCCAACGGCCGCATGACTGGTGGAGGCCCGCGTCGCGACCGGCCGCCCGCGCTTCGCCTGCCTGGACGCGCACGCCAGCGTCCCCGGCGGCGGGACGCCGTTCGCCGGTGGTTGGTTCGAGGGGCGCGCTGCCCTGGCCGGCACTGGCACTCGTGAGCATCGAGTGCTAGCACTCTCCACTCGAGAGTGCTAAAATGTCGTTCGAGGTCGGGGAAGCGGCCCGGCCATCCAGAGCGGCACAGGAGGTGTTCCAAATGGCTCTTGTGAGAAGCGATCCATTCCGGGAACTCGATCGCCTCGCCCAGCAACTCTGGGGCGGAGACGGGCGATCGCGGGTTGGCTCTCTGTCCGTGCCGATGGACGCGTTCCGGAAGGGCGACGTGTTCCTCGTTCAGATCGACCTGCCCGGCATCAAGGAGGACGCCATCGATCTCACCGTTGAGGACAACGTGCTCACGGTTAAGGCGGAGCGTCCTTCTCCGACCACGTCCGAAGGGGTTGAGACGTTGGTTGCCGAGCGCCCGTATGGGACGTTCACCCGTCAGATGTTCCTCGGCGACAACCTTGACGTCGAGCACATCGAAGCAAAGTGCGACTCCGGAGTGCTCACCCTGACCATCCCGGTGGCGCCCCATGCAAAGCCGCGGCGAATCGAGATCACCCCGCAACGCCAAGCCATCAACGCCTGACTGACGCGTTCGACGGTCCCGTCCGGCGCGCTCCCAAAAGGAGCGGCGCCGGGCGGGAGTGGCGTTGCGCCGGCATGGAGCCGGCGAGCGCAAGGTCAGGTCACGGGAAGCCGGGATCGCGCCGGCGATTGGGATCGATCGGGCTCATGATGCCTACGGCGTGCCCGTCGGGGTCTTCAACGACCGCGTACCTGGGCCCCCAGAATGCGTCGCAGGGCTGCTGCTGACCCCGGTAGCCCGCTCCGACGAGGTCGGCGAAGATCTCGTCCACCCGCTCTCTGCTCCCGACCCTGAAGTTGAGCACCCCCAT
>DAHUZJ010000084.1 GCA_027306585.1 Acidimicrobiaceae bacterium | reverse complement strand
CATTCACACCTGGCGCACAGCTGGTCCCCGGGGAACTGCCAGTGCGGTCCCGCACCATGGACGGTGTCGAGGGAGCGAGAAGGGCTCCCCGAGATCGCCAAGAGAAAGGAACCGACATGCTGCTCGTCCTCGTGAGCATTCCCCTCATGGTGCTGGCCGTCGCCATCGCCACCATCCCGATCATCGCCGCGATGCGCAAGGAGGCCGCCGAGCTCGAGGCCCGTCAGCTGCATCGCCCCACGGCGACGGTGCGCCGGGGCACGGTGGAGGACCTGCCGGTGGCCGCCTGACCTTCCAGCTCGGCTCTTGCACCCCACCGCCCGGACCGGTCGCCCACCGTTCCGGGCGGTGGCGCGCGTCGTCGCGTCACCGACGGGGCGGGCGGGGCCGGACGGCGGAACCTACGCTGCGGGTATGTGCCGGAACATCACCACGTTGCGCGGCCTCGAGCCGGCGGCCACCCCTGTGAAGATCGAAGCCGCCGCCCGTCAGTACGTCCGCAAGGTGAGCGGGATCACGCGCCCGTCCACCGCCACCGACGACGCGGTCGCAGAGGCCGTCGAAGAGGCCATCCGGTCGATCGCCGCGGCCACCGACCGGTTGCTCGGGCGCCTGCCGCCGCGCCGACGGCCTCCGCCCACGTTGCCACCGCTCCGGCGCCTCTCGGACTCGTCGGGGTAGGCCCTCGTCGGGCGCGGGCGCCGGCCCAGGGCGGCCAGACTGGACCGGGTCAGAGCAGAGGTCCTCGGTGTGCGTGTGCCGCCTGGGAGAGGTGCTGGGTCTCTTGCGCCAGGTAGCCGAACACGTCGTTGAGGCTCACCATCCCCACCGGACGGCCGCCGCCATCCGTGACCGGCAGGCGCCAGACGCCTTTGTCACCCATCAGTGCGGCCGCGTCCGAGACGTCGGCGTCGCTCTCGATGGTGACCACGCTGTGCGTGCTGACCTGGTCCACGGGCGTCTCGGGGCCACTCCCGCGACCGATCGCCAGCGCGATGTCGCGGTCGGTGATCATTCCCAGGATGCGGTCTTGGTCGGTGATCACCAGGCTTCCGACATTGTGCGTCTCCATCTCCCGAGCTGCCATCGCCAGCGAGACGCTGGGCGAACAGCCGTACAGGGGCGTGTGCATGAACTCCCTGAGCTGGCTCATCGTGGACCTCCGGAACAACGACGGCGAGCGTTCGCCCGTCGAGACGATGGTGGACACGCCTTCGGCCGCCACGCCAGAGGCCAAGGTCACAGGTCCTCCCGGCAGGGTCCTCGCGGCAGGGTCCTCCCGGCAGGGTGCTTGTGCGCACCGGCCACCGGCCACCGCGCACCGGCCACCGACGGGGTCGTTCGACCCTGGGCGAGGGTCCCGAGGCCTTGGAGCTCGCCCCCCGGCACGGACGCGACCGTGGCTGGGGGCGGCGACCTCAATCGGCGCTGGTGAAGTGCTGCCGGACGTGCTCGGCCAAGTCGACGGCGTGCTGGCGCACATGGCGTTCGACGAGGTCGGCATCCCGGCGCTCGAGTGCCTTGATGATGTGCGCGTGGTCGACGACCGAGCGCTCGAAGCGGCCCGAATCTCCCATGGTGCTGCGACGCACGGCCCGCATGTGCAGCTGGAGCCGGGAGACGAGCTGCGAGAAGAGGTCCGACCGTGCGAGGTCGACGATGTGCTGGTGGAACTCGACATTGAGCTCGGAGTACTCGTCGATCGCGATGCCCCGGCCGCCTCGGGGTTCGGTGTGCGAGTCGTCGGAGAACTCGAGGAAATGTGCGCGTAGCGAGCCCAGCTCCTCGTCGGTTGCCCGGACGGCCGCTAGGCGCGCCGCCATCCCCTCCAGCGCCGCGGACGCGAGGATGACTTCGATGAGCTCGTCCTTCGTCTTCCGGACGACGTAGACCCCGCGCCGGGGAACGGTCTGGACGACGCCCTCGCTCTCCAAGCGCAGCAGCGCCTCGCGGACCGGGGTGCGGCTGATGCCGAGCTGTGCGGCCAGAGCCCGCTCGTCCAAGTGGCCGTCGTGATCGCCGTCGTAGATCGGGACTTCGGCAACAGCTCGCCGGAGCTCGACGTAGGCGAGGTCCGTGAGCGTTTGCGTCGCCAGCGGGCGGAGGCCGATGCGAGGAGCGACGGGCCCGGTCTTGCCATCGTCGGGCGCTGGACCCGCGTGCGACGACGATGGCTGGCCGTTCATCGGGACAAGCGTACCGGTACCCGGACTGCGGACGGCTGCTCGCCTCGGCCCCAGAAGACCGACGAGTTGCGCGCCCGCCGGTGATCGGCCGGGCGGGCCAGCCGTCACGCCCGACGTCGGGCGCCACACCGCGGTGAAGGTCGTGGCGGCATCCGTTGACAGAGCGCGCCCTGGCATTGATAATACCAGAGAGAACGCCGAGTTCAGGGGGCCAAAATTGGAAGCTGTCCCGGAAGAGCTGCAGCGCGCCACCCCGTCGGTTGCGAACCTCGGCAACCGGGCGGAAGCCGTGCCGGGTAATGGACGGCAGGCGCAGGGGTCCGATCGAGCGGACGCCGAGGCCGTCGTGTCCGGCGGGCACTTGGCGGCCCGAGGCCTGCGCAACGAAGGCGTCGACACGATCTTCACGTTGTGCGGCGGCCACATCTCGGACATCTACGACGGCTGCATCGACGAGGGTATCCGCATCATCGACGTGCGGCACGAGCAGGTCGCGGCCCACGCCGCCGACGGGTATGCGCGGATGACGGGTGGCCTGGGCTGTGCGGTCGTGACCGCGGGGCCCGGCACGACCAACGCCGTCACCGGCGTCGCCAACGCCTTGCGGGCAGAGAGCCCGCTGCTCCTCATCGGCGGACAGGCGGCCCTGTCCCAGCATCGCATGGGGGGCCTCCAGGACCTGGCGCACGTGGACATGCTGCGCCCCATCACCAAGTTCGCCTCGACGGTGCCGTCGACGGCGCGGGTAGCCGATTTCGTGGCCATGGCGGCGCGGGAGGCGTTCGCCGGCCCCTTCGGTCCGGTGTACCTCGAGATGCCCCGGGACATCCTCGACGCCAAGGTGCCGGAGCACGCGGCGCGCGTGCCGTCGGCGGGCCGGTCGCGGGCGTCGACCCGCAGCATCGGCGACCCGACGGACATCGAGCGCCTGGCCGACGTGCTGCGGAAGGCCGAGCGCCCCTGCGTGCTGCTGGGCCAGCAGGTGTGGACGTGCCGGGCGACGGACGCGGCGATCCAATTCGTCACGGAACTGGACATCCCGGCGTACATGAACGGCGCGGCGCGCGGCACCCTCCCGCCCGGGCACCCGCTGCACTTCCAGCTGACCCGTCGTGAGGCGTTCGCCGACGCCGACGTCATCGTGGTGGTCGGGACCCCGTTCGACTTCCGCCTCCGCTATGGGGCCAGCCTCAAGGCCCCCACGGTGGCGCAGATCGACATGGGGTACGCGACGGTGGGTCGGAACCGCGACGTCGACATCGGCCTCGTCGGCGACGTCGGCGCCGTCCTGGCGGCCGTCACGAACGCCACCGGCAGCATCGCCGACGGCGCTCGGCGCGCGAGGTCGGCGTGGCGTGAGCGCCTGCGCGAGCGGGAGACGGCGCTGGTCGAAGCCCGCCGACCTGCGCTCGAGAACGGCCAGCGGCCGATCCACCCGTACCGCTTGGCGCACGAGCTGGACCGCTTCCTCACCAGCGAGTCGATCTTCGTGGGCGACGGGGGCGACGTCGTGACCTTCGCCGGCAACGTCGTGCAGCCGAAGGCACCCGGGTGCTGGATGGACCCCGGACCCCTCGGAACCCTGGGGGTCGGTACCGGGTTCGCCATGGCCGCCAAGCTGGTGCATCCCGAGCGAGAGGTGGTGGCGCTCTTCGGCGACGGTTCGTTCGCGATGACGGCGTTCGACATCCAGACCGCCGTCCGGTTCGGACTTCCCTACATCGCCGTCATCGGCAACAACTCCCACATGAACCAGATCCGCTGCGGCCAGGTCCAGAAGTACGGCGAGGAGCGGGGCTCGGTCGCCAACTACCTGGGGGACGTCGACTTCGAGAAGTTCGCCGACATGCTCGGGATCCACGGCGAGGCGGTGCGAGAACCCTCGGAGATCGCACCCGCGCTCCAGCGGGCCCGTGACGCCGGGACGTGCGCCATCGTCAACGTGTGGCTGGACCCCGACGCCTATGCGCCCGGTACGCAGAACCAGACCATGTACAAGTGATCACGTGCGAGTGATCGAGGCTCGTGCGGCGGACCAACGATCGGGTTCCACATGCAGAACACGCACACGACACAACAGGGGAGGACGCAAGTGACGGGACTGGCGCCGAAAGCGCTCGACGGGATCCGCGTCGTCGACATGACCCACGTGCAGTCGGGGCCGTCGTGCACGCAGATGCTGGCATGGCTGGGGGCGGACGTCATCAAGGTCGAAGCCCCGGGGAAGGGCGACATCACCCGCCAGCAGCTGCGCGACGTCCCCAACGTGGACAGCCTCTATTTCACGATGCTCAACAGCAACAAGCGCAGCATCACCTGCAACTTGAAGTCCGAAGGCGGCCGGAAGGTGGTCGACCGCCTCCTGGCCGACGCCGATGTGCTCGTGGAGAACTTCGGCCCCGGGGTGCTCGATCGTCTCGGCCTGGGCTGGGATGATCTGCACCGGCGGTTCCCCCGCCTGGTGTACGCGTCGGTGAAGGGGTTCGGTCCCGGCGTGTTCCACGACGCGAAGGCGTACGAGCCCATCGCGCAGGCGATGGGCGGCTCGATGAGCACGACGGGCGGGCCCACAGGGCCACCGCTGGTCACCGGCGCGCAGATCGGCGACTCGGGGACCGGGATCCACCTGGTGGCAGCCGTCCTGGCGGCCCTCCTGCAGCGAGACCGGCAGACGGGCACGGGGCAGCGGGTCCTCTGCGCCATGCAGGACTCGGTGCTCAACCTGTGCCGGGTCAAGCTGCGCGACCAGCAGCGACTGGACGCCGGGCCTCTCGGCGAGTACCCCGTGCAGAGCACGGACGGAGCTGTGCCGCGGTCGAGCAACGCGTCGGGCGGAGGCCACCCGGGCGCCGCCCTCCGGTGCGCACCGGGTGGCCCGAACGACTACGTCTACATGATCATCCAGCCGCAGGTCTGGCCGGCGCTCTGCGGGGAGATCGGTCGCGAGGACCTGGTCGAGCATCCGGACTTCGCCACTCCCGAGCGACGGCTCGAGCGGATCGACGAGGTGTTCGGGCTGATCGAGACCTGGACCATGACCATGGACAAGTTCGCCGTCTACGATCGGTGCAACGCCGTCGGCGTGCCCTGCGGTCCGGTCCTCGACACCCAGGAGCTGCTGGAGGACCCGTCGCTGCGCGAGCGCGAGCTGGTGGTGTCGGTGGAGCATCCAGAGCGCGGCAAGTACTACACCGTGGGCTGCCCGTTGCAGCTGTCGGACTCCCCGGTCGACTACCGCTCGGCGCCGCTGCTCGGCGAGCACACCGACGAGATCCTCGGGAGCCTGCTGGGGTTCGATGACGACGAGATCGCCGGCCTCCGGGCCGAGGGGGCGGTGTGATGGCGGTCACAGGAGCACTTGTCACCACAGCGGTCAGGTTGCCGCCATGCAAGCTCCTGATCGGTGAGGAGTGGCGTGACGCCGTCTCGGGCAAGACGTTCGAGACGATCGACCCGGCCACCGAGCAGGTCATCGCCACCCTGCCCGAGCCCGACGAGCAGGACATCGACCTTGCCGTGCGTGCCGCCCGGGACGCCTTCGAGTCCGGACCCTGGCGGACGATGCGAGCGGCCGAGCGGGGCCGGCACCTGCACCGACTGGCCGATCTCCTGCGGTCCCACGAGGAGGAGGTGATCGCCCTCGAATCGCTCGACGGGGGCAAGCCGATCGCTTCGGTGCGGCGGCAGGACTTCCCCGCGGTCGTCGACTGCCTCGAGTACTACGCCGGCTGGTGCGACAAGATCACCGGCGACGTGGTGCCGGTCCGTCCCGACGCGCTGACCTACGTGCTGCGGACGCCCGTCGGGGTGGTGGGTGGCATCGTCCCTTGGAACTTCCCCCTCATGAACGCCATGTGGAAGATCGCTCCGGCCCTTGCGGCTGGGTGCACCATGGTGATGAAGCCGGCTGCCGAGACGCCGCTCAGCGCCCTCTTGCTCGGCGAGCTCGCCCTCGAGGCGGGCATCCCACCGGGCGTGCTCAACGTCCTGCCGGGTCCGGGCCCGACGGCCGGTGCGGCGCTGGTCCGCCACCCGGGCGTCAACAAGGTCACCTTCACCGGCTCCCCGGCGGTCGGCAAGCAGATCATGGAGCGGGCCGCCACCACCCTGCCCAAGATCACGCTCGAGCTGGGGGGCAAGTCCCCCAACGTCGTCTTCGACGACGCGGACCTGGACGCCGCCGCCAAGGCGGCGACGGCGGGGGTGTTCTTCAACTCCGGCCAGGTCTGCTCGGCCGGCACGCGAGTCCTCGTGCAGGAGTCGATCTACGAGGAGTTCAACGAGCGGCTCGTGGCCCGAGCCGCCGCGCTCAAGGTCGGCAGTCCCCGCCACGAGGACACGTACCTCGGGCCGCTCATCTCGCAGCGGCAGCTCGACCGTGTGCTGGGCTACGTGCAACGTGGGGTAAGCGAAGGCGCGACGCTCCGCTACGGCGGTGCCCGGGTCGACGGCCCCGGCTACTTCGTGTCGCCGACGGTCTTCAGCGAGGTCGACAACTCGATGACGATCGCTCGCGAGGAGATCTTCGGGCCGGTGGTCTCGGTGATCCGCTTCGCGGACGAGGCCGAGGCGGTCGCGATCGCCAACGACTCGCCCTACAGCCTCGCCGCTGGCCTGTGGACGAACGACCTGGCGCGGGCCCACACCGTCGCCGCCGAACTGCGGGCAGGGATGGTGTGGGTCAACACGTACGGCCAGACGGACACGCGCCTGCCATGGGGAGGTCTGGGCGGGGACTCGGGCGTCGGCCGGGACCTCGGCGAGACGGCCCTGGAGAACTACACCGACCGGCGTGCCGTCTGGGTCAACCTGCGCCGGAGGTCGTGACTCCGCCCACGGCATCGTGAAGCTGCGAGCCCGGCGCCAGACGCGCCAGACGCGCCAGGCCACGTCAGCAGGCCAGGTCCTGGTCGAAGGGGCTGTTCGCGTATTGGACCAGCCACACGGGCCCCGGGGTGAACAGGGCACCGGTGCAGTACTGCTCGGCCGGCGGTGAGTTGGGGCGCGCTTGCCACATGGGCACGACGGGCGCGTAGGTGCCGACGATGAGCGGCCACTGGTAGCTGTTGGAGTAGACGCCGGCCTGGACGCCGAGAACGGTCAGCGCGTCGATGGCCCCTGCCACCACCTGGCTGTTGGCCGCGGTGTCCGAGCTCCACAGCGGGTCGGTGGTGCCGGCGGGTCGCTCGACGTCGAGCCACCACAGGCCCGCCGACACCCCTTGGCTGGACGCGTAGTGGTACGCGTCGACCACGAGGTTCCACCCGTAGTTGTACCCCTGGCACCTCGTGTCGACCGCTGCACAGGTCCCGGCCGGCCCGGTGGTGGCCTGGCTGGGTGTCCCGAATGTCGGCGAGGAGAGCTTGACGTACAACGTCACAGTGGCGGAACCGAACCAGGCGACCTCGTCGGCCAGGCACGGGTTGTGCATGAAGGTCCGCGATCCGCCCACGCCGACGACGGCCAACGAGAAGGGAGGCGAAGGGTAAGGGCTGCCGCACTGGGGCCAGGAGATGTCGTAGCCCGTGGTCCCCGGGAAGTAGGGGTCGAGGCTGCTGGTCACCGCCATCCCCACGATCGGGGCGGGCAGCGCCGTGGACGCCAGGGAGCCCCGGTACAGGGCGTCGCCGAAGGCGAAGACCCCGCCGTCCGAGGCGACCATCCAGTACCCGCGCCCGTCGGGGGTGCCGGCCATGCCGACCACGGGCCGGTTGAGCGGCTGCCCGCCCATCGATCCGTAGAACCCGGCGTCGCCGAAGGCGAAGACCCCGCCGTCCGAGGCGACCATCCAGTACCCGCGCCCGTCGGGGGTGGCGGCCATGCCGACCACGGGCTTGTTCAACGGCTGGCCCTGCAGCGAGCCGAACGAGCCCGCCGACCCGAGGCTGTACAGGCTGCCGTCCGCCCCGACCATCCAGTACGTGGGAGGAAGCGAGGCCGCCGCGAGCGCGGGCGTGATGGCACCCGTCGGGGGCAAGAAGCCCACCGCCACCAGGAGGCAGACGAGCCAGCCGGTCAGCCGCAGCACCCTGGTCCTCAGCGGATCCCGCACGGCATGGGAGCATGGCGTGCGCCGGCGCCATCGGCCAGGGTCGAAAGGCCCCGCCCTCCGCCCCCCCGGGTGCAGCAACGCCCTTCGACCGCCAATGCGCCAGCCGCAGCCGCAGCCGCTACCTTGGCCCGGATGCCCGCCGACGCGCCCACGATCCTCGCCACGTCCGGCGGGTTCCGACGCGAGGGGAGGACGAACCTCGCCTTCGGACCGCTCGTCCTGCACGCCATCGAGCTGTCCGGCGTCGCCGGGAGGCGCCCGCGCCTGTGCCACGTCGGCACGGCGATGGGGGACCAGCGGTGGTTCAACGCCATGGTGGACGAGGCCGGCCGGGCCGCCGGGATCGACGTCGTCCACCTCAACCTGTTCACAATGCCGCCGGTGGACGATGTCGCCGGCTTCGTGCTGGAGCAGGACGTGGTCTGGGTGGGCGGTGGCAGCCTCGCCAACCTCCTGGCCGTCTGGGAGCTCCACGGCATCGGCCCCGTGATGCGGGCTGCTTGGGAGGCCGGGGTCGTCTTGTCCGGTGTGTCCGCTGGGTCGCTGTGCTGGCACGTCGGCGGCACGACCGACTCCTTTGGGCCGGAGCTGCGCCCGGTGACCAACGCACTGGGCTTCCTCCCGTACGCCAACGGCGTGCACTACGACTCCGAGCCGCAGCGACGACCGGTGCTGCAGCGGCTGATCGCCGAGGGCGCGTTGCCGGACGCCTTCGCGACCGACGACGGCGTGGGCCTCGTCTACCGCGGGACCGAGCTCGTGGTGGCCGTCAGCGAGGTCGCGGGCAAGGGGGCCTACGCGGTCCGCCGCACAGGGGATCACGCCGTCGAAGATCGGATCGAACCGCAGGTGCTGCCAGGCGCACGATGACCGGTGCGTTCGGCGCGACCTCATGCACGGGCTCGTTCACGATGTCGCGGCAACGTGCGTCACCTGCCAGCGCCCGGCGGCCACCGTCGCGGTGAAGGCGAAGCTGGTCGGGGCACCCGAAGTCGTGACGGCCGAACGGAGGGTGACGTCCTCGAGGGTGTGCCCGGCGACGGTCTCGGTCACGTCGAGCTGGGCGGCGGGCGTCCCGCTGATCCACGACGGCACCGCGACGCCTGGTGCCAGCGCCCCGAGTGCCGTGGCGTCGCCGGCCGCCACCGCATGCCGCGTCCCGAAGAGCAGCTCGAGCGCGTCCCCCTCCGCGACGAGTGAAGCCTGCGAGGCGGTCCAGGTCGATGCTGGCGTGCCGGTGACCGCGAGCCTCCCCATGGGCCACGGGTTCGCCGCCAGCGTCAGTTGGGCGGCGGAGAGGCCTGTGGGCAAGGCGATCGGCGGCACCGCCGGGGGAGCGGCGATGGCCGGCGGCCGGGCGCCGGCGGGGGTCGTCGAGACGTAGCGCGCGATCACGAGGTAGCGCTGCGGGGTGAACCAGAGCGCGTCGGTCGGCCAGCAGGAGTCGAGCACGAGACCGCCGCTCGCAGGGAGGCTCGCCTGATGGCCAGGGGAGGTGATCTCGTGGCCGACGACCGTGTAGTGCAAGGTTGCGCACGGCTCGACGTAGCTGAGGGTGTCGCCCGGTTGAAGGGTCGTGTCCCCGCTCAGGTACCCGACGTCGTGCCCGGCGATGAGCGTGGAAGCCCCCGGAGCGGGCCAGGCC
>DAHUZJ010000083.1 GCA_027306585.1 Acidimicrobiaceae bacterium | reverse complement strand
CGCCGTCGGTGCGGCCGGCACGGCGGGCGCGGCGTCCAAGAGCCCCGTCAAGGTGGCGTACCTCGTCCCGCTGACCGGCACCGCCGCCGCCAACGGCAAGGACGAGGAGAACGGGTTCACCCTGGGCCTCAAGCACTTCGGCTCGACCGTCGACGGCCACAAGATCCAGGTCTCCTTCATGGACACCCAGGCCACACCGACGGTCGCGCTGTCCGACGCCAAGAAGGCGATCACGACAACACACGTGAACGTGGTCGAGGGCCCGCTGCTGGCGAACGAGATCGCCGCCGTCGCTCCCTTCGTCATGTCCAAGGGCGTGGTGGAGGACGACCTCTTCTTCGCCACCCCGACCCAGATGCAGGGCTACCAGACCGCCAAGTTCGGCTACACCTCGGGCTGGGACGCCTACCAGGTCGGCACCGTGGGGGCCAAGTGGGCCTACGACACGATGCACTGGCACCACATGACGACCTTGGCCGACGACTACGCCTTCGGCTGGGAGGCCGTCGGCGCCTTCGACAAGGAGTTCACCAAGCTGGGAGGGACGATCACAACGGCCATCTGGCCGCCGTTGTCCCAGGCCGACATGTCGTCGTACGTGTCCCAGATCCCCTCGGCCACCCAAGGGGTGTTCACCGAGCTCCTCGGGGCACAAGGCGTCAGCTTCTACTCGCAGATGTCGTCCTACGGCCTCAAGGGAAAGATCCCGGTGCTCGGGTTCACGACCACGGTCGACCAGTCGACGCTGGCCTCGGCGACAGTGACCGCGGCCGCAGGGACCTACGGCGTCTCCCAGTACTGCACAGACATCCCGACCAAGGTCAACCAGACCTTCGCCAAGCTGTACCACTCGGCCTACGGCATCTGGCCCGCCTACTACTCGGAGGCGGGCTACACCAAGGCCGAGATCCTGGTGGCGGCCCTGAAGCAGCTGCACGGCACAGCGTCCAACGAGAAGAAGCTGGCCCAGGCCATGCTCGGGGTGAAGATCCACGCCCCTCGGGGGCCGGTCGCCATCACAAAGAAGGTCTACGCACCGATCCAGAACACCTACATCTGCAAGGTCGAGGCCAAGACAGGGGTGGCCCGGGTCGTGCCCATCAAGACGTTCAAGAACGTTCCGCCCCAGGGCCTGCTGTCGGTGTCGACATGGAAGTCCACCTTCACAGCCGACTCCAAGGGCGAACCGACGCCATGACGGCTGCGTGAGGGCGCTCGTCCTGCGTGACCGAGGTCCGAAGCGGACGAGCCGGCCAGGAGGGTGAGGATGGTGTTCCAGTTGACGGACGAGCAGGCGGCAGTGGTCGAGCTCGTGCGGGAGTTCGTGACGAGGGAGGTGCTCCCGGTGGCGTCGCGACTGGACCGCAACGAGCGCCCGGAGGACTGCTTCTCGTGGGAGCTCGTCGAGAAGGCGTCTGCGGCTGGGCTGCGGACGCTCACCCTCGACGAGGAGTACGGCGGCAGTGGCGTCGACTTCGTGACCACGGCGCTGGCCGTGGAGGAGCTGGCGAAAGGCGACATGGGTCTGGCCGTCGTGTTCGCCCAGACGTGGAAGCTGGCGCAGACGCTCCAGCTTGCCGGCACCGCCGAGCAGCGGGCGCGCTACCTGCCCGCCTATGCGGCCGATCCGCGGGGACTGCTCGCCATCACCTTCACCGAGCCCGACACGGCGTCGGACTACTTCGTGCCGCACGACGGCGCCAGGTACGCCACGACGGCGGTCGAGGCCGAGGGTGGCTGGCGGCTCAACGGCCTCAAGCACTTCATCTCCAACGGGAACCGGGCGAGCCTCTACATCGTGTTCGCTCAGACCGACGTCGCCCAGTCCCTCGAGCACGGGTCGACGGCCTTCCTCGTCCCGCGCGACACGCCGGGGCTCTCGATCGGACGGGTGCACGACAAGCTGGGCGAGCGACTGGCCAACAACGCCGAGGTCATCTTCGAGGACGTCTTCGTCCCCGACGCCGACGTCCTGGGGGAGCCGGGACAGGGCTTCCGGGTCCAGCAGACCTTCTTCCCTGCCAGCAACGCCTACGCGGCCGCCACTGTGCTCGGTGTGGCCGAGGCCGCCTACGACCGGGCCCTCGCGTGGGCGCGACAGCGCGTCCAGGGTGGCAAGCCCATCATCCAGCACGACAGCCTGGCATCGGACCTGGCAGAGCTCCGGATGTGGCTCGACGCCACGCGGCTCTACGTGCTGCATGCCGCGTGGGCGGGTGACCACCCCGAGGCGTGGGACCCCATGCTCGGCGCACTCCCGAAGGTGCTGGCGTCCGAGGTCGGGTGGAGGGTGCTGACGCGGGCCATGGAGGTGCACGGCGGGTACGGGTACATGAAGGAGACCGGGATGGAAAAGCTGCTGCGCGATGCCGCCGCCTTCCTCCATTCCGACGGGGTCAACCGGACGCTGCTGCTCAAGGCGGCGAAGCACCTGCGCTGAGCGCGACGCCATGGACGCGACCGTCTTCCTCAAGGCCATCCCCGACCCGGCGGCACCGCCCGAGAGCTTCGCGTTCGACGGTGGCTGCCCGGACACGAGCCGGGTGCCCTTCGTCCTCGGTCCCTTCGAGGAGAACGCCCTCGAGCTCGGCCTGCGCATCGCCGAGGGCACGGGCGGCTCGCTGCGGGCAGTGGCGATGGGGGGACCCGAGCAGGACAAGTCGCTGCGGACGGCGCTGGCATTGGGCGCGACGGCCGCCGTGCGGGTCGACGGACCGCCGTCCTGGGCCGACCCGGTGGTGGCGGCGCGTCTGCTGTCGGCGGCAGCCGACCGCCTCGGTGTCGTCGAGGTGCTCGTCACCGGACGGCAAGCCGGGGACTGGGACCGGTCGGTGACCGGCGCCCTGCTCGCCGGGGTGCGCGGGCTGCCGTACCTGCCGAGGGTGTTCGATGCCGTCGCCGAGGAAGGGGGCCTCCGGATCGCCCAGGAGGTGGCGGGCGGGACTCGCACCGGACTGCTGGCCACTGCCGCCGTCCTGAGCGTCACGAACGCGCCGACGACCATCCTGCGGATGCCCAACGTCCGCGCCCTGATCCTCGCAACCCGCAGGCCCATCGACGTGGTCGAAGCGCGCTCGCTCCTAGGGGAGGCCGCGCTCCGCGAGCGCCTCGTGGACGAGGGAGTGTCCGCCCGGCGACTGGGGCGGGCCGGTCGTCGGGTGGTGGGCGAGCCTGCCGACGTGGCCAAGGCGCTGGTTGCCGAGCTGGAAGCACAGGGAGCGCTCCCGGGGGCACGACCATGACCGCGGCGGCGGTGGTGCTCCTGGAGGAGGAGGTGCACGGGGTCGCGGCTGACGCCGCCTTCGCTGCGGTGCGCACGATCGCGGGGGACGACGTGCGCACCCTGGTCCTGGCGACGGGGGACCCTCCCGGCGACCTGCCTGCGGTGGGCGCCCTGGAGGTGGGGGTCCTGTCCGGGCCGGCGACCCGCGGCGGCGACGGCTGGTACGAGGCGGTGCGGGCGCTCCTCGGCGACGCCCCGCCCCCGGTGATCGTCTTCGCCGCCGGGCCGCTGAGCGAGACGGTGGCCGGCCGGGTGGCCGGCGCGCTCGGCTTCAGCCCGGTGGTGGACGTCGAGACCGTCGAGGTGGACGACGGCGTGCTCGTGATCGAGCGATCGGCGTTCGGCGGCAAGGCGACCCATCGGCTGCGCGCCGCGCCCGACGGCCTCGTCCTGGGCGTGGTGGGCGGAGGGGACCTCGACGGGCCGCCGTCGGCGCCGCCAGGGCCCGTGCCGCCGGGATCCGTGCGGTGGCTCCCGCCGCCGGGCGGACCGCTGGGCGACGTCGGCCACGTCCCCGCGGCGCCGGCAGGACTGCCGGTCGCGCCGGTGGTGGTCGCCGGCGGGCGAGGGGCCGGTGAAGACGGATTTCGCCACGTCGGGGACCTCGCTCGACGGCTGGACGCCGCCGTCGGCGCGTCACGGGCGGCGGTCGACGCAGGATGGGCGCGGCCCGACCAGCAGGTGGGCCTCACGGGCCAGACGGTCGCCCCGCACGTCTACCTGGCGATCGGGATCTCCGGCGCCAGCCAACACCTTGCGGGGATGTCGCGGTCGGACGTCGTGCTCGCCGTCAACACGGACGAGTCCGCCCCAATGGTCGGTGCCGCCGACGTCGCCTTCATCGCCGACTGGCGGGCGCTGTGGCCGGAGCTCGAACCGTTGTTGCCGCCACCGGCGTGATCCGCGCTCAGGCTGGTCGCACGCCCAGGGCGATGTCCTCGGGGCGGACCGGCGCTCGCCGCAGGTCGAGCCCGGTGGCGTCCCGAATGGCCGCCAACACCGCCGGGCCCGACGAGATGGCCGGCGGTTCGCCGACGCCTTTGGCGCCGTAGGGGGCGTCCGGCTCGGGCACCTCGATGAGCGTCGCCGCCACGTCGGGCATGTCGAGGGTGGTCGGGATGAGGTAGTCCGTGAAGGACGGGTTCCGCACCTGCCCGCCGTCCACGACGATCTCCTCCATGACGGCGAGCCCGACACCCTGGGCGATGCCGCCCTCGATCTGGCCCGTCACCTGGACGGGGTTGAGCGCGCGCCCGACGTCCTGGCCGGTCGTCACCTGGACCACCCGCACGAGGCCGAGCCCGGGGTCGACGTCCACGACCGCCCGGTGGGCGGCGTACATGAACGAGAGGTGCGCGTCTCCCTGGCCGTCGGCGTCGAGCGCCTTGGTGGGGCGATGGTGGTACTCGTGCTCCGCCTCCACCGCTCCGGCGTCGAGGAGCTCGGCCAGGGTCAGCCGGTCGACCGATCCGAGCCGCGTCACCGCCCCATCTTCCCAACGGAGCGCCTCGAGGGCGCAGCCCCACCTGACGGCCGATCGATCGAGCAGCTGCCGGCGCACGCCGGCGCACGCCAGCTGCACTGCGCCCCCGCTCATCCAGGTCTGCCGGGATGCACTCGACGAACCGGCCGATCCCACGTCGGAGGTCGCGGCCGGCGCGAGCACGACGTCGGCCACGCCCAGCTCCTCGCGCGCGATCTGCTGGGCGAGCGTGACGAAGCCCTGCCCGACCTCGGCCGTGGCCACGAGCACGGTGGCGAGTGGTTCGCCGGCGACGCCGGCCTCGAGCCGAACCCGCGCGGTGGCGTAGTCGTCGAACCCCTCGGAGTAGCCGATGTTCTTGAAGCTGACCGCCAGCCCCGTGCCCCGCCGGACGTCGCCGTCGTCGGCGGTCAGGCCGGCGCCCCCGGGTCGCGACATCATCGGGTCCCGCGGGGTGGGATCGGGCGGGAGCGGGTGGGCCATCGCAGCTCGGATGCATTCCCGGACCGGCGTCGCTCCCGTCAGGACCTGTCCGGTGACGAGCGTGTCGAATTGCTCGAGGGCGTTGCGCAAGCGGAGGTCGACCGGGTCCATCCCCAGCGCTGCCGCCAGCTTGTCCATCTGCGCCTCGTGGCCGAAGCAGACCTGTACCGCGCCGAACCCGCGCATCGCCCCGCAGGGCGGGTTGTTCGTCCGCACGGCGTAGCCGTCGATGGCGGCGCTCGGCACCCGATAGGGGCCGGCGGCGAAGGCCGCTGCGTTCGAGACGACCGCGTTGGACGACGACAGGTACGCCCCGCCGTCGAGGACGATGCGAGCCTCGACCTTCACGAGGTCGCCGGCGCGGTTGGCGTGGTGCCGGTACCACATGCGGGCAGGGTGGCGGTGCACGTGGCCGAAGAAGGACTCGTCACGCGAGTACACCATCTTGACCGGCCGGCCGGTCCGCAACGCCAGCAGGCAGAGGTGGATCTGGAGGCTGACGTCCTCGCGGCCACCGAAGGCGCCGCCGACCCCCGCCAGGTACAGGCGGACGCGCTCGGGCGGCATCCCGAGGCTGGCTGCGATCTGGTCCCGGTCGACGTGGAGCCACTGGGTGGCGACGTACAAGTCGACACCGCCGTCCTCCGCCGGTACCGCCAGCCCCGACTCGGGACCCATGAAGGCCTGGTCCTGCATG
This sequence comes from Acidimicrobiaceae bacterium, assembly GCA_027306585.1. GTDB lineage: Bacteria > Actinomycetota > Acidimicrobiia > Acidimicrobiales > RAAP-2 > DAHUZJ01. The sequence continues at coordinate 17,957 of DAHUZJ010000083.1, read as the reverse complement.
CCCACCTCGTAGGACCCTTCGACCACGACGTCGCCGGTCGCCGAGGGGTCTCCCCGGCGGATCCGCACATGCCGGAAGAGGTTCCCGGACGGGTGCAAGGGGGCGGCGGTGACCGCCAGCTCGGGGTCGACGACCGGCTCGACCGGCTCGTAGACGACCTCGACCAGTCGTGCCGCCGCTCTGGCGACCTCCGGGTGGTCGGCGGCGACAGCGGCGACCGGCTCGCCGTGGAAGCGGACGACGTCGGACGCGAACACGGGCTGGTCGGGGACCTCGACGCCGTAGGTCGCCCGGCCGGTCACGTCCGCCGCGGTCATCACCGCGTGCACGCCGGGAAGGGCGAGCGCCGGCCGGGCATCGATCGACACGATGCGCGCCGAGGCGTGGGGGCTCCGCAGCGTCTTGCCCCACAGCATTTCGTCCATCCACAGGTCCGAGGAGAAGGCGAACTCGCCGCGCACCTTGGGGACGCCGTCGGGGCGCCCGGCGCTCTCGCCGACGCCCGAGCCCCGGCGGGCCGTCGTCGTGCTAGCCGACGCCACGCGCCCGCCCCTCTTGGAGCCTGCGCACGGCCTCGAGGATCCTGCCGTAGCCGGTGCAGCGGCACAGGTTCCCCGACAACGCCTCGCGCACCTCCAGCTCGTCGGCGTCGGGCCGGCGCCGCAGCAGGTCGTGGATGGCCACGACGAACCCCGGGGTGCAGAAGCCGCACTGCACACCGCCTGCTTCGAGCAGCGCCGCTTGGACGTCGCCGGCTTCGCCGCCGGCGGTCAGCCCCTCCACGGTCACGACCGTGCTGCCGACGGCGTCGACGGCGAGCATGCAGCAGGCGCAGACGACCTCCCCGTCGAGCAGGACCGAGCACGAGCCGCATTCGCCCTGTTCGCAGGCGTTCTTCGCCCCGGGGAGCCCCAGGCGCTCGCGCAGGACGTAGAGGAGGCTCTCGCCGAGCCAGGCGTCCTCGACCGTGCGCACCCCGCCGTTGACGGAGAGCTCGTAGCGCTCGACGCGCTCGTAGGGGGCGGCCGCGTCCTCGGCGGTGGGGGAGCCCTCTCCGGTGATCGTCCCCGGAGCGGTGACCGGACCGGCTGTGCCGGCGTCAGGCGACATCGGCCAGGCACCTCCGCAGCCCTCTGCTCGCGATCACCTGCACGGCGTGGCGCCGGTACTCGGCGGTGCTGCGGTGGTCCGTGATCGGCGAGGACGTCTGGGCGGCGAGCTCGCCGAACCGCGCGACCGCGGCGTCGCTCGCCCGGAGGTGTACCCAGTCGATCGCCTCGCTGATCTCGTCCTCGGCCAGTCGCGGGCGCACCGGCACGGGCCCGACCGAGCCGAGCGCCACGCGGACCCGGCGCGCGTCGAGGTCGAGGACGACGGCCGCCGAGGCGACGGCGATCACCATCGCATTGCGCGTGCCCACCTTCAGGAACTGCTGGGGGCCGTGGGGGCGCTCGACGGCGACGTGCACCAGGACCTCGCCGGGGGCGATCGCCGTGCGCTTCACGCCGGTCAGGAGCTCACCGATCGGCACCTCTCGCTCGCCCTCGTGACCGCACAGGGTGACCCGCGCGTCCAGTGCGACGAGCAGGGGCAACGTGTCACCGGCGGGGCTGGCCGTCGCCACGTTGCCGCCGATGGTCCCGGCGTTGCGGATCTGGGGGGAGCCCACCGTGCGCGCCGCCGCCGACAGCGCGGGCAGCACGTCTCGGAGCCGGCCGGCGCACAGATCGGCGTACGTCGTGCCGGCGCCGATGACCACCTCACCCGGGGTCACGTCCACGTGGCGCAGCTCGCGCACCCGGCGCAAGGCGACGACGGCAGCCGGGCGACGCAGACCGAAGTTGACCTCGACGCAGAAGTCGGTGCCGCCGGCGAGGAGCTGCGCGTCAGGGGTGGCGGCCAGGGCATCGACCGCCTCGTCCAACGTCGTCGGGAGGACGACCCCCACGTCCGGATCTTGGCCGAAGGTGAACAGGTTGTCAATTTCGCCGGCCCTTGCCTTTACGTTCTGTACGCTCGGCTCGGCGCACCGGCGGCGTGGGCATCGACCGCCTGGAGGTAGGCCGCCCGGCGAGCCGGCGGCAGCCAGGCGGCTTCGAAGCCGTTGCGCGCCAGGCGGACGAGCTCCGCGCGGGTCAGGCCGGCGTCCTCTTGCAGGGCCCGGTAGTTGTCGGCGACGTAGCCGCCGAAGTACGCGGGATCGTCGGAGTTGACCGTCACCAGCAGGTTGCGCTCGAGCATCTCCCGCACCGCCCCACCCATCAGGTCGCCGTACAGGCGCTGGTTGGAGAGCGGGCAGACGGTGAGGCCCAGCCGACGGCGCTCGAGCTCCTCCACCAGCCGCCCGTCGGCGAGGCACTCGACGCCGTGGTCGATCCGCTCGACCCCCACGAGGTCCAGGCATTGCCACAGGTGGTCGAGCGAGGCTTCCTGGCGCGGGTCGCAGTGCATCGTCAGGCGGTAGCCCGCGGCACGGGCCCGCTCGAAGACCTCGGCGAACTTGGCCGGCGGGTTGCCGCGCTCGTCGGAGTCGAGCCCGACGCCGAGGATCCAGTCCTTGAACGCCAGCGACTGCTCCAGCACGGCGTGGGCGTCCTCGGCCGGCTCGTCCCGGAGGAAGCACATGATGAGCTGCGAGGCGGGACCGCCGGCCGATCGTGCCTCCTCCTGGGCCCGGCGTATGCCGCGGACGACCGACGGGAAGGGGACGCCGCGGGCGAGGTGCGCCTGGGGGTCGAAGAACATCTCGGCGTACACCACGCCTTGGCGGCGGGCGGTGGCGAGGTACGCCGCCGTGAGCTCGTAGAAGTCCTCCTCGGTGAGCAGACCGGCCATGGCGGCGTAGTACCGGGCGAGGAAGTCGGCGAGGCCATCGAAGGCCTCGGGCCGGGCGCCGCCGACCCCGGCGCCCTTGGCCCCTGGCCCCGTCAGCCGGTGGCGCTCGGCGAGCATCTCGGCCATCGACGCTTCGAGCGTGCCTTCGAGATGGACGTGGAGCTCGCACTTGGGCAGTGCCGTGACGAAGTCCGACGGCGGTGCGGATCGCATGGCCACTCGGCCTCCCCTCGAAGAGCGCTGGGCACCCGTCGGTGCCTCCGATCACTGTGGCGCAACGATGTACAAGGCGTCAACGCCAGTCCAGCATCGTTGACACTTCGTCAAGGCATCTCTAAGATGCGTGCGACATCCACAGCCACCGGCGCCGGCGGGGCATGGCGAGGCACACCTCGCGGCAACGCGGACGCCGGCATCGGTCACATGGGGGGAACCATGACCGTAGACGGCAAGCGCGGGCCGATCCCCGAGGACGACGCGTCCGAGAGCTACGGGGCGTTCAAGGTCGAGCAACGCGGCATCGACCTCGTGCCCGAGGACGAACGCCCGATGACGCCGAGCGGCCTGTTCTGGCTCTGGGCCGGCGCCATCTGGAACGTCGAGTTCCTCGTGTACGGCGCCCTGATCGTCTCCTTCGGCTTGTCCTTCGGCCAGGCGGTCATCGCCATCCTCGTCGGCAACGCGTTCTACGCGCTGCTCGGCATCGCCAGCCTGCAGGGCCCCGAGACCGGCACCACGGCGTTCATGGTGAGCCGGGCGCCGTTCGGCCGCAACGGCAACCGGAGCGTGTCGCTCTTCAACTGGATCACCCAGGTCGGCTTCGAGATCGAAGGGCTCGTCCTCGTGGTGCTGGTCGTGGAAGCGATGTTCGCCCGGGGCGGGATCCAGTCCGGCACCTTGGCCAAGGCGCTCTTCATCGTGGGGGCGGTGGCCGTCCAGTTCGTCGTCCCGTTCCTGGGCCACGCCACCATCACGAAGGTCCTCCGGTACCTGTCGTTCGTCTTCATCGTGCTGTTCTGCGTGATGGCCGTGCTCGTCCTTCCCCACGTCCACCTCGGCAGCTTCCACCAGCACGCCTCGTGGGCGGTGTGGACCACCGGGCTCGTGCTGATCGTGTCGGCCGGGGGCCTCGGGTGGACCGAGAACGGCAACGACTACTCGCGCTACCTGCCACGGACGACCCCCAAGGCGAAGACGTTCTGGGCGGCCACGCTCGGCGGCGCCATTCCCTCTATCCTCCTCGAGCTGCTCGGCGCCGCCGCCTTCGTCGTGAGCCCGAAGGTCACCGCCGTCACCGGCGTGCCCTCCAGCTTCGCCAGCTGGTTCTTCTGGCCGTTCCTCCTGCTGGTGCTGCCTCAGCTGTTCGCCATCAACAGCCTCGACCTGTACTCGTCGGGCGTGACGCTCCAGGCCCTCGGCGTGCCGGTGCGGCGGTGGGGCGCCGTCATCATCGACACGATCGTCGCCGGGGCGGTGACCGCCCTCGTCATCTTCCGTGGGAGCTTCTACGCCGACCTGTCGGGCTTTCTCGACTACATCGTGGTCTGGCTCGGCCCGTGGTTCGCCATCATCGTGGCTGACTGGCTGTTGCGACGACGTCGCTACGACCGCGAGGCGCTGGCAGCCGAGCGGGGCGGGCTCTACTGGCGGAACGGCGGGTTCAACTGGCGTGCCCTCAGCGCCCAGGGGCTCGGCATGGTGGCCGCGCTCCTGTGGATCAATGCGCAGTACTACGTGCCGTCGTACCTGAGCCCGATCTCCAGCGCCACCGGCGGCACCGACATGAGCTGGCTCGTCGGGATCGTCGTGGGCGGCGTCGCGTACTGGGTCCTCTCTGCCCGCTCGGTGGCCGCCGAGCAGACCATGGCACGGGTCGCCGCCCCTGACGGTCCTGAGGAGGCACCGGTCACCGCCGAGGCGTAGCCGGCGCCTCTCCCGGGCCGCCACGGGGGTCACCTGTGGTGTCGCCCCCGGTCACCTCGGATCTGGTCAGAGGGCGGCTGCGGCCCGCTCCCTCAGCCGGGTGGACGCCGCGTGCACGGCGCGGGCCACGCCGTCGGTGTCGACGGTCCGCAGCTCGCCGGCCTCCGCCACGGCGCGCCCGCCGACCAGCAGCAGCTCGATCGGAGGCATCGACCCGAGGGTCAGGGCAGCGACCGGGTCGGCGATGCCGGCATGGGCGGCGGTGTCGAGGCGCCACAGCGCCACGTCGGCGAGCTTGCCCACCTCGAGGGAGCCGATCTCGTCGGTCCGGCCGAGGCATCGGGCCCCGCCCATGGTGGCGAGCGCCAGCACCTGGCGCGTCGAGAGGGCGGCGGGTCCGCCGCGGGCCCGGGCGGTCAGGAGCGCGGCGCGCAGCTCCGTGCCGAGCTGGCCGGACTCGTTGGAGGCCGTCCCGTCGACCCCGAGCCCGACCGGGACCCCGGCGGCCAGCAGCTCGGGCACCGGGGCGATGCCCGAGCCCAGGCGGCCGTTCGAGCTGGGACAGTGCGCCACCCCGGTGCCCGTCGCCGCGAAGCGGGCGATGGCGCCAGCGTCGAGGTGCACCCCGTGGGCGACCCAGACGTCGTCGCCGAGCCAGCCGAGCGACGCCGCGTACTCGGTGGGCGTGCAGCCGAGGTGCTCCCGGCAGTACACGTCCTCCTCGGCCGTCTCGGCGAGATGGGTGTGGAGGCGGACGCCGGAGCGGCGTGCCAGGTCGGCCGCACCCCTGAGCAGCTCCGGGGTCACCGAGAAGGGTGAGCACGGGGCCACGACCACCCGGCACATGGAGCCGAAGGAAGGATCGTGGTGGCGGCGGATCGCCTCCTCGGTGGCCGCCAACGCAGCGTCCGTGTCCTCGACCACGTCGTCGGGCGGCAGCCCGCCGGCGGAGCGCCCGAGGTCCATCGAACCCCGGGCGGGGTGGAAGCGCACCCCGACCTGGGCGGCGGCCTCGATCTCCGCCGCCAGCAGGTCGCCGGCGCCGTGGGGGAACACGTACTGGTGGTCCATCGCCGTGGTGCAACCACTGGCCACGAGGGCCACGAGCGACCCGAGGGCCGCCGCGTGCTCCATCTCGGCGTCGACGAGCGCCCACAGCGGGTACAGGGCGGTGAGCCACGTGAACAGGTCGGCGTCGGGGGCGTGCCCGCGGGTGAGCCATTGGGAGAAGTGGTGGTGGGTGTTGACGAGGCCGGGCGTCAGCAGGCACCCCGACCCGTCGACGTGCCGGGCGCCGTCGGGCACGTCGGCACGGGGGGCCGCCCCGGTGCCCACCGCCGTGATCCGGCCACCGGACACGACGAGATGGCCGGCAGCGTGCTCGGTGCCGGCGGGGTCCACGGTCGCGATCGCCGCTCCTTCGATCACCCAGTCGGTCGCCCCACCGGCAGAGCCCGGGCCGGCCGCGCCGTCAGGCGGGGGCGTCAGCGTCGTCCTCCGTGTCGACCCACGGCTGCATCGGCTCAGTCTGCGCCGTACGTGTACAGAAGGTCAATTTCCGCGGCGCTGCGATGACGAAACGTACAACCGCCGTCAGCCCCGAGCCCCGGGCCGCGGCCGGCGGGCCACGTAGCGGCCCCAGCCTGCCTCGCCCACGAACCGGCCGCGCTCGGCCACGACCCGGCCGCGGCTGAGCACGTAGCGGGGCCAGCCCGTCACCGTGTGCCCGGCGTAGGGCGAGTGGTCGGTCCGCATGTGCAAGTCCCCGGCGTCGAGCCCCTGGCGAAGGCCGGGGTCCCAGACCACCACGTCGGCGTCGGCACCGGGGGCGAGCGAGCCCTTCTGCGGCCACAGGCCGAACGTCCGTGCCGGCGCCTCCGCGCACAGGCGGACCCAGTCGGCCACCGTGAGCCGCCCGGTGCTCACCCCTTCCCACACGAGCGCAAGGCGCGTCTCGATGCCCGGCAGGCCGCCGGGGATCTCGGTGAAGTCGGCCCAGCCGTCAGGCCGGCCGCGCAGGCCCGCCCGCCGGTCGGCGACGGTGAACGGGCAATGGTCGGTGGCGACGGTGTGCACGCCGCCGTCGGCGAGGCCCTGCCAGAGCTCCTCCTGGTGCCAGGGGTCGCGGAGGGGCGGCGTGCACACGAAGCTGTCGCCGTCGGCCCGCTCGAGCAGCTCGGGACCGAGCCGCAGGTACTGGGGGCAGGTCTCCGCGAGCATGTCCACCCCGCGCTCGCGGGCGGCCCGCACGGCGGCGAGGGCCGGTGCCGACGAGACGTGCACCACGTAGATCGGGGTACCCGCCAGCTCCGCCAGGACGCCGGCCCGTGCGACCGCCTCGCCCTCCAGGGCGGCGGGCCGGGTGCGGGAGTGCTCGAACGCCCCGCGCCGCCCCTCGGCCAGGGCCCGGCGGCGCAGGGCGTCGATGGCGCTCCCGTTCTCCGCGTGGACGGTGACGAGCCCGCCGTGGCGCCCGGCGGCCCGCAGCACGTCGAGGATCACCCCGTCGTCGACCTGCAGGGTGTCGGGGTACGCCATGTAGAGCTTGAACGACGTGACGCCCTCGCCCACACACGCCGCGACCGTCGCCTCCGGCACGGCCTCGGTGAACGTCATGTGCAGCCCCACGTCGATCGCCGCCGGCTCGGCCCACCGCCGCCACGTGGCCAGGGCCGCCAGCGGGTCCTCGCCCCGGTACGCGGTGACGTAGTCGATCACCGTCGTCGTCCCGCCGACTGCGGCCGCTGCCGTCCCGGTCCGGAAGTCGTCGCTCACGCGCACCTCGCCCACCGGCAGCTGCAGGTGCGTGTGGGCGTCGACGCCGCCGGGCACGACGAGGAGCCCGGTCGCGTCCACGACCTCCTCGCCAGGGCGCGGCTCGAGCCCGGGCACCACCTCGCCGACGCGTCCAGCCTCGACGCGGAGGTCGGCCGAGCGGTCGCCTGCCGCGTCCACCACCCGCCCGCCGCGGATCAGCATGGCGGCGATCGTACCGGCGGCCGCTCCGAGTTGACAGTGCGTCCAACGCTCGACCGCCCGTTGACAGATCGTCAACGCTGCGCCACGCTGGCGCCGTGGGGGACACCACGCCGGGCCTGGTCTGCGGCCACCACCACCTGTACTCGGCGCTGGCCCGCGGGATGCCCGCCCCGCCCAAGACGCCGACGAGCTTTCTCGAGATCCTCGAGCAGGTCTGGTGGCGCCTCGATGTCGCCCTCGACCTCGAGATGCTGCGGTGGTCGGCCATGCTCGGCGCGCTGGAGGCTCTCGAGTGCGGCACGACGGCGATCGTCGACCACCACGAGAGCCCCTCGGCGATCGAGGGCAGCCTCGACGTCATCGCCGCCGCCTGCGCCGAGGTCGGGGTGCGCGTCGTGGCCTGCTACGGCGTCACCGATCGCCACGGACCCGACGGCGCGCGGCGGGGACTGGCGGAGAACGAGCGGTTCCTGCGGGCCGGAGGCCGCGGCATGGTCGGCGTGCACGCCGCCTTCACCTGCCGTGAGGAGACGCTGCAGGCGGCCGCCGGACTGGCGGCCGATCTCGGGGTCGGCGTGCACGTCCACGTCGCCGAGGGCGAGGTGGACCTCGAGGCCCCGGCGCGCCTCGCGCCGCTCGTCACCGACGACTGGCTGGTCGTGCACGGGGTGCACCTCCCCTCGCCGCCACCGCCCGCGCTCGCACGGGCGACGCTGGCCCACAATGCCCGGTCGAACATGAACAACGCCGTCGGGTACGCCCGCCCGCGCGCGTGGCCGGGTCGGGTCGTGCTCGGCACCGACGGCATCGGCGCCGACATGCTCGAGGAGCTGCGGGTGGCGTACGCCCGCGCCCGCGAGGACGACGTGACCGCGACCCCGGCCGATGCGTGGAAGTGGCTCGAGGCCGGCACCGCCCTCGTGCCCGAGGTGGGTGGCGACCGCGTGCGGTGGAGCTACGACGGGGTCGACGACGCCTGGCGGGCGGCGTTCACCCCGGGGGTGCGGGCCCTCGACGCGTGGGTGGACGGCGAACGGGTCCTGGCGGGCGGGTGCCCCACCCGGGTAGACCCGGCGGAGGTCCGTGCTCGGGCCGCCGAGCAGGCGCACCGGCTCTTCGCCCGGCTGTAGCTGGCGCAGGCGGCGGGCAGGCTGCGGCCGGGCGCCGCTCGCCGCGGGGTCTCAGAGGCCGGTGCGGGGCGGCAGTGCCTCGCGGGTGGCGTTCAGGTAGTTGTAGACGGTCACGCGGCTCACGCCCATGGCGTCCGCCACCTCGTCCACCGCGTTGCGGATGGCGAAGGCACCCCGCTCGTCGAGCAGCCGGACGGCGCGCTGCTTGTCGGTCCGGCTCAGCTCCGCCAGCTCGCCGCCGAGCTCCGCCACGATCTGGGAGATCAGGTTGGACAGCCCGTTGCGCAGGTCGCTGGGCCCGGGTCGCTGGAGCCCTCCGACGAGCTTGCCTCGCCACACGAGGGGCACCGCCCCTTCGGACAGGTGGTCGGGACCGACGACGTGGCCGCCGAGCGCCCGTGCCACGGGGCGCACGGCCGCGAGGAAGGCGTCGGCGTCGTCGGCCACCGTCGCCCGGACGCTGAGCATGATCCCGGTCGCACCGGCCTCCAGGGACGCGGCCGTGGCGGCGGCGACGGCGGGGAGCAGGGTGGTGGCCTCTCCTTCCACGGCGTTGCCGAAGGGCCCGACGTCCGGGGCGTACCCGTCGGCCCGCAGGGCGTCGAGGGCGGCCTGGACGTGCGCGCCCAGGTCCCCCTCGTGGAACGGCTCGACGGTGAACTCCACCCGCACCCGCGGCATCGCCCCAGCGTACCCTCGGGGGCGGCGCAGTTGATGAAACGTACAAGGGTACTTGACAGATCGTAAAAGGCGGACCAAGCTCGGGACGTGCGCGCCGCCCGCGGACCGTCCGACGTGGGAGAGCTGCGAGTGGACGCGGCCCGCCTCCACTCCCGGTTGGCCGAGCTCGGCGAGATCGGTTCGACCGGCGACGGCGGGTGCGCCCGGCTGGCGCTGACCGACGAGGACCGTGCGGGGCGCGACCTGGTCGTGACGTGGATGCGCGACCTCGGGCTCGACGTGCGCGTCGACGGCATCGGCAACGTCGTGGCCGTCCGTCCCGGGCGCGAGCCGGGCCCGCCCGTCATGTGCGGCTCGCACATCGACACCGTGGCGACGGGTGGCGTCTTCGACGGCAACCTCGGCGTCCTGGCCGGCCTCGAGGTGCTCGAGACGCTCGAGCGGGCCGGGCGCTCGACGCGTCGGCCCATCGCCGTCGCGTTCTTCACCGACGAGGAGGGCAGCCGCTTCTCCCCCGACATGCTGGGCAGCCTCGTGTACGCCGGGGGGATGGCCGCGGAGGAGGCCTACGACCTGGTCGGCATCGACGGCAAGCGCCTCGGCGACGAGCTCGCCCGCATCGGGTACCTCGGCACGACCCCGTGCCCCGGGGAGGCGCCCTACGCGTACGTCGAGCTGCACATCGAGCAGGGCCCCGTCCTCGAGCACCACGGGGACGTCATCGGCGCCGTGACCGGGGTGCAGGGCATCTCCTGGCAAGAGGTGACCTTCGAGGGTCAGTTCAACCACGCCGGCACGACGCCGATGTCCTACCGCCACGACGCCGGCTACGCGGCGGCCGCCGTCGCCGTGGCGGCGCGCCAGATCGCCGAGGAGCTCGGCGGGCATCAGGTGGCGACGGTGGGGGCGCTCGAGGTACGCCCCGGACTGGTGAACGTGGTGGCCGGGCGGGCACGGTGCACGGTCGACCTGCGCAACATCGACGAGGAGGTCCTCGAGGAGGCCGAGCGGCGCATGGCTGCCGAGATCGACCGCCTGGCCGGGTCCGAGGGCCTGACCGTGGCGCGTCGCGGCCTGGCACGCTTCGAGCCCGTGGCGTTCGACGGCCGCGTCGTCGACCTGGTGGAGGCGACCGCCCGGGAGCACGGCCACCGCGTGCGGCGGCTCCCGTCGGGCGCCGGGCACGACGCCCAGATGCTCGCCAGGATGTGCCCGGCGGGGATGGTCTTCGTGCCCAGCGTCGGTGGCGTCAGCCACAATCCCGCCGAGCGCACCCTCCCCGAGCACGTCGAGGCGGGGGCCAACGTGCTCCTGGACGTGCTGTGCCGGCTCGCCGACGAGGACCCGGCGTCGTGAGCCGCCGCGTCGGCGTGGCGGCCGCCCAGCTCGGTCCCATCGGGCGGGACGAGCCCCGGGAGGCGGTCGTCGAGCGGCTCGTCGCCCTGCTGCACGACGCGCACCGCCGGGGCGCCGAGCTGGTGGTGTACCCCGAGCTGGCGCTCACCACTTTCTTCCCGCGCTGGTGGACCGAGCCCCTCGCGGCGGCCGACCGGTGGTTCGAGGCCGAGCTGCCCGGACCCGCCACCAAGGCGCTCTTCGAGGAGGCGGCGTCGCTCGGCGTCGGGTTCTTCCTCGGCTATGCCGAGCTCACGCCGGACGGCCACCGCTACAACAGCGCGGTGCTGGTCGAGCGGGACGGCTCCGTGGTGGCCACCTTCCGCAAGGTGCACATCCCCGGCCACGAGCGCCACGAACCGTGGCGGCCGTTCCAGCACCTCGAGCGGTACTACTTCGAGCCGGGGCCCGAGGGCTTCGGGGTGTGGGACGCCTTCGGCGGGCGCATGGGCATGATGCTCTGCAACGACCGCCGGTGGCCGGAGACCTACCGGGTGATGGGCCTCCAGGGCGTGGAGCTCATCTGCTGCGGCTACAACACCCCGATCCATTACGCCCCCGACCCCTCGCAGGACGTGCTGGCCGGCTTCCACAACCAGCTCGTCCTGCAGGCCGGTGCCTACCAGAACGGGACGTGGGTCGTCGCCGCGGCGAAGGGCGGCGTCGAGGAGGGGGTCGACTCGCTCGCCCAGAGCTCGATCGTGGCGCCCTCGGGCCAGGTCGTCGCCCAGGCACTCACCACGGGCGACGAGGTGGTGGTCGCCGAGTGCGACCTCGACTGGTGCACCCGGTACAAGGAGACGCTCTTCGACTTCGCCCGCTACCGGCGCCCGGAGGTCTATGGCCTCATCACCGCGCCCCCTGGTCCCCCCGCCGGCCGCCAACCGCACGAACCGGAGGTGATGCCATGACCGTCGTCGACACCGACGTCGTGGTCTTCAAGCTGAACGGGACAGAGGTGGCGGTCAGCGCGGACCACCCGCACCTCCTGTCGGCGCTGCGCGAGGAGCTCGACGTCACCTCGCCCAAGGACGGCTGCTCGCCGTCGGGCCAGTGCGGCTGCTGCACGGTCATGATCGACGGCAAGGTCCAGGTCTCCTGCCAGTACCCGGTGGCGAAGGTCGAAGGACGCGAGGTCGTGACGCTCGAGGGGCTCGACGCCGCCGAGCGCGAGCGCTTCGCCTCGGCGTTCGCCGCCTGCGGTGGCCTGCAGTGCGGCTTCTGCATCCCGGGCATCGTGATGCGCGCCAAGGCCCAGGTGGACAAGAAGGGCGCCGCCCTCGGGCGGGACGACATGTCACGCCACCTCGGCGCGCACCTGTGCCGGTGCACCGGGTACGTGAAGGTGCTCGACGCCATCGAGGCCGTGGCGACCGGCGCCGCGCCGGTGGCGGCGTTGCCCCGCGGCGTCGGGTCGTCCGGCGTGAAGTACGAGGCCGAGCGCCTCGCGCTCGGCGACCGCGGCTACGTCGACGACCTTCGGGTCCCCGGCATGCTGCACGCCGCGCTGCGCTTCACCGACCACGCCCGAGCCGACGTCGTGGCCATCGACACGTCCGCCGCGGCGGCGGCGGCCGGCGTGGTCGCCGTCTACACGGCGGCCGATCTCCCCGGGGACCTTCGGGTGGGGATCATCGAGCGCGACTGGCCGGTGATGATCCCCGAGGGAGGGCGGACGTCCTACGCCGGCGACGTCCTCGCGGTCGTGGTCGCCGAGACCCGGCGCCAGGCGAGGGCGGCGGCGCCGCTCGTCGACGTCGAGTACGAGGTGCTCGAGCCCCTCACCGACCCGCTGGCGGCGATCGGGTCGCCGGAGGTGGCCGTGTGGGGGACCGACTCGAACGTGCTGTCGACGTCCGCCTACGTGCGGGGTGACGTGGACGCCGCCCTCGCCGCCAGCCGGCACGTCGTCCACGAGGTGTTCCACACCCAGCGGGTGGAGCACGCCTTCCTGGAGCCGGAGTCGACGTTGGCCGTGCCGCGTGAGGACGGGGGCCTCCACGTGTACTCCGGCGGTCAGGGCATCTGGGACGACCGCGACCAGCTCGCGTCGTGCCTCGGCGTGGAACGGGACCGGGTCACCGTGGAGCTCGTCTCGAACGGTGGCGCGTTCGGCGGCAAGGAGGACATGTCCAACCAGGCCCACGCCGCCCTGGCGGCCTGGCTCCTCCGCCGGCCGGTGAAGTGCACGCTGTCGCGCGAGGAGAGCTTCCTGGTGCATGCCAAGCGGCACCCGATCCGCTGCGAGTACTGGGCCGGTTGCGACGCCGACGGCCGCCTCACCGGGGTCCGGGCCCGGATGGTCGGCGACTCCGGCGCGTACGCCAGCGTGGGCATGAAGGTCCTGGAGCGGGCCGCCGGGCACGCCAGTGGGCCGTACCGGGTGCCGGCGGTCGACGTCGAGTCGATCGCCGTGCGCACGAACAACCCGGTCTGCGGCGCCTTCCGGGGGTTCGGCGCCAACCAGGCCCAGTTCGCCATGGAGGGGATGATGGACCGCCTGGCCGAGCTCGCCGGCCTGTCCGGCCTCGAGATCCGTCGTCGCAACGTGGTCCGTCCGGGCGACGTGTGGGGCCCCGGCCAGGTGATGGACGAGGGTTGCGCCGGGGTCGAACGGTGCCTCGACGCCCTGGCCGAGCCCTACGAGGCGGCGAGGGCCGACGGCAAGGCGGTCGGGATCGCCGTCGGCCTCAAGAACTCGGGGCTCGGCAACGGCTACAAGGAGGTCACCCGGGCGCTCGTCCGCTTCGAGGCCGACGGCACCGTGGAGGTCCGCCACGGGTGGACCGAGATGGGCCAGGGCGTCCACACGGTGGCGCTGCAGGTGGCCGTGGAGGAGCTGGGCGTCGACCCGTCGAGGATCGTGGTGAAGGTCGACACCACCCACGAGCTCGGCGACGGCCAGACCACCGGCAGCCGCGGCACGCTCATGGGCGCGGGCGCCGTGCGGAACGCCTGCCTCGCGGCCAAGGCCGACGGCTGCCGCACCGGCGTGGACTACGTCGCCGAGTACTGGGTCGACTGGACCCACCACCTCGGCGAGGTGGAGCACCCGACGATCCACTCCGCCTTCGGCTACGCAGCGCAGCTGGTCGTGATGGACACCGAGACGCTGGCCGTCGAGCGGGTGGTCGCCGCCCACGACGTCGGGCGTGCCGTGAACCCCCTGCTGTGCCAGGGCCAGGTCGAGGGGGCGGTGCACATGGGGCTCGGCTACGCGCTCACCGAGGACTTCCCCGCCGACGAGCGCGGGTTCCCGACCAAGACGACGCTGCGCGCGCTCGGCATCCTGCGGGCGAAGGACGTGCCGCCGATCGACGTGGTGCTGGTGGAGGTGCCCCAGCCGCGGTCGCCCTACGGCATCAAGGGCGTGGGAGAGATCGGTCTGGTCCCGACGGCCGGCGCGGTGGCGGCCGCGCTGCACGCCGCCGACGGGAGGTGGCGCTCGACGTTGCCCATGCGACCTCCGGGTGCCGAGCGCGCCTCGGACTGAGGGAGAGGGGCCCCCGACGGTGACGACCCGCGTGGCGCTGTACCTGCAAGACGCCCACACCATCCGCGACGGCATGGACTTCGCCGCCTACGCCGAAGGGCGCGGCTTCGACGCCGTGTGGCAGGCCGAGAGCCGCCTCGTGCGCGAGGCCACGGTGCCGCTGGCCGCCTATGCCGCGGTCACCGAGCGGATCCGGGTGGGCTCGGGCGTCTCCGACTGCTGGTCGCGCAACCCCGCCCGGCTGGCGGCCACGTTCTCGACGCTCGACGACCTGGCACCCGGTCGCGTGCTCTGCGGCCTCGGTGCCTGGTGGGATCCCCTCGCCGCCAAGGTGGGGATCGACCGGACGCACCCGCTCACGGTCATGCGCGAGGTGGTGACGGTCGTGCGCGCCCTGCTCGCCAACGAGACCGTCACCTTCCACGGCGAATGGGTCCGGCTCACAGGCGTCGAGCTCGACTACGTCTACCAGGAGCGCCGGCCGAAGGACGTCCCCATCTACCTCGGCGCCACCGGCGACAAGATGCTCGAGCTGGCCGGCGAGATCGCCGACGGCGTGGTGCTCAACTACCTCGTCTCGCCGGGGTACAACGAGCGGGCGATGGAGCGGCTCGAGGCCGGGTTGGCGCGGGCCGGCCGGTCCCTCGCCGATCTGGACCGCCCACAGCTCGTCGTGTGCTCCGTGCACGAGGACGAGGCCACGGCGCTCGACATGGCCCGCCTCATGGTCACCCAGTACCTGGGCCAGCAGCCGCACATCATGGCGGCCTCCGGCGTGCCCCAGTCGCTGCTCGACGCCGTGGGTGAGGTCCTCACCTGGCCGGCCACCCACGAGCAAGTGGCGACGGCGTCGAAGCTCGTGCCCGACGAGGTGGTCCGGATGCTCACGGCGTCGGGCACCGCCGACCAGGCACGAGCGCGCGTCGCCGAGTACATGGCGCACGGGTGCACCTGCCCGATCCTCTATCCGCTGGGCGACGTGCGGGCGATGATCGACGCCTTCGCCGGATGGTCGCCGTGAGCGAAGGGGCGGTCGCAGCGGGGGGCGGCGGCGGCGCCGCGGCCGGCGGCGCCTTCCGGGCGGTCGCCAACCCGCTCGCCGGCCCGCTGCCGGCGGTCCACGATCCGTCGCCCGCCGTCCTGGCCTTCCACCGGCGGCTGCCCGGGTACCGGCCGACCCCGCTCGTGGCGGTGCCGGCGATGGCCCGGCAGCTGGGGATCGCGTCGCTCCTCGTGAAGTGCGAGTCGGAGCGGTTCGGCCTGCCGGCGTTCAAGATGCTCGGGGCGTCGTGGGCGACGTACCGCGCCCTGCGCGAGCGGCTCGGCGAGGACCCCGAGCCCTGGAAGGACACCGACGAGCTGGCGGGCCGCCTCAAGGGCCTGCTGCCCTTCCGGCTCGCGGCGGCGACCGACGGCAACCACGGGCGGGCCGTCGCCCGCATGGCGCAGCTGCTGGGGCTCGGCGCCCAGATCTTCGTGCCCCGGGGCACGAGCGCGGCCCGTATCGGCGCCATCCGCGGCGAGGGCGCCGAGGTGGTCGTCGTCCCCGGGAGCTACGACGACGCGGTGGCTCGCTCGGCGGAGGAGGCCGGCCCGCGCTGCGCCGTCATCTCGGACACCAGCTGGCCGGGCTACACGGACGTCCCCCGCTGGGTCATCGAGGGGTACTCCACGATGTTCGCCGAGGTGGACGAGGCGCTCGTTGCCGGTGGCAGGCAGTGGCCGGACGTCGTCGTCGTGCAGATCGGCGTGGGTGCGCTGGCAGCCGCCGCGGTGGTCCACGTCCAGGGGCGTGGCCCCGGGGCCGGGGACGGCGACGGGTCCGGGGACGGGTCCGGGGCCGGGGACGGGTCCGGGGCCGGGGTTGGCGTACGGGCCGGGGTTGGCGTACGGGCCGGGGCCGGGGTTGGCGTGACGACTTCCGTCATCGGGGTCGAGCCGGAAGACGCCGCGTGCGTCACGACGTCGGCGCTCGCCGGCGAGCTCCGGGCGTTGGAGGGTGCGCAGCGCTCGATCATGGCGGGGTTGAACTGCGGGACGCCGTCGCTGGTCGCCTGGCCGCTCGTCGCGCGAGGCATCGCCGGCTTCGTCACGATCGGCGACGAGTGGGCACGGCGGGCGGTGCGCGAGCTCGCGTCGGCGGGCATCGAGGCGGGCGAGGCGGGCGCGGCCGGGTTGGCTGGCCTCGACGCGCTCCACGACGCCGGAGGAGAAGGCCCGTTGGCGTCCCTGCTCGGGGAGGACACCGACGTGCTGGTCCTCATGACGGAGGGGGCGACCGATCGCGTCGCCTGGCGGCGGATCCTCGGTGTGGAGGTGGTCGGCACGACCGAGTAGTCGATCGGCCACGCAGCGTGCCGGTCCCTGGACGGCCGGACCGTGGCCAACCGGCTCGTGCCCGGCCGGTTGAGGTCGGGTCGGCTGGTGGGCGGCCGGCCCGTGCCCTGTCGGACCCTCAATGTTGAACTGCTGGAACCGCGGCACGCGGCTGGCCGGTCGCCAGCGCCGTGACCATCGCCACGGCAAGCCCCCAGAAGAGGGCGACCATCGCGAGGTGCGCGTCCTGCCAGG
Source organism: Acidimicrobiaceae bacterium (assembly GCA_027306585.1). Lineage (GTDB taxonomy): Bacteria > Actinomycetota > Acidimicrobiia > Acidimicrobiales > RAAP-2 > DAHUZJ01. Next base: position 950 of record DAHUZJ010000083.1, on the reverse strand, counting down.
CGGGCGTGGCTCGGGTAAGGGCACTGGCGGCACCGAACGCCGCGACGGTGGCGAGGAGCCCGAGGGAAGTGAGGGCGGTGGCGCGCCAGGCCAGCCAGCCGGCCGTGTGTCGCCACCGGTTGGTGACGAAGCCGACGAGACCGACGCCGGTGAGGCCGGCGAGGGACCGATGGAGCAGCTGCCAGTTGGCGAGATCGGACGCCCATGAGGGGCACAGGGGCCACGCCGGGCAGGCGCCGCCGGCACCGTTGGCGACGACGAGGCTGCCGCCCACGACCGTGGCGAGCGTCGCCGCGAGCAGTCCCCATCCCCACGGGCCCACCGCGGCGAGCTGCCACGAGCCGCGAGGCGCCCGCACCGCCGTGACCGCCGTGACGACCGTCACCGCGAAGAAGACGAGCCCCACGACCAGGTGGACCGCCACCGTCCACGGGGCGTTCTTGGCCAAGACGGTGATCGCGCCGAGGCCCGCCTGGCCCACGACCAAGCACGCGCCGGCAGCGGCGGGGCGGAAGGCCATCCGGCGAGCCCGTGCTCGGTGGGCTGCGAGGGCCGTCGAGAAGGCACCGACGGTCACGACCGCTGCGAGGTAGCGGTGGGACTGCTCCAGCAAGGCGTGGAACCGGTCGATCGGCCCGACGTGGCCGTAGCAGAGGGGCCAGCTCGGACAGCCCATGCCGGAGTTCGTGACCCGCACGGTGCTCCCGAGGGCCACCAGCGCGAAGGCTGCGATCGCCGTGGCGATCGCCACGGCCACGACGACCTGGTCCGCCCTGGCGCCGGCCCCCGAGCCGTTGGTGGCCGGTCGATCGGTCGGTTCGGCGGTGAGCATTGCCCCGTGGTCCTGCACCATCCAGCCCGTCACCTCGCTGCTCACGAGGGCGCCCGTCGCAGCCGAGCGGCGTCGCTCACCCCTCACCTAGATCAGATCACGCTACATCAAGTGAAAA
>DAHUZJ010000080.1 GCA_027306585.1 Acidimicrobiaceae bacterium | reverse complement strand
GATCGCCCTCCAGATCCGCTCCGGCGTGGCCGGGAGGTCGATGTGGCGGGTCCCGAGATGGGCGAGGGCGTCGACGACGGCGTTCTGCACGGCGGGCGTGGCGCCGATGGTGCCCGACTCGGCGATCCCCTTGAACCCGAGCGGGTTGTACGGCGAGGGCGTCTCGACGAACGAGCACTCGAACGACGGCAGCTCGCACGCCGAGGGCACCGCGTACTCGGCCAAGGTGGGGGTCAACGGGTTGCCGGCGTCGTCGTAGCTCATCTCCTCGAAGAGGGCTTGGCCCACCCCCTGGGCCACCGCGCCGTGCACCTGGCCGAGAGCGAGCATCGGGTTGAGGATGGTGCCGGCGTCGTCGACGGTGACGATCCGCTCGAGGCGGGCGCCCCCGGTCTCGGCGTCGACCTCCACGACCGCCACGTACGCCCCGAACGGGCAGGTCGGCCCCTCGCCGGTGAAGTCTGCCTCGCACGCCAGCGGATCCGAGGCGCGCCGAGCGGCGAGGTCCGCCCACCCGAGCCAGACGGCCGGCGTCCCGGCGACGTGGAACCGGCCCCCGTCGCCCGGCGAGAACACGACGTCGTCGATCGCCGCCTCGAGCGCGCCGGCGGCGACTTCGCGGGCGGCGGCGACCAGTGCGTCGGACGCCTCGACCAGCGCGGACCCGGCCTTCTGGGCCGACCTCGACCCGCCGGTCACCCCGCCCCGGGGGACGACGTCCGTGTCACCGTGGACCACCTCGATCCGCGCCATCGGCACCCCGGTGCGATCGGCGACGAGCATGGCCCAGGCGGTGTGGTGCCCCTGGCCGTAGGGGCTGGAACCGGTCCGGACCAGCAAGGTCGCGTCGGGGCGCAGCTCGACCGCGCCGTACTCGCTGTTGGGGATCCCCGCCGTGCGGTCGACGAAGGTGGCCACCCCGATGCCGAGCAGCCGCCGGTCCCCCCGGGCGCGCCGCGCCGCCTGCTCGGTGCGGAGCAGCTCGTAGCCCACCTCGTCGAGGGCGAGATTGAGCGCCGCGTGGTAGTCGCCGCTGTCGTGCGTGATGCCCGTCGGCGTGGTGTACGGGAAGTCGGCCGGCTGCAGGAGGTTGCGCTGACGCACCTCGACCGGGTCCAGCCCGAGCTCGGCGGCGAACAGGTCGACGGCCCGCTCGATCATGGCGGCCGCCTCGGGCCGTCCCGCCCCCCGGTAGGACACGATCGGCGTGGTGTTGGTCACGACGGCCTCGGCCGTCCACGTGAGCCGCGGGATCCGGTAGGCACCGCCCATCATCCGCCCGGTGTTGGCGGCCAGCATCGGGCTCATCACCGGGTAGGCGCCGGCGTCCGACAGCACGTGCAGGGCCACCGAGGCGATGGTCCCGTCCCGGCGGCCCGCGATCTCCACGGTCTGGACCTGTGCCCGTGAGTGACCGAGGCCGACCATGTCGGCCGACCTCGGCGAGACCCATCGCACCGGCCTGCCCGTCCTGCGGGCCAGCCACGGAAGGAGCAGCTCCTCGGGGTAGGGCCGGGCCTTGGCGCCGAAGCTCCCCCCGACGTCGGGGGCGATCACCCGCACCGCCGCCGGATCCAGGCCGTACACGTTGGCGATGAGCGCTCGCACCGGATGCGGCCCCTGGCACGACGACCAGTGCGTGAGGCGGCCGTCGTCCCCCCACCGTGCCGCTCCGGCACGTCCCTCGAGGGGGGCGGGCGCCACCCGCTGGTTGACGAAACGGCCCCGCACCACGACCTCGGGTTCCTGCGCTTCCTGCTGGGCGTCCGGTGCGTCGCCGCCCTGCTGGCGCAGCACGACATTGGTCCCGGCCTCGGGGAAGAGGAGGACTTCGCCACCGCTCGCGGCCTCGGGGTCCACCACGGCAGGGAGCGGTTCGTACTCCACCTCCACCAGCGCGGCGGCGTCCGCGCCCGCGCTCGCCGTCTCCGCCACGATGGCGACGACGGCTTCACCCACGAAGCGGACACGGTCGGCGGCGAGGAGCGGCCGCTCCATCTCCTTCGGGAACGCGGCGTTCGTGGGTGGGACGGGACCGAGGTCGAGATCCGCGGCCGTCACCACGTCGACCACGCCGGGCACCGCCCGCGCGGCGCCCACGTCGATCGACCGGATCCGGCCGTGGGCCAGGGTGGCGGTCACGTAGCTCACGTCCAGCACACCCGAGAGCTGGAGATCGGCGATGAAGGCGCTGGCGCCGACGAGCAGCGGCCGGTCCTCGACACGGAGGACCGGTGAACCGAGAGTCGCCATCTCAGCAGCCGCGGACCGACAGGGTGCGGGCGCGGGACACCGCCGGAGCTTACGGCGTCCCGACCAGGCGGTGGCCACCGACGGCACATCGGCCGCACCGTGGCTCCCCGCCGGCGCCGAGGATTTGTATTACGGGGCCAGTGACAAATCGTTACCTCGTGATTACGATGCCGCCATGGTCCGGTGACCGCCCGCCGGACGGGGGAGGCAGGCAGGTGGGAAGGCACGGCCGGGCACGCGCCGACGGGGGTGCCCGGGTACCGAGGTGTACCGGGTGACCGGTACCACGAGCGCCGAGCGCGGGCTGGTCGTGGCCGAGCTGTCGGTGCACTTCGGCGGGTTGACGGCGCTCGACGAGGTCTCCCTGGACGTGGCGCCCAACGAGGTCGTGGGCCTCATCGGGCCCAACGGGGCCGGGAAGACCACGCTGTTCAACGCCATCACCGGCTTCGTCCGTCCGACGCACGGCGCCATCCGATGGCAGGGACGCCCGCTGCGGCACCACCGCCCTCACCACTTGGGCAAGCTGGGCATCGCCCGGACGCTCCAGGGTGTCGGGCTGTGGCCGGGGCTGACCGCCCTCGAGAACGTCGCCTGCGGCGCCCAGCCCTCCCTCCACGCCGACCTCGCCTCCGCCCTGACCGGGACGTGGCGGTCCAGTCGCGAAGAGGGGCGCGTCCATCGCGAGGCGGCGGCGCTCCTGGCCGAGCTCGGCGTGGCCGAGTGGGCCGGCCGGCTCCCCGGGTCCCTGCCCTACGGGGTGCAGAAGCGGGTGGCGCTGGCACGTGCCCTCATCAGCCGGCCCCGTCTCCTGCTGCTCGACGAGCCCGCCAGTGGGCTGTCCGCCGCCGACATGGACGAGCTGTCGGCGAGGATCCGCCGGCTCCGCGACGAGATGGCCGTCCTCCTCGTCGAGCACCACATGGACCTCGTCATGGCGACCTGCGACCGCATCGTGGTCCTCAATTTCGGCGAGGTGGTGGCGACCGGCACCCCCGCCGAGGTGCAGGCCAGCCCGGAGGTGACCGCTGCCTACCTGGGCGAGCCGGTGGACGTCGCCGTGAGCACCCCGACAGAGCTGCCGGCGCCGGAACCGGCGTCGGCAGCGGCGCGGCCACGGGACGGCGCGGGGTCCCGCGGCCAGACGACGGAGCCCGGCGATGCTGCGAATTGAGGGCCTGTCGGTGCGCTACGGGGCCGTGGAGGCGCTCCAGGACGTGTCGTTCGAGGCCGCCGACGGCGTGATCACCACGGTCCTGGGGGCGAACGGTGCCGGCAAGACGACGCTCCTGCGGACCCTCAGCGGCCTCGTCCGCAGCCGGGAGGGCACCGCGACCTTCGACGGCCAGCAACTGATCGGGAAGGACCCCGAGACGATCGCCCGGATGGGCATCGCCCACGTCCCTGAGGGGCGCGGGGTGATCGCCGAGCTCACGGTGGCAGACAACCTGCGTCTCGGGATGCTCTACCGGGTGCCGAGGCCCGAGCGCCGCGCGGCGATCGACGAGATCTACGGGCTGTTCCCGCCGCTCGAGGCGAGGCGACACCAGCTCGCCGCCACGCTCTCGGGGGGCGAACGACAGATGTTGGTGATCGGACGGGCGATCGTGTCGCGCCCACGCCTCCTCCTCCTCGACGAGCCGTCCCTCGGCCTGGCGCCGATCGTCACGGCCCAGACGATGGCCACGATCCGGGAGCTGACGTCCCGGCAGGGCATCGGAACCGTCCTGGTCGAACAGAACGCTCGCAGCGCCCTCTCCGTGGCCCACTGGGCGATCGTGCTCAACCTGGGCCGGGTGGTCCTCGCCGACAAGCCCGAGCGGCTGGCCACCGACGCCCACCTCCGTCACCACTACCTGGGGTTCTGATCCATGGGGTTCTTCGTCGACGTCCTCTTGAGCGGGGTGACCCAAGGCATGGTCTTCGCTGCCATCGCCCTCGGCCTGGTCCTCATCTCTCGAGCCACCGGCGTCATCAATTTCGGCCAGGGAGCAATGGGGATGTTCACCACCTTCCTGGCCTACAGCCTCTTGGAGCAGGGCATCGGCTACTGGCCGGCCTTCGTGGCCGCCCTGGCGATCGGCTTCGTGTTCGGCGCTCTGGTGGAGCGGACCCTCATGCGGCCGCTCCTGGGCACGTCACCGCTCAACCCGGTGATCGTGACGATCGGGCTCCTCGTCGTCCTGGAGGGCGTGGCCGGCAGCATCTGGGGCAACACCGCTCGGAAGTTCCCGGCCGGCTTCTCGCAGCGGGGCCTGGTCATCGGGACGACCCGGGTCGCCTTCTCGCCCTTCGACGTGTTCATCGTGGCAGCGGTGCTCGTCCTGGTGACCGCCATCGTGGTCCTGTTCCGCTGGACGGACGTCGGCCTGCGCATGCGGGCCGCCGCCTTCTCGCCTGAGGTGGCCCGCCTGCTCGGGGTCCGGGTCAGCCGCCTCTTCATCCTCGGATGGGCCCTGGCGTGCGGCGCCGGCTCGCTGGCCGCCCTCTTGGTGGCGCCGCTCAGCTCCTTCAGCCCGTACTACATGGACCTCAACCTGATCTACGGCTTCGTCGCCGCCGTCCTGGGAGGCCTCGTCAGCCCGCTCGGAGCGCTCCTCGGCGGGCTGGTCACCGGGCTCGCCATCTCCTTCGCGGGGGGCTACATCGGCTCGGACGTGGAGCCGATGGCCGCGCTGGTGCTGCTCCTCATCGTCCTCATGGCCCGCCCGCAGGGCCTCTTCGGCGGAACGATGGCCCGCCGGGTATGACGAGCACCGCCCCTCCGCCCGTCGGCGACCTCTCCCCGGCGCCGTCACCGCTCCACCGGCTCGCCCGGTCGGCCGAGCGGGTGCACTTGCCGCCCCAGCCGCTCGTGCGCAACCTCATCTTCTTCGTCTTCGGGTGCGCCTTCTTCTACGTGCTCACCGTCTCGGTCAGCGCCTACAACGATTTCCAGATCGGCCAGATCGCCCTGTACGCCGTCGTGCTCGCCGGCTTGAGCCTGCTGACGGGCCTGAACGGCCAGTTCTCCCTCGGCCACGGGGCGTTCATGATCATCGGGGCGTACGCCCTCGCCCTGCTCCAGGTCCACAGCCCGATGAACCTGGCCCTCGAGCTGGTGCTCGCAACCGCTGTCGCGGCCGTCGCCGGCGTGGTGGTGGGCGTGCCGGCGGCCCGCCTCAGCCCGCCGTACCTGGCCGGCGTGACCCTCCTCCTCGCCCTGGGCCTGCCCCAGCTCTCCGCCCAGTACGGCTCGGTGTTCGGAGGGGAGCAGGGACTGACGACGACACCGCCGATCGCACCCGGATCGATCAGCTCCGAGCAGTGGCTCGCCTGGATCGAGGTCCTCTGCGCCCTCGTGGTCATCCTGCTGTTGGCCAACCTGGTCCGCAGCCGCTTCGGGCGGAACTTCCGGGCCGTGCGCGACGACGAGGTGGCGGCGGCGGTGGCCGGCATCCACGTGGCCCGGACCAAGGTGCTGGCCTTCGCCATCAGCGCCGGGTGCGCCGGTCTCGGCGGCGCCCTCCTGGCCCTCTCCACCGGTGTGGTCAACGTCGGCGAGTTCCCCTTGTCGCTGTCGATCGCCCTCCTGGCCGCCATGGTCCTCGGCGGCGCCGGCTCCCTCGTCGGGATCTGGTGGGGAGCGATCGCCCTCGTGTACATGCCGACATGGAGCACGTCCCTGTCCAAGCAGCTGTCCCTGGGCACGTCCGCCAGCGCCTACCTCTCGGACGCCATCTTCGGGGTCGTCCTGATCGCGGTCATCCTCGTCGCTCCCACCGGCATCCAGGGCGGCGTCCGTTGGCTGCTGCGCCGCCTCTGGGTGGCCATCACCGGACGGGGCTCTGCCGGCGCGGCCGGCGCTCGCGCTGGCCCGCTGGGGCCAGGCTCCGGCGCCGGCTCGGCACCGGGCGCGGGTCCTCTGGCTGCCGCCGAGGTGGCGGCGAGCGGCGACGGCGTCCCGCCGGCGGTGGGGGGCGGCCCCCGCACGACCCGGGTGCCGGATGACCGGCGACCGGGCACCGGCACGCCAGCAGCCGACGTCGCGGAGACCCGCCAAGGCGGGGAGCGGTCCTGACGAGACGACGACCACATCCAGAAGACCGGCGAGTGGGAGCGCCCGCCGACGAACCGAGACACCAGCCACACGAGGAGGGAGCCACCATGAGGAACCGAGGACGTCGACTGGTCCTGTACCGGCCACTGGTGGCGGGCGCCATGCTGCTCGCCGCGTTCGCCGTCAACGCCGGCTCAGCGTCCGGCGCCGGCGCCGCCAGCACCACAGGCGTGACGAAGAGCTCGATCACGATCGGGGCCACCGTGCCGCTGACCGGTCCGGCCGCCCCCGGCTACAGCGAGATCGCCCCGGCCATGAACGCCGTGTTCAGGTGGGCCAACGCTCACGGCGGCATCTACGGGCGCAAGATCCGCTACATCTACCTCGACGACAAGTACAACCCGTCGACAACGGCCAAGCTCACGCGCAAGTTGGTGCTGACAGATCACATCTTCGCCGACGTCGGGTCGCTGGGAACGCCGACGGACCTGGCCATCCAGAAGTACCTGCACTCCCAGAAGATCCCCCAGCTCTTCATCGAGTCGGGCTGCAATTGCTGGAGCACACCGAAGTACCCGCAGGCGCTCGGCTGGCAGCCTCCGTACACGGTGGACGGCAAGGTCCTGGGCACGTACATCAAGCAGCACTTCGCGGGCGAGAAGATCGGCGAGCTCTACCAGGACACAGAGTTCGGCCAGGACGTCATGAAGGGCGTCAACATGGAGGTGCCCAAGTCCCAGGTCGTGAGCTCGCAGACGTACGACGTCACAACCTTGGTGGGTGCCATGACCACGCAGATGGGGGCCCTCCAGGCAGCGGGTGCGCAGGTGGTCGTCATGGCGACCATCCCCGCGGGTACCGCCCTGGCCATGCTGCCGGCAGCGGCGGTCGGCTACTTCCCCCAGTACGTGATCGACAACGTCGGGGCCGACGCACCGACCGTCGGCCCGCTGCTGGCCACATTCACGACATTGGCCACCAAGACAAAGTCCGAGGCGGCGGCGGCCAAGGGCCTCATGAACGGGGTGATCACCAACGTCTACATGCCGCCGGAGAACACAGCGACGAACGCGTGGGTCAAGGCGGCGAAGGCGATCCTGCAGAAGTACACAGCGACACTGTGGTCGAAGCACGGTCTGGATGGGAACACCGAGTACGGGGTCGCCCTCGCCTACACCTTCGTGCAGGCCCTCAAGGCCGCCGGGAAGAACCTGACCCGGACAAGCCTGATGAACGCCCTCAACACCAAGGCGAAGTCCTTCCACACCCCGGGCCTCGTGCCCCTCAACTACTCGAAGACGGTGCACTACGGGTACATGGGGAGCGAGGTCGTGAAGCTCACAGCGTCAGCCGGCACCTACACAACGCCGTCCGGCACCTGGCCCGACGCCAAGGTGGTGAGCCCGGTGTACACCTCGACAGCGGGCAACGGCCCGGTGAAGAAGTACACGGGCAAGCAGCCGTCCTTGCCCAAGGAGCTGGCGAAGCTGACGACGACAGGCTGAGCCCTCGTTGCCCGTAGCGGGCCTGTCGCCTCGAACCGGACCGGTGGGGGGCGCCGTCACACGGCCAGCGGGTCGTCGGGCAGTCCGGCCGGCCGGGGCCGGCGGTGCAGCTCGTACCCGGACCACCACTGCTCGGCATCGGTCGGCGTGGGGAGGCCCAACCCCTTGCGCTCGTAGACGGCGTCGCGCACCTGGTGCTTGAGCGCGGCCAGCGCCGACCGGTCGGCACCGGACGCCCATCCGGCGGCCCAGACCTGCTCCTCGCGGTGCCAGGCCTGCGTACGGGCCGTCACGACCCGGTCGGTTGCCGAGGCGGCGACCCGCCGCGTGCGCTCGTCGACGTCCGCCAGCACGTCGGCCGCCCGCATCCAGCCGTAGTCCATGTCGAGGAGCATCAGCCCCTGGGACACCTCGAACGGCCCGACCACGTCGACCGTGGGGTCGATGACGATGACCGACGTGCCCAGCGGGAGGGGCGGCCGCAAGTTGGCACGTTGGCGCTCGGCGAAGGAGACGGCGCCCACGGCACGCAGGAACACCGCCGGGGCCGGGACCCGCGTGTAGTCGGTCCCGTCCGGCGGCAGCTCGAGCGGCACGGCGAGGACGGCGAAGATCCGGGTGGCGCCCAGCCGGGCCGCCGCCTCGACCGGGACGTTGCTCGCCACCCCGCCGTCGACGTAGGCGTCACCCGCCATGGCCCGAGGCGGGAAGATCATCGGGACGCTGGAGGAGGCGATCACGCCGTCGATCAGGTCCACGGGCCCACCGGCGGGTCCCGGCACGGGCGTCACGGCGTCAGCGGCCACGATGCGGCCGTCGCCGGTGACATAGCGCAGCGCCCCCGCCCCCAGGGCAACGACCGCCATTCGCAGCTCGAGCCCAGGTCGAGCGACCAGGGCTCGGTCGATCGGCGCGATACCGGCGCCTTCGGGTGCACCCGGCTCGGCGCCGCGCAGGAGGTCGGCGTGGGAGCCCACCAGGCCGATGGCCGACGCCGGATCACCGCCAGGGCCCGTGGCCCCCGGCGGCCCGGCCCGGGCGGTGGCCCCCGACGCTGCCAGCGCGGCAGCCAGCGGGTCGAGCGTGAGCACCGAGCCGGTCCGCCCCGGGAGGGCCCGCCGGGCGCGGCGGAGGTGGGGGAGGGAGCGGGCGATCTCGGCCGCCACGTCGAGCCAGCGGCGACGAGCGGGATGCCTCGTCGTGGCCGACGGCCGCTCCGCACCGGGCACCGGCGGACGGGTGCGCTCCACGACCATCCGCTCGATGGCCCGCCCGAACATGGTGCCCTCGAGCGCGGCCAGCCACGGCTGCTTGCCGAAGACCAGCTCCTGGTGGGTGAGCGCCAGGAGGTCCTGGCGCAGTTCACGAGCCCGGCTGATCATCTCCTCGTGGGTTCGCGCCTGGGCCAGGACCACGGCGCAGACGGACCCGGCCGAGGCGGCGGTCAGCACCTCGGGCACGATGCCCTCTTCTTCCACCAGGTACAGGATGGCCCCCGCCTCGAAGGCGCCCTTCGTCCCGCCGCCCGCGAGCACGAACGCCGCCCGGTCCTCGGCCGTCTGCGTCCCGTCGCCAGGTCCCACGGTGCGATCTTCCCATCGCCTCCGCCGTCGGGCGACTCGCGGAGCTGTTCAGCCGCCAGCGGCGGCCGTCACCACCTCCACCCGGGCGCCGTCGGGCACGACGGCCGTCGCCCACGCCGAGCGGGGCACCACCTCCCGGTCGACGGCGACCGCCACGCCCCGTGCCGAGGCCGCGACGAGCGCCACTACGTCGGCGACGGTGGTGCCGTCGCCGAGCTGCCGCCATTCGCCGTTCACGACGGCCCGAACGCCCCGGTGCGCGCCGTGCGCGCCGTTCACCGCACGTGCCCGGCCGTGGTGGGCGTGGACCGGTCCGGGCCGAACCCGTCGAGCGGCGGTGGCAGCGGCTCGCCGGTGAGCACCGCCGCGATCCCCTCGGCCGTGAGCGGGGTGAGGAGGATCCCGTTGCGGTAGTGCCCCGTGGCCACCGCCAACCGGGGCACCCCGGTCCAGCCCACGAACGGGGCGTTGTCGGGGGAACCGGGGCGCAGCCCTGCCATGCTCTCCTCGAGCTCGAGCTCGTCGATCCCGGGCACGAGCGTCCGGGCGTCGTCGAGCAGGGCATGGACGGCCCCGGCCTGCACCGTGGTGTCGAAGCCGCGCTCCTCGGAGGTGGCGCCGACGACGAGCCGGCCATCGGCTCGAGGGACGAGATAGCACGGTCGCCCGTGCACGAGACCCCGGACCGTCCGCTCCAGCAGGGGATGGTCGGCGGGTCCGCGCAGCCGGAGGACGTGCCCCTTCACCGGCCGGACTGCCGGGAACGTCCCCGGCGGCACCCCGTCCAACAGTGGCGTGGCGGCTCCGGCGCACGCCACCACGGCGCCCGCCGGGAGGTCGCCACCGGCCGCCAGGTGCACCCCTCGGGCCGCGCCGTCGGGGCCCGTCACCACAGCCGTCACCCGGTCGGCCACGAACGTCACGCCGGCGCCGCCACAGGCCTCGAGCAGCGCCCCGACGAGCTTGCGGTTGTCCACTTGGTGGTCACCGGGCATCTCGGCCCCGCCGCGCACGCCCGGCGCGAGCGCCGGGACGAGCTGCCGGCACTCGGTCCCCGACAGGCGCCGGGCGGCGAGCCCCAGCCGCTGCTGGTAGCCCAGGAGCTGGTCGATCACCGAGCGGTCGGACGGGTCGGCGGCCACGACGACCATGCCGCAGGGCCGGTAACCGACGTCGGTGCCCGTGGCCGAGCCCAGGTCGGCGGCGAAGTCCGGCCACCGCCCGGCAGCCGCCACCAGGAGCCGCACCAGGTGCTCCTCGCCGAAGGTCGCCTCCGTCACCGGGGCCAGCATGCCGGCGGCGACCCAGGACGAGCCGCGTCCCGGTGCGGGGTCCACGACGGTCGCGCTGAGGCCGGCGCGTGCCGCAGCCCATGCGCCCGACAACCCGATGACCCCGCCCCCCACGAACACCACGTCGGCCGTCATTGAGCCGATCCTACGGCGGTATAGTGGTCGTGCTGCTGCAGGGCCAGCGTCGTCCCGGGTGGCAGACCCCAACTTGGAGAGGTGCCGTCGGCGCGCCGACGGCCAGGACCCGGGAGACGACGACCGTGGACACCCTGACGGCCACCGCCGCCAGCCGCATGCCCCAGCCACCGCACGGTGGGCTCTACGACCCGCACTTCGAGCATGACGCCTGCGGGGTGGGCATGGTCGCCGACCTCCACGGCCGTCCCAGCCATCGCATCGTGGAGCAGGGCCTGACCGTGCTCGAGCGCCTGGCCCACCGGGGGGCCTCGGGGGCGGAAGTCGACACCGGCGACGGCTCCGGGATCCTCGTGCAGGTGCCGCACAAGCTGCTCTCGGCGCTGGCCGCCGACGCCGGGGTGGCGCTCCCCCCGAAGGGCCGGTACGCCACCGGCACCGTCTTCCTGCCCCAAGAGGTCGACGACGCCGAGAAGGCCCGCGCCCAGTTCACCGCCCTGGCCGCGGAGGAGGGTCTGTCCGTGCTGTGGTGGCGCCCGGTCCCGGTCGAGGGCTCCACCCTCGGCAATGCCGCCCGGCGCACCCAGCCCCGCATCGAACAGGTCGTCGTGGCGCCCGTCGCGCCCAGCGAAGGGTCCCCGACCGAGGCCGAGGCGTCGGCCGCCGAAGTGCTGCACCTCGACCGTCTGGCCTACGTGCTGCGCAAGCGGGTGGAGCACACCGTCGAGAGCGTGTACATCCCGTCCCTCTCCGCCCGCACCCTCGTCTACAAGGGGATGCTCACCTCCCACCAGCTCCGGCTGTTCTACCCGGACCTCTCGGACGAGCGGCTCGAGAGCGGCCTGGCGCTGGTGCACTCCCGGTTCTCGACCAACACCTTCCCGAGCTGGCCGCTCGCCCATCCCTACCGGTACCTGGCCCACAACGGCGAGATCAACACGCTGGCCGGCAACCGCAACTGGATGCGTGCCCGCGAGGCGCTGCTGGCCACCGACCTGATCCCCGGCGACCTCTCCCGCCTGTTCCCGGTGGTGACGCCGGGGGCCAGCGACTCCGCCACCTTCGACGAGGTCCTCGAGCTGCTCCACCTCGGCGGCCGGTCGCTGCCCCACGCCGTCCTCATGATGATCCCCGAGGCGTGGGAGAACAACGAGGAGATGGACCCCGACCGGCGCGCCTTCTACCGCTACCACGCCTCGCTGATGGAGCCGTGGGACGGCCCGGCGGCGGTGGCGTTCACGGACGGCACGGTCGCCGGCGCCGTCCTCGACCGCAACGGCCTGCGGCCCGCTCGGTACTGGGTGACCGACGAGGGGCTCGTGGTGCTGGCCAGCGAGGTGGGCGTGCTCGACCTCGACCCGGCGACCATCGTGCGCAAGGGCCGGCTCCAGCCGGGTCGGATGTTCCTCGTGGACACCGCCCAGGGCCGCATCGTCGACGACGACGAGATCAAGGCCGAGCTGGCCGCCGAGCACCCGTACGCCGACTGGCTGGCCAAGGACCAGGTCCGCCTGGAGGAGCTCCCTCCTCGGCTCATGCTCACCCCGCAGCACGCCAGCGTCGTCACCCACCAGCGGCTGTTCGGCTACACGACCGAAGAGCTGCGGATCATCGTGGGACCCATGGCCCGCACGGGGGAGGAGCCCATCGGCTCGATGGGGTCCGACACGCCGGTCGCCGTCCTCTCGGAGCGCCCGCGCCTGCTGTACGACTACTTCGTCCAGCTCTTCGCCCAGGTCACGAACCCGGCGCTCGACGCCATCCGGGAAGAGCTGGTCACCTCGCTGGCCGCCACCGTCGGCCCCGAGGGCAACCTCCTCGACGCCACCCAGGGCTCCTGCCGGCAGATCCTCCTGCCGCAGCCGGTCATCGACCGTGACGACCTGGCCAAGCTGATGTACGTCAACGAGCGCGGGGAGACCCCGGGCTTCAAGGCGTTCGCCATCGACGCCCTCTTCCGGGTGGCCGGTGCCGGCGTTGCCGGCCACCCGACGCCCGACGGCGGACGCGCCCTCGCCGAGGCCATCGAGGACGTGCGTGCACGCGTGTCGGCCGCCATCGACGACGGCGCCAACCTCATCGTGCTGTCGGACCGCAACTCCACGACCGAGCTGGCGCCGATCCCGTCCCTGCTCGTCACGGCGGCCGTCCACCACCACCTCGTGCGGGAGAAGGCGCGCACCAAGGTCGGGCTGGTCGTCGAGTCCGGCGACGCCCGCGAGGTGCACCACATGGCCCTCCTGATGGGCTTCGGAGCAGCTGCCGTCAACCCCTACCTCGCCCTCAACGCCATCGACGACATGATCGCCAGCGGCCAGCTCGAGGGGGTCTCCCCCCGCCAGGCGCACAAGCAGTACATCAAGGCGGCATGCAAGGGCGTCCTCAAGGTCATGTCCAAGATGGGCATCTCCACCGTGGCCTCCTACACGGGGGCCCAGGTGTTCGAGGCCATCGGCCTCGACCGCCAGGTGGTCGACGAGTACTTCACCGGCACTGCCAGCCGGATCGGCGGGGTGGGCCTCGACGTCCTGGCGGCAGAGGTGGCCAGCCGGCACCACCTGGCGCACCTCGACCGCCCGGCCGAACGCGCGCACCGGGAGCTCGATGGCGGCGGCGAGTACCAGTGGCGGCGGGAGGGCGAGGTCCACCTCTTCAACCCGCGCACCGTGTTCAAGCTGCAGCACGCCACCCGGGCGAAGCGCTACGAGATCTTCAAGGAGTACACGGCAGCTGTCGACGGCCAGTCGCGGCATGCGGCCACCCTGCGCGGCCTCCTCCGCCTGAAGCCGGCCTCGGGAGGACCCATCCCGATCGAGGAGGTCGAGCCGGCCAGCGAGATCGTGAAGCGCTTCTCGACGGGGGCCATGTCCTATGGCTCGATCTCGGCGGAGGCGCACGAGACCCTGGCCATCGCCATGAACCGCCTCGGCGCCCGCTCCAACACCGGCGAGGGCGGCGAGGACCCCGACCGCTTCAGGCCCGACGCCAACGGCGACTTGCGGCGCAGCGCCATCAAGCAAGTGGCCTCGGGCCGGTTCGGGGTGACGGGCGAGTACCTGGTCAACGCCGACGACATCCAGATCAAGATCGCCCAGGGCGCCAAGCCCGGCGAGGGCGGCCAGCTCCCCGGTCACAAGGTGTACCCGTGGATCGCCCGGACGCGGCACTCGACGCCCGGGGTGGGGCTCATCTCGCCGCCGCCCCACCACGACATCTACTCGATCGAGGACATCGCCCAGCTGATCCACGACCTCAAGTCGGCCAACCCCGCCGCCCGGGTCCATGTCAAGCTGGTCGCCGAGGTCGGCGTGGGCACGGTGGCCGCCGGTGTGGCCAAGGCCCACTCCGACGTCGTCCTCATCTCCGGTCACGACGGCGGCACGGGTGCGGCGCCCCTCACCTCCCTCAAGCACGCCGGGATCCCGTGGGAGCTCGGCTTGGCCGAGACCCAGCAGACCCTCATGGCGAACGGACTGCGCGATCGCATCGTCGTGCAGGTCGACGGCCAGATGAAGACGGGCCGCGACGTCGTGGTCGGGGCGCTCCTCGGCGCAGAGGAGTACGGCTTCGCCACTGCCCCGCTCGTCGTCTCGGGCTGCATCATGATGCGGGTCTGCCACATGGACACCTGCCCGGTGGGCATCGCCACGCAGAACCCCGTGCTGCGTGAGCGCTTCAACGGCAAGCCCGAGTTCGTCGTGACCTTCTTCGAGTACGTCGCCGAGGAGGTGCGCGAGCACCTCGCCGCCCTCGGGCTGCGGAGCCTCGACGAGGCCATCGGCCGGGTCGACCTCCTCGACGCCGAGGAGGTCATCTCCCACTGGAAGGCGAACGGGCTCGACCTCTCCCCGGTCCTGGCGGTGCCGGACTCGCCGTACGAGACGGCGACCCGCTGCGTCCGTCTCCAGGACCACGGCCTCGAGCGGGCGCTCGACCACCGGTTCCTCGACGCGTGCCGGCCCGCCCTCGAGGGCGCCGTGCCGGTCCACGTCGAGCTGCCGATCACCAATGTCGACCGGACCGTGGGCACGCTGCTCGGCTCCGAGATCAGCCGCAGGTACGGGGGCGCGGGGCTGCCCGACGGCACGATCACGCTCACGTTCACCGGCTCGGCCGGTCAGAGCTTCGGGGCGTTCGTGCCGCGGGGCATGACCATGCGGCTCCACGGGGACGCCAACGACTACTTCGGCAAGGGCCTCTCGGGAGGTCGGCTCGTGCTGCGCCCGGACGACGCGGCGACCTTTGCCGCCGAGGAGCAGATCATCGCCGGCAACGTCATCCTCTACGGCGCCACCGATGGCGAGGTGTTCCTCCGCGGCCAGGTCGGCGAGCGGTTCTGCGTGCGCAATTCGGGGGCGGTCGCCGTCGTCGAGGGCGTGGGCGACCACGCCTGCGAGTACATGACGGGCGGCGTCGCCGTGGTGCTCGGCCCCACCGGCCGCAACTTCGGCGCCGGCATGTCGGGCGGTGTGGCGTACGTGTACGACCCCGACCGGCGGTTCGCCGGGCGTATCAACCCGGGCATGGTCGAGGCCGAGCCGCTGGCCGCCGAGGACCGCTCCTGGCTCCACGCGATCGTCGGCCGGCACCTCGAGGAGACCGGCTCGACGGTCGCCGGGCGCCTGCTCGCCGACTGGGAGCACTCGGTCGGCGAGTTCGTGAAGGTGATGCCCCGCGACTACCGCCGGGTGCTGGAGGCGACGGCGCGAGCCAAGGAGGAGGGGCGTCCGGTGGACGAGGCGGTCATGGCGATGGTGGCTCGTGGGTAAGCCCACCGGCTTCTTGGAGTACGGCCGGGAGCTCCCCCGGCGGCGCCCGATCCCGGTGCGGCTGCGCGACTGGCGTGAGGTGTACGAGCCCTTCCCGGTCGAGTCGGCGCGTGCGCAGGGTGCCCGGTGCATGGACTGCGGCATCCCCTTCTGCCACGAGGGGTGCCCGCTCGGGAACCTCATCCCCGAGTGGAACGACCTCGTGTACCGCGACGACTGGTGGGACGCCATCGAGCGGTTGCACGCCACCAACAATTTCCCCGAGTTCACGGGGCGGCTGTGCCCGGCGCCGTGCGAAGCGGCCTGCGTCCTCGGGATCAACGCCGACCCGGTGACCATCGAGCGCATCGAGCACGAGATCGCCGAACGGGCCTGGACCGAGGGCTGGGTCCGCCCGCAGCCGATCCGCGAGCGCACCGGCAAGCGGGTGGCCGTCGTCGGATCGGGCCCGGCCGGGCTGGCGTGCGCCCAGCAGCTGGCACGCGCCGGGCACTCGGTCGTCGTCTACGAGCGGGCGGAGCGGCCCGGCGGGCTGCTGCGCTACGGCATCCCCGAGTTCAAGATGGAGAAGCGGGTGCTCGACCGCCGCTTGGCGCAGTTGCGGGCGGAGGGCATCGAGTTCCGCTGCGCCACGTCGGTCGGAGTGCCCCCCGACGGGGCCGTCCCGGCCGCGGCCGCCGGCCGGGACGAGCCGGGGGAGGAGCGGGGAGCGGGGACGGCGTGCGCGCCGGACGTCACGGTCGTCCCGGCCCGCACCCTCCTCGAGGAGCACGACGCCGTCGTCCTGGCGGGCGGCGCGACGCAACCCCGCGACCTCCCGGTCCCCGGACGATCGCTTCGCGGGGTCCACTTCGCCCTCGAGTACCTGAAGCCTGCCAACCTCGTGCAAGAGGGCGCCTTGCCGGCGTCGCCCGTCGACGCCGCCGGCAAGCGCGTGGTGATCATCGGCGGCGGGGACACCGGCGCCGACTGCCTCGGCACCGCCCACCGCCAAGGGGCGGCGTCCGTGCACCAGCTCGAGATCCTGCCGGAGCCGCCGAGCGACCGCTCGGCCGAGCATCCGTGGCCGGTGTGGCCGATCATCCTCCGGACCTCCTCGGCCCACGAGGAGGGCGGCGAGCGGCTGTACTCGGTGACGGCCACCGAGCTGGTCGACGACGGCTCCGGCGCCGTCCGGGCGCTGCGCGGCCACCAGGTCGAGCTGCGGACCGAGGACGGGCGCCCCTCCTTCACGCCCGTGCCCGGCAGCGAGTTCGAGCTGGAGTGCGAGCTGGTGCTGCTCGCCATGGGGTTCGCCGGCGCCGAACGGCACGGCGTGGTCGCCGAGCTGGGGCTGGGCCTCGACGCCCGCGGCTCGGTGGCCGCCGACGGCAACTGGGCGACGACGGTCGACGGGGTGTTCGTCTGCGGGGACATGACCCGGGGCCAGAGCCTCGTCGTGTGGGCGATCGCCGAGGGACGGTCGGCAGCCGCGTCCGTCGACCTGTGGCTCACGGGGGACAGCGCCTTGCCGTCGCCGCTCGTCCCCGGGCAGCTCGCCATCCGCTGACCCGTCCCCGGTCGGCGTCGGATATCGCACCCGGGCCGCAACAGGCCTAGCCTGGGCTGGTCCGGGGACACCCGGAGCACAGGAGGGGAGACGCGATGTCCGGCACAGGCGGGCCCGGGCAGGACGAAGGGGTGGCGCCAGGGACGCTGCAGACGCACCCGGCGCCGGCGGACGGCGCACGGGCACTGTCGGCTGCCCGCCGGGGTGCCTACCTCTTGGCCCGCCACCTCTTCCCCCCGGGTGCAGGGCACAGCGTGCCGGTGCGCCGCGCCCTGCTCAAGCACACCCTTCACCACCTCGAGCGGGCGCTCGCCGGCACTCCGGTGGAGGGCCGCCTGTGGCTCATGGGTGGGCTGGCCATCGGGTACGCCCGGTCGCGGGAGGCGCTGCGCAACGACCTCGTCGACGTCGACCTGGGCTACGAGGACACCGACCACGATGCGCTGATGGCCACCCTGGAGAACCTGCGGGCGGAGGGCTTCGTGCCGGTCCACCGCCTGGTCAGCAACGCCGGCACCACCACGGCGTGCCGCCTGCGCCACGACGGGGTGTGGATCGACCTCCTCCGCTGCTTCCGACGCGACGAGCGCGAGCACTGGATCACCTACCTCACGGACCGGCGCGACCACGCCGCGCCCCGTGAGGTCGAGGTGGAGACCGAGGTGACCTACCAGGCGAAGGTGCCGACGGAGCCCCTCTACGGCACCCGGTGGCTCTGCGCCGGCGACCTCGACCGCTACCTTCGCGAGCAGTACGGCGACTGGGACGTCCCCGACGACGTCTTCTACGGTCGCAAGTGGGACCACGTGCGCGACAGCCCAGCCGTCGTCCGCTGCGAGCCGTGGCAGGGGCACTGGGAGCCGTGGACCTAGTCCTCGGCACGGGAGGTCACGGCCTCGGCACGGGAGGTCACGGCCCGCCCGGTCTCGTGGCCCCGAGGTAGACGTCTCCTCCCCAGCGGTCGCCCGGGACGATGGGCGTCGGCTCGAGGCGGACCACGGTGCCGGTGTGCGGCGCGTCGATCATCTCGCCCCCGCCGACATAGAGGCCCACGTGGGTCACGTCACCGGGCGAGGAGCCGAAGAACACGAGGTCGCCGGGCAGCGGAGGTGTCGCCGGACCCACCGGCGGCCCGGCGTCGTACTGCGCTTGCGCCACGCGGGGAAGGTCCACCCCCGCAGCGCGGTAGGCGGCCTGCACCAAGCCGGAGCAGTCGTACCCGTTGGGGCCGGTGCCGCCCCACCGGTAGGGAGCGCCCAGCTGTGCGGTGGCGAAGCCCAGGGCGGTCGCCGTCGCGCCGTCCATCGCCGGGTCGGCCGAGAGGGCGCGTGCCAGCACCAGCACGGTGGCCACGTAGCCGGTTGTGTGGTTGTAGTCCCAGACGGCGCCGTAGAGTCCGCCCGAGGTGCCGCCGCCGTCGGCGCACAGCAAGGCGGCAGCCGTGTAGGCGGCGTCCACCGGATCGTACGGTGACGGGGGAAGGACCCCGCCCGGCCCCGCGACCGCGTACGCAGCGAAGGTCGCGGCCTCGAACTGCATCGGACCTTCGGCGCCGGCAGCGTTCTGCCCCGACGCGACGCCGGGGGCCCCGGATCGCCCGCTGTCGCTCTCGAGCCGCCCGATGGCCGCCAGCACCGACCACGGCAACCCGGTGCACGTGGTCGCCGCGCCGCGCTCGAGCGACTCCCAGGCCGCCGGCACCGCCGGCGACGTGTCCGCCCCCTGTCCGGTGGCCGCCCCGCCGGCCCCCGGGCCGGTACCCGTACCCCCTGTCGCCCCGCCGGCGCCTCCCCCCGTGGCGGCACCGGGACCGGCGCCGACCAGCGGCGCCGCGGCGCTCGCCGCCAACGCGGTGCACCCACCCAGGCCCAGCGCGCCGGCGGCCACCGAGGCCGCCACCATCCGTCCCAGTCGCCGCATCGCCGCCGCACCTCCGCTCGCACTGCGTCCGGCGGCTCGGCACGCCCGTCGCCGCCCTCGCTCCGGTGACGCCTCGTCACCCGAACGGTCGTCCCACTACGCTGAGCCGGGCGGGGCGATCGGCCGCACAGGGGAGGGAGCGACATGCGCAGCACCATGCAGGAGGTGCCGCTGCTCATCAGCAGCATCCTCCGCCACGGGCAGTTCGTCTTCGGCGAGAAGCAGGTCGTGACCGTGGAGCCGGGGAGCTATCGGACGGCCACCTTCGCCGAGGTCGGCGAGCGGGCCGAGCGGCTGGCAGCGGCGCTCCGGCGGCTGGGGGTCGGCCCGAGCGACCGCGTCGGCACGTTCTGCTGGAACAACCAGACCCATCTCGAGGCCTACCTCGCGGTGCCCGCCATGGGCGCCGTCCTGCACACGCTCAACGTGCGGCTCTTCCCCGACCAGCTCGCCTACGTGGTCCGCCACGCCGAGGACAAGGTGGTCATCGTCGACGGGTCCCTGGCGCCACTGCTGGCCCGCATCGTCGACGACCTGCCCGACGTGAAGAGGATCATCGTGTCGGGCGGCGGCGACACGTCCGGGCTGGGCGAGACGCTCGACTACGAGCAGCTGTTGGCCGCCGAGGAGCCCGGTTACACCTGGCCGGTCCTCGACGAGCGCGACGCCGCCGCCATGTGCTACACGAGCGGGACCACCGGCGACCCCAAGGGCGTGGTGTACAGCCATCGCTCCACGGTGCTGCACTCCATGGCCATCACCTCGGCCTCGGCGGTGGGGATGACCGACCACGACCGGCTCCTCACCATCGTGCCCATGTTCCACGCCAACGCCTGGGGCACGCCCTATGCCGCCTACATGGCGGGCACCGACATGGTGATGCCCCAGATGTTCCTCCAGGGCGAGCACCTGGCTCGCATCATCGCCGAGCAACGGCCCACCGTCGCCTGCGGCGTGCCCACCATCTGGAACGACCTGTTGCGGGCGGCCGGACCCGACATCGACCTGTCGTCACTCCGCACGGTCACCGCGGGCGGCTCGGCGGTGCCCCGCGCCCTGATCGAGGCGTTCGAGGAGCGGGTGGGCATCCCGCTCACCCAAGGATGGGGCATGACCGAGACCAGCCCGGTGGCGGCGGTGGCGATACCCCCGGCCGGTGTCCCGCCGCACGAGGAGATCGACTACCGGGCGAAGGCCGGGCGGGTGATCTTCGGTGTGGAGGTCCGGGTGGTCGACCCGGACGGCCGCATCCTGCCGAACGACGGCGAGTCGGTGGGGGAGTTCGAGGTCCGGGGGCCATGGGTGACCGGCGCCTACTACAAGAACCCCGACCCCGATCGGTTCCACGACGGTTGGCTCCGGACCGGCGACGTGGGCGCGCTGGACCCCAGCGGCTACATGACGATCTCGGACCGCACCAAGGACGTCATCAAGTCCGGCGGCGAGTGGATCTCGTCGGTCGACTTGGAGAACGAGGTGATGGCTCACCCCGACGTCTTCGAAGCGGCGGTGGTGGCGGTGCCCGACCCCAAGTGGCAGGAGCGGCCGCTCGTCTGCGTGGTCCCCGTGCCGGGAAAGAAGCCGAGCGCCGAGGAGCTGGTCGAGTTCCTCCAGGGCCGGGTGGCCCGGTGGTGGATCCCCGAGCGGTGGGCGTTCGTCGACGAGGTCCCGAAGACCTCGGTCGGCAAGTTCGACAAGAAGCTCCTGCGGGCTCAGCACGCCGACCACGAGCTCGAGGTGGTCACGGTCGACCTGCCGCCGGCCGACGTCACGGTCGACCTGCCGCCGGCCGAGTGAGCCCGTACGCCCCTCGGGGGCGCGGCCGGTGCCGGGCTCAGCGGCGAGCCCCCCTGTAGGGCCCGGTCACGCCCCCGGCGACAATGCGCGTGCTGCCCGGGCCGTCGCTGGGTGCCAGCCGGCCTCGGCTGCCAGCGCCACCGCCTCGAGCTGGCTCGTCACCCCCAGCTTCTCGAAGATGGACCGGACATGGGTGCGGACCGTTGCGCTCGCCACGAGCTGCCGCGCGGCGATCTCCTTCACCCGGTGACCAGCGATCAGCTCGGCCAAGACCTCTGCCTCGCAGTGGGTCAGGTGGGTGAACCGCGAGGCGAGGACCGTGGCGTTCGACTCCGACCGCCGCCAGACCTCGACGAGCCGCCTCCGTTCGGCGGGCAGGCACGGGCAGTCCCCGCGCGCGACGGCCAGGACCGTGGCCAGCACGTCGGCGAACGGCGCGGTCTTCGGGACGCAGGCCACCGCGCCCGTGGCCAGACAGCGGCCCATCGCGTCGTCGTCGAGCATCGCAGCGACGACGACGACGGCCATCCCGTCGGCGGTCGCCGGAGCGATCAGCTCCTCACCGTTGCCGGCCGCCCCCAAGTCCCGGTCGAGCAGGACCACGTCGGGTCGCGTGGCACCCAGCCGATCGCGAAGCTCGGGCACCGTGGTGACCGTGGGCACCTCGACCTCCAGTCCCTGAGCTCGAAGCGCCAGCGCGAGCAAGGAGCTGAACAGGTGATGGTCGTCGATCAGGGCGATCCGGGTCATGTCCGGCGAGACCTCTCAGTGCACACGTGCCAAGTGGGCGGCCGCCCCCAGCGAGGCCTCCGCCTCACTCGCCGTGCGGTGATCGTTGCCGGCGCGGGGCACCGTGATCACGAAGCGCGCCCCGGGTGCGGCGTCGCCGACACTGATCGTGCCGCCCATCGACTCGACCAGCGACCGGGCGACATAGAGGCCCAGACCGCTTCCCGGCGTCGCCGCACTCGACGAACCACGTACCCCGCGTTGGAAGATCGACGCCTGCTCCGCACGAGGGATCCCCGCCCCGTGGTCGCGGATCGCGATCTCCACGAACCGACCGCGCACCGTGGCGGCGATCTCGACGGTGCTCTGTGGTGCGTGGTGCCGGGCGTTCGCCAAGACGTTCTGCACCACCCGGTTGAGGCCGACCCGGTCGGCGAAGACCGTGACCCCGGCGATGTCGACGCGTACGTCCGCACCGAGGAGGCGCTCCGCCGCCACCACCGGCTCCAACGTGCTCTCGAGGTCGAGCGACGTCGGGCGCAACTGCCGAACCGACTCCACGAGCGTGTGGAGCCACGCGAGCTCAGCCGTCACCGAGTCGGCCATGGCAGCACGAGCTTCCAGCCAGCCATCCGGGGCAGACCGGAGCACGGCGTCGGCGGCCTGGAGGGCGGCGACGGCGTTCCGCAGGTCGTGGAGCCACGCCTCGGCCGCCTTCCGGTTGTTCTCGACCCTGCGCCGGCTGGCGTCGAGCTTCTGTTGCAGGCGCCGGTGGCGCCTGTCGTCGCTGCTGAGCACCGCGTCGAGGCGCGCCAGCGCCGTGCCGAACGCGAAGGACATCCCCAAGAAGATCGGCACGGACGAAGCCAGTGTCAGGCCCCAGCTGGAGGACCCGCCGGCCCGCACCAGGAGACCGATGCCGACGAAGCCCACAGCCAGTGCTGTCGGCCGTACGGAGGGATGCAGGCGACGCGCCAGGACGGCGAGCGAGACCCATACCGCCCCTGACAGGGCGTAGAAGAGGGACCGCGCCGCCTCGCCGGACGCCCACGGGGGGACCACGCCGTTCGTCTGCAATCCGACCCACAGCGCCGCCACCGACAATGCCACTCCCACTCCGCACTCCACGGCGACGAGCGGCGAGAACCCGGCTTCGACCTCGTCGGACGTGAGGCCCCTCCAGACCAGGAAGCCGGCGACGACCGAATTCAAGAGCGCGTCGGCGGGTCCGACGGACGGGAGCGACCTCACGCCCGCGCCGGACAGACCGGTGGTGATCAAGATGAGGACGCCGAGGACCACGAAGGCGGACCCGAGCCAGCCGTGCAACGCATGGCCGATCATGCGCCACGACACGAGCCTGACACCGCCGGCCACGACCGACGCCAGACCCGAGGCCACGAGAAGGTAGGAGGTCACCGTCGCAGCGCTCGGGTGCTCGAGCAAGAGCAGGGTCGCCGGGCTGCCGGCGGCCACCAGCACCATGACCGTCGCGGAGACGACGCGCCTTCCCCGCAATCGCGCAATTTCCACCGTACGGAACCGTCGGTCCGGACCGCGGTACCGCACGGACCTTGGCACAACGGTGCCATTGCCCGACACGACCACCACTCCTTCGTCGGCCCCTCGCGACCCCGTGGCTTCCTGCTCGGGCGTCTCGAGCGAATGTAGCGCGCGCAAGTTCCCATATCCACGGGTTCGTGCCTCGGGACGTCGCCCCACCCACAGTGGCCGCCACCGAGTCGAGGGCGGGGACCGGAGGCGGAGAAGGCGGGCGCCGGGGCGGGCGAGGATGGCGTCGGACACCGGCCGCATGCCAGCTCGTGCCATTGGCTTCCCCTTCGGGTCGCCGTCCGCCGGTTGCACCCCGGCGTCCGCCGACGCTCCTGACCGGCCGGCTGGTGGGTGCTCGCCCTGCAGCGCCTACCGCCGACCGGCACTGGCGTCATGGAGGGGAGCAGGCAAAGCCGGCTGAGATACGCGCAATTCGGTGACCGTACCAGCAGGTCCCGACCGCTCCCCGGCGCGTCGCCCGCACGCGACGCTGCCGACTCTCATCAAGTTTGACGATGGCCACTACTTGCGGAGCGGCTTAGAAATGTACAGGGACAGGCGCCCCACGGGGCGAACGAAAGAGACGGTGGCCTGACAGGCGGCCCGGCGCGAGCGAGGGAACGCCAGAGGCGGCATGGCCGCCGCGACGAACGAGTCCCAGGGGGACGAGGCGATGACCCAGACTTCCTTCGAGGAATTCGCGGCGCTGCCGGCAGCTGAGGTCCCAACGCCCACCGCTGATCACGACCGCCTCACGCGGTGGCAGAGCCTCCTCGTGGCGGTCGGCAGTCTCGTCCTCATCTACGGCGTCGCACTCGGAGTGATGGCCGCCGGGGGGGCGATCGCCCATTCCGTCGACCCGGGAAGGCGCCTGGACATCTTTGCCGCCCTTCACAGCGTGTGGGTGATCGGCGTCCTCCTCGTGATCCCGGTGCTCTGGCTGCTTCCTCCGCACCCGTGGGCGACGCGCGCCGCCGCAGGAGGTCGCCGCGAGCAGCCGCCGCGGACCGGCGACGACCCGTGACGCGCCGGCAGGTGGCTGAGCACCGTAGGCCTTTCGACTACCACAGCACTCCCCACCGAACCCCAGGAAGGAGGCACAGGCAGCTACCCCAGGGCATTGAGACAGGGCATTGAGACAAGGAGAGTGGAAGTGCGACTTCCAACCTTCAAGAAGAAGTTTGTTGCCATTGCAGCCGCAGCCGGCCTCGCGGTGGGGAGCGGAGGGCTGGCCTTCGCGTTCATCGCGGCGCCGACGGCGTCGACGACCGGAAGCGGCAGCGTCCACACGGCGCAGGCGGTCGACATCACTGCCACAACAGTGGTGTTCACCGCGACCACAACGCCGACGTTTGCCAATTTCAGCATCACAAACCCCAACGGGTCCAGAGTGCACCTCGGCATGGCCAGGGTCAGCACAGTGCGGACCGAGACATGCACACTGACTGGCAACCATCACTCGCCGCTGGTCACGAACACGACAGGCAGCCACGCGGTCGGGACAGTCACACCCGGTATGACCAGCGTCACCAATACATCGAACAGGAACCCCACCTTCACGCTGCACAACACACCGACATACAACCAGAGCGACTGCACCATCACCTACAAGCTGTCCGTGTAGGAGCAGGTCGGAGCGGGTCTTCCGCGATGCGACCCCGTGGGCACGCCGAGGTGCGGACGCACCGCGCCGCACCCAGGGCCGCAGGTGCCGCAGGGTCGGGCCACGGAGCGCTGTCGGCTCCGTGGCCCGGCCCCGCCGGTGGAAGCAGGAGGGCGGGGCGACCGCTCGGTACGGGCCAGGGGGCGAGTTGACGAGCACCACGCTGTCGAGGCTTGTAGAGAGGAAGCATGTGGTCGTCGGTCTGGCGCTCGGGTTGGCACTCGGCTCCGCCGGGCTCGCAGTGGCGTACGTCACGGCGCCGCTCAGCTACGCCGACGGGCAGGGGACCATCACCGTGCCGGCGGCGGTGGCGCTCACCGCCACGATGGTGACGTTCGTGGCGACCACAATCCCGGCGTTCGCCGACTTCACCGTCGCCAACCCCAACACGCGCGATGTCCACGTCGGCAGGGCGAGGATCGGCGCCGTGACCACCACCGACTGCACAACGTCCGGCTCGGCACACTCGCCGCTGGTCACGCACACGACACCTGTGACAACCGTCGGCACCGTGCGGCCGGGCACGACCACCGTGGCGGGCACATCGACCTCGGACCCGTCCTTCACGCTGCACACAACACCGATGTACGACCAGAGCGGCTGCACCATCAGCTTCACGCTGACCGTCAGGACTCGCTGAATGGACCGCCCGCCCGGACGCGGGGATGTGCGTGCCGCCGTCTCGGGCGACAGCGTCGCGTCGACCCGGCGAACGGAGGCGTGCTGATGGCCCCGGCGCACGAAGCAGTGGCCGACCGGGCCCGGCGGTTCCGCTGGCACCTCGTGGCCGCCCTGGCTGCCTTCGCCCTCCTGCTCGTCGCCCAGGGAGGCGTCGCCTACGCCTACTTCTCGACGACGGCCACGGCGAGCGGCGCCGGTGCAGTCGCCGCCCCCGTCGGCCTCTCGGTCCAGGCGGCCACGAGCACGGGCACCTTGTACCCAGGCACGACCGGGACCGTGGCCTTCACGGTCACCAATCCCAACCCCTTCGCGGTGGAGGTCACGGCAGTGACGGCGGCGTCCGTGTCCAGCAGTTCCACGGCCACATGCCCGGCAACCGACGTCACGGTCGCCGAGGCGACGCCGCTCACGTTCCCTCCGTTCACCATCCCCGCCAGGACCACCTCCGGGACCGAGTCGCTGGGTGACCTGGTGCGGCTGGCGGCGGACGCGCCGTCGGCGTGCCAAGGTGCCATGTTCACCATCCACATCGAGCTGTCCGCGGTGGCCGCGTCATGAGGCGGCGAACGGCGGGAGCCCACCGGCGACGCAACAAGGGGCGGGGGGGGCTCCCCACCCGGCGAGCGCACGCCGTCCGCCGCGTCCGCCTTGGCCTGGTGACCGCGCCCGTGGCCGTGGCCACGGCCGTGGCCGTGGCCGTGACGCTCGTCCTCGGGGGCACGGCATTCGCGGTCTTCACCCTTGCCGCGACAGGTACAGGGCAGGTCCGAGCCGGGAACCTCGATGCGCCGTCCGGGCTGGCGCTCAGCGGACCGGTGACGCGGACAACCGTGCCGCTGCAGTGGGCGGGTCCGCCCACGGCCACGGCCACGGCCACCTACCTGGTCCTGCGCTGCTCCGGCAGCGGCTGCACGCCATCGCCGACTGACGCGTTGGGCACCGGCGGCTGTGCCGGCCCTGTGGCGGTGACGTCGTGCACCGACACGACGGCGCAGGCCGGCGCGACCTACACCTACGTGGTCGTCGCCGCCGACCACGATTGGACGAGCACCAGCAGCAACGCCCTGGCGGTCACCACCCCAGCCCCCGCCCGCCTGTCGGTCACACCGCAGCGGGGGGCACCCGGCCAGGTAGTCCACCTGACCGGCACCGGGTTCACCACGGGCGGCACGCTCGGCGCCGCCGTCGGCGCCGCTCTCCTCCCGCTCACAGGGCTCTCCCCGGTCACCCCCTCGGGGACATGGACGGCCGCCGTCACCCTGCCCAAGGTGCCCGGTGGCCAGGTGGTGATCACGGCCAGCCGGCAGGACGGCGACTCGGCGACCGCCCCGTTCACCGTCGTCCCTGCCGTCTCCCTGTCGGCGACCCAGGGCCCGCCGGGAGGCAGCGTCACCGTGAACGGGGACGGCTTCTCCGCCAGCTCGCCGGCCACCTTCTCCTTCGCCCCACAAGGCCTCGCGGCCGGCGTCCTCACCCCGACGACGTGCACGCCGGCCGCCACCGACTCGACCGGGACGCTCCCCGCCGTCCCGCTCGACCTCGCGGCCTGCCGGATCACCATCCCGGTGAACGCGCCGCCTGGGCCGGGCACGGTCACGGTCACCGACGGCACCGGCGCCGAGGCATCGGCAGCCTTCACCGTGCTGGCCAACCAACTGGTGTTCACGAGCACGCCGGTGACGGGCCCGCCGGCGACGTCCGCCGACCTCGGCCCGATCACCGTCGAGCGTGAGACGCCGACAGGGTCCCCGCTCACCACAGGGACACTCGACGTGGTCCTCGGTGCCAACCCGTCGGCGGGCACCACCATCTCCTCCACGGCGACAGGTCCGCCGGTGTCCAGCGTCACCATCCCGGCCGGAGCGTCGTCGGCGACGCTCTGGCTCGGCAACTCGACCCCCGGCACGGTGACGGTCAGCGCCAACGCATCCGCCAGCTCCTCCACCTCCGCACCCAACT
Organism: Acidimicrobiaceae bacterium; assembly: GCA_027306585.1. Classification (GTDB taxonomy): domain Bacteria; phylum Actinomycetota; class Acidimicrobiia; order Acidimicrobiales; family RAAP-2; genus DAHUZJ01. Next base: position 122 of record DAHUZJ010000080.1, on the reverse strand, counting down.
TCGCCGCCGCGAGCCAAGAGGAGACGGTGACGGCCGCCCAGGGGCTGCGGCTCACGGGCGTCTCCTTCCAGGGCGGCACCGCGGGCACCGCGGGCACCGCGGGCACCGCGGGCACCGCGGGC
>DAHUZJ010000078.1 GCA_027306585.1 Acidimicrobiaceae bacterium | reverse complement strand
CCGCCGTCGGCGGACACCTCCCAGTAGCCGTGACCGCCTGGGGCGACAGCCATGCCCACCGTCGGGGCACCGGTGGACGAGCCGCCGGTCGCCGACGCCGTGGTGGCAGGGGCCGCCGATCCGCCCAAGAAGGGCAGCACGTCGGCCGCCCACGAGAAGTAGGGCGCCGGGCCCGAGCCGGCCGGCTCGACGAACAGCTCGGTGTACGAGGTCCCCCAGCCACTCGAGGTGTTCTGGGCGAAGCCGGCACCCACGACGCAGTTCGTGCACGAGCCGAAGCCGAGGATGGCGTCGCGATGGCCCCAGCAGCCCGTGGCTGTGGGCGAGGTGCAGTCGACGTTGCTGGTCTGGCCGCCCGAGCCGCTCCACCCGTCGTCGTACATCCACTCGTAGTCGGCGGCGAGCGGGTTCACCGAGTTCGCCGCCCAGATGGAGCTCGCGGACACGAACGGGAACGGCGCCGAGGGATTGGGATCGGCGCCGGCGCTCGCGCCCTGTTCGGCGCTCCCTTCGAGTGTCGCCACCAGACCGACGTACGGAGGGAGCCCACGGGCGGTGCGCTCGAGGTTGGTCACGACGAAGAGCTGCTCGGCCGGTGTGAGCGAGGACCAGTTCGACGGGAGCTCCATCGGCCCGATGCCCTCCTGGGCACGGGCGGTGTCGATGGCCTGCAGCGCGTCGTCGGTGCAGGCGGTGGTCTCCACCAAGGTGACAGTGGGCGATGTGAGGCACGGATTCGTGCACGACCACCCGCTCGCCGTCTGGGTGCACGTGGCCGAGCCGGCGACGTTGGGGCTCGCCGGCACGTTCACCGCCGGGTTGCGGGGCGGCACCATCCCGGTGGCTGCACCGGTCGGGGTCGGAGCGACCGTGCCCGCGGCCAGCAGCACGCCCACGGCGAACGCCGCCGCCAACGTGAGGCGGCGGCCGCTGAGGCTGACCGGTCGGACGGTGGCCATCTCCCCTCCCGCGGCTGGGGGTGCTGGCCCGCCCTCCTGGCGTGACCGGGAGAAGACACCTCCATGCGCCGCTTCCCTGCCCTCGCCACGCCGGCCGCCCGACCGGCGCGACAGCTGGGCTGTCCGGGTTATCGACCGGCTGGGGGCCGTCCTTTCCTTGCAACGCGGATGGCGCGTCGGTCAGGGGGACCGCCCGTTGCTCCGGGCACTCGGCCGCAGCGGCGCCCGTCAGCCCTGCGCGGAGGAGGAAGCCGGGGTAGAGGTGGAGGTCGTCGGCGCCGCCGGAACGCCGGGCGGCACCGGCTGTCCGGCGTCCTGGAACGCCTTGCGGATGTCGGGGGCGGCGTCGTCCAACCACGGCGACGACGGGTGGTCGTCGAGGAAGGCCTGGTAGTGGGCGACGGCGCCGGCGGTCTGCCCCGCCGCCAGTTGCATGGTGCCGAGGTAGTACTGGGCGGCATACAGACTGGGCTGGAGCTGGACCGCCCTGGCGACCGCCGCCTCGCCGTCGGCGGCCGCGTTGGCCTTCTTGGCCGCCGTGGCGGCCTGCCACTCGATCCAGCCCCACTCGGCGAGCGCGACCGGTGTCTTGGGATTGAGATCGAGGACCTGACCGTACAGCTGCAGGGCCTGGGAGGCGTGACCGCGGTCCACGTCGGCTTGGGCGGCCTGCAGCAGGCTCGCCTCCTTCTGCGCCGTGCTGAGGTCGATGCTGCCGGTCGGGGTCTGTCCCGGCAGGCGGGGCGACGCCACTTCGAAGGCGAGCAGGGTGGCACCGGCCACCAGGAGCACGACGCCCCCGAGGGCCAACCACCGCCGCCGCCGACGGCCGCGAGGGTCTTCGGCGGCCCGGCGCGCCGAGCCGACGCGCTGGCGGCCCCTGCCAGGTCGCGTCCCCGCGTCGCGCCTGCTCGGTCGCCCGTCGGCGGACGCCACAACGGGCGCTCCGGCAGCGCTGGCCGTTCGAACACGGTCCCGGTCCTGGTCCGAGCAGCCGTCCGACGCCGCGAGGCGCTCGGCATCGTCCACGGCGACGAGTGCGGCCTCGACCTCCGCGAGCCGCCGCTCGTCGCGCCGGCGGAGCATGGCGTAGTCGTCGTCCGCGAGGTCCCCGGCCTCGTGCTCCTCCCGGGCGTCCTCCAGGGACCGCCGGAGGAAGTCGCGCTCGTCGAGCAACCGCCAGCGATCCGGCCGGCCGGCGGCCTCCTCGGTGGCCGCGACCTCGCCGGCGGGCCCCTCCACCGCGTCCGGCGCCTCCACCGCGTCGGTCACGTGGACGGCTCTTCCTCACGGAGCCGGCGCAGCTGCTGCGCCCGGCGCCAGAAGAGGGTGCCGACCGCGGCGACGGCGGCCGCGCCGCCGATCACGGGCAGGAGCCACACCAGCCCGGTGAGGCCAGAGGTCGGTGGTCGCAGGAGGATCGACGACCCGTACTGCGCCACGAGGGCCTGCTCGATCTCCTGGTCGGTCCGACCGGCGTCGACCATGCGGGCCACCTCGTGGCGCACGGCGATCGCTGCGGACGCCGAGGACTGGGCCACGGAGAGGTCCTCGCAGCTCGGGCAGCGGATCTGGCTGTCGATGGCGGCCTCCCGGGCGGCGGCGCTCGGCGGGGCCGAGCTGCCCAGACCGCTCCCGAACGCCAGGGCGACGGCCAGCACCGCCAGCACCAGGAGCACCCCGAGCCGGGGCCGGGCGTACCACGCGGGCCGCCGGGCCGAGTGGGTCGGACGGGACCCCGCCGCAGGGGGCGGAGCGGAACCGGTGGCCCCGTCAGCCACCGCCGCTCCCCGGGTGGTGGCGTGCGGCAGCCAGCATGGCGGAGAGCTGGCTGGCCGTCACCGGGCCGGCGAAGGTGCCGACGACCTTGCCCCGGGGGTCGACCAGGAAGGTCGTCGGCGGGGACTCGACACCGTAGCGGTTGGCGATCGATCCGCCGGAGTCGACGACCGCCGGCCACCGGGCACCCCACTTGGTGACGAACTGGCGCGCCGACGCCACCGAGTCGTTGAACACGACGCTCACCATGGCGGCACCGCCCGCCTGTCGCTGCTGCTGGAAGGCGAAGTCGATGAGAGCCGGTTCCTCCTGCTGGCAAGGCGGGCACCAGCTGGCGAAGAAGTTGACGTAGACGTAGCGCCCGCGGTCGCTGGCCAACGAGAAGTGCCGGCCGCCGAGCGTCGTCCCCGACAGCTCGGGTGCCGGGTGTGTGAGAAGGGAGCTGGCCACCTGCGTGGCCTGAGCGGACGGACGCGTGGCCGCCACAACGGCCACCGCGGCGAGGACCAGCACCAACGCGCTCGCCACCCATCGGGCTCGGTGCGTGACCCGCCGACGCCCGGTCCCCGGCCGGCGGGGCGGGGCCGTCACGGTGGTCATGCGCGCTCGGCTCCGCTGCCCGCACCGACGGGCGCCGGCAGCCCGGGACCGGCGCTCGCCTCCGGCGTCGTGCCGCTGGGCGAGGCCCCGGCGACGAGCGGCGAGAGCGCCGAGACGGGGTCGGTGGCCCGCCGCCGGCTGCCCGGCACGAGCGCCAGGAGGCCGCCCAGGCCCACGATGAGGCCGCCGGCCCACATCCATGCCATCAGGGGCTCGACGATCACGCCCAAGGCGATCGAGCCGCTGGGCAGGCCGGGGATCGGCTGCGCCCCCGTCACCTGGCCCGTGCCGCCGATGGCGTCGAAGGTCATGTAGACGTCGTCGAAGAACCCCGAGTCGATGGCTGGGGTCCCGACCGCCTCCGACCCCGGCCCCCCGTACTGGCTGACGGCCGGGAGGAAGATGGCGCCGCGATCGATCCGGACGACGGCCTCGGTGGCATGGCGCTGGGCCGTCGCCACGGTGCGCAGCCCCAGGTAGGTGAACGTGTGCTGGTCGTAGCGGACCAGCTGGCCGCGGTGGAGCGCCAACACCGTCTGGGCCCGGAACGACGTGGCCGCCACCAGGCCCACCGCCAGCACGACCACCCCGAGGTGGACGATCATGCCGCCGTTGGTCCGGCCCACCAGGCCACGCCACACGCCGGCACGGTGCCGGCGGCTCGCCCGGACTGACAGCACGAGGGAGCGGACCGCCGAGGCGGCGCCGAAGGTCGCCAGCCCGAAGCCGAGCAGGGGCTCCACGCCGCGCACGCCGGCGGCCACGCACACCACCACCACCGCCACCCCGAGCCATGCCGGGACGGCCAGGCGGTGCCACAGGACCGTGCCGTCGACCTTCCGCCAGCTGAGCGCCGGTGCCACCGCCATCAGGAGCAAGAGGGCGAGGCCGATCGGGACGGCCACCGTGTCGAAATACGGGGCGCCCACCGTCACTTGCTGGTTCTTCAGCGCCTGGTACAGCAGCGGGAAGACGGTCCCGAGGAGCACGATGGCGGCAAACCCCACGAACAGCAGGTTGTTCACGAGAAAGGCGCCCTCCCGTCCCAGCGGGGCGTCGATGCCACCGGGCGACCGGAGGCGGTCACCCCGCCAGGCGATGAGGCCGAACCCCACCACCACCACCACCAGGAAGAAGCCGATCAGGAGCGGACCGAGCGACGACTCGGTGAACGCGTGGACCGATTGGATGACCCCCGAGCGGGTGATGAACGTCCCGAGGATGGTGAGGGCGAAGGTGGCGACCGAGAGCGACACGTTCCACACTCGCAGGAGCCCGCGTCGTTCCTGGACGAGCACGGAGTGCAGGTAGGCGGTCCCGCACAGCCACGGCATGAGGGCGGCGTTCTCGACGGGGTCCCATCCCCAGAACCCGCCCCATCCCAGCACCTGGTAGGACCACCAGGCGCCGAGGACGATCCCGACCGTGAGGAACGTCCAGGACAGGAGCGTCCACCGACGGACCTCGGCCTGCCACCGCTCCCCCACCCGGCCCGTGGCGAGCATGCCGATGGCGAAGGCGAAGGGCACCGTGAACCCCACGAAGCCGAGGTACAGCATCGGGGGGTGGATGGCGACGAGCGGGTTGTCCTGCAAGAGGGCGTTGGGCCCGGCCCCGTGCACCGGCGCCGTGCCCGGCACGGTGGTGAAGGGGTTGGCCGGTCCGAGCATCAGCCCGAAGAAGAAGGCGGTCGTCACGTAGAGGACGAGCGTCGCCCAGCGCACCACGGCGTCCTCGACCTGGCGCCGGTACCGCCACACCAGCAAGGCCGTGAAGACGGTGAGGACGAGGCCCCACAGGAGGATCGAGCCGGCGAGAGCGGACCACAGCCCCGTGATCGAGTAGATGAGAGGGGTCGCCCGGGCGTTGTTCTCCGCCACGTACACGATACGGAAGTCGTGGGTGACCAGCGCCTGCTCCATGGCACCCGTGGCGACGACGGCACCGAGCAGTACGACCGGGGCCAGCAGGCGGGCGTCCAGCCGGGCATCGGACGGATGCCCGCCATGCTGGCGGACCAGGCCGGCCACGGCCACGACGACCCCTACCACCGCGGCGGCGAAGGTCAGCCAGATGCCGACGTGACCGGCGATCGCCGCTCCCATCAGTGGACCTTCCCGTCCGGGGCTCGCACCCGGTTGGGATGCTGGGCGATGTAGTTCGCTGTGTGCTTGACCATGATCTGGTTCGAGAGGAACAAGCTCGAGCCGGTGCTGGCGAAGTGGCCGACGACCACCACGGGGATGTCGGGCTGGAAGAGCTGGGGCGGCGTGCCGATGTTGTGCACGACGACCCGGTGGCCGCCGCCCGACACCTCGAAGTCCGCACCGTCGACGGTGCGCTGCACCGTGCCGCGGACCACGAGCCCCTCGAGGCGGATCGTCCCGGTGCCGATGGCCACCTTGCGCGACAGCGCCTGGGACACCGTGTCGAAGTAATTCAGCGAGCTCCCCAGCCCCTCGGCGAGCAGGTACGTCACCGCCGCCGCCAGCACGACGAACACGAAGACCACTCGCCGGCGCTGCCGGCGGCGAGTGGTCGCGGCCCTGGCGGCCGGGGGCTCTCCGGTCGAACCGCCGGCCGGTGGACCATCGGGAGCGGCGCCGGCGGGCGCCGGCGGGCCGGCCGGCCGGCCGGCGATCTCGGAGGTGTCCGTCACGTCAGCGGTGGCCCGAGCCGGGCGGCCTCGTGCAGCGGTGCCGCAGCCGGCCCCCCCGGCGGCACTGGCACCGCCGGCGGCTTCGGTCCCGTGGGCACCGGCGCGCTGCCGGGCACCGCCGCCGTGGTGGCGCGCAAGGCGTCGGCCCGGCCCAAGCGCCGGCGACGCACCACGACGGAGACCGCGTAGAGGAACAGCACACCGAGGCAGATCGCATACCCGGCGTCGACGTACTTCATCGCCGTGCCGCGCTCGGTGCGGCAACGCCACCCGCCGGGCTCGGCTCGGCGACCCCGACCCCGGCCGCCGCTCCGACCCCGGCCGCCGCTCCGGCACCGGTGCCGTCAACCGGTGCCACCTGCGGGTCGCCGCCCGGCCCCGAGCCGTCGCCAACCGGCGCACCGCCCTCGGCCCAGCGCTCGGCCAGCGACACCTCGAGCTGCTCGTCACCCACGCGGTCCTGGAGGACCTCCACCTGGTAGCGCACCACGAGCAACCACACGAACACGAGCGTCATGGCGACGAACCCGAGCAGCATGGTCCACGCCATCGAGCCGTGGATCTTGAGGGTGTGTGTGGGGTTGAGGACCGTGCCGCCCTGGTGCAACGTCTGCCACCACTGGACCGAGAAATGGACGATCGGCACGTCGACGAAGGCGACGAGGGCCGCAACCGCGCATCGGCGGGCCCGCACCTCGGGGTCGGCCGGCACCCGCCGCAACGCCAAGTACCCGAGGAACAGCACGACCAGCAGGGCGGTGCTGGTGAGCCGGGCTGTCCAAGTCCACCACACGCCCCAGGTCGGGCGGCCCCAGATGGACCCCGTCACCAGCGTCAGCGCGTTGAACACCACGCCGATCTCCACGGCCGCAGCCGCCAGTCGATCCCAGAACAGCGACCTCGTGCGCCGCCAGAGATAGAGGAGGCTCGAGAGGGCGGCGACGCCGAAGGCGAGGTAGAGGGCGACCCAGGCCACCGGCGGGTGGAGGTACACCAGGCGAGCCAAGTTGCCCTGGATCTTGGCCGGCGGCGTCACCCACAGCGCCAGCCACACGGTGACGGCGACCGAGACGGCGGCGGCGGCGCCGATCACCCGCACGACCGTGGACGAGAGCTTCATGCTGCCTCCTGGAGCGGTCCGTACAGCACCACGCCGACCACGACGTAGACGGCGGCGAACGGCCCCAGGATCCTGAGCCACGACGTGCCCGAGGCCACGGCACCGGTGAGCGCAGCCGACCACGCCCGGGAGCCGGCGATCAGCACCGGTGCCACGATGGGAAGGACGAGGAGGGGCAGCAGGGTCTCCCGCACCCGGAGCCCGGCGGAGAGGGCGCCGTACAGGACGCCGGCCGCCGACAGGCCGATCGTGGCCAGCACCGACGCCACGAGCGCGAGCCACCAGGTGGCGATGTGGACCCCGAAGAGGAATTCGATCCCGCCAGCGAGGACCGCCTGCAGCACGGCCAGCTGGACCGCCACCGCCGCCGCCTTGCCCAAGAAGACGCCGGCGGGGTCGATACCCGAGAGCCGGAGGCCGTCGCGGGTGCCTTCGCCGGACTCGATCGCCATGCTCCGCTGCGTGGCGAGCACGGTCGAGAAGAGCACGGCCAGCCAGTACAGGCCGGGTGCCGCCGACCGCAGCACGGACGGTCCCGGTCCGAGGGCGAAGGCGAAGAGCACCAGGACGAGCACGGCGAAGGGCAGCACCTGCCACAGCGCCACGCGGGAACGAAGCTCGATGCGCAGGTCCTTCCCGGCGACCAGGAGGGCGTCACGCCACATCGGCGCACTCCTCGCCGTCCGCGGCGCCCGCGCCGTCAACGCCGCCCACGGCGCCCGCGCCGCCCACCACCGCCATGGCGGCAGGCTCGGGAGCCGGACCCGGCACCACCTGGCCCAGCGGCGCCCGGCGGCCGCCAGGCCCTTCCGCAGCCACGCGGCCGCCCACGAGCGAGACCGTCCGGTCGGCCAGCGGCACGGCCAGGGCCGGCTCGTGCGAGGACAGGAGGACGGCGCACCCGCGGGCCGCTGCTTCGCCGATGAGCTCGTCGAGGAGGCGGCGAGCCAGCGCGTCGAGCCCGGCGTGCGGCTCGTCGAGGAGCCACAGCTGCGGATCTCGGGCGACGAGGATCGCCAGGGCGGTGCGACGGCGCTGGCCGGCCGACAGCCGGTCGGTCGGGGTGCGTGCCAGCCGGCCGGACAGC
>DAHUZJ010000074.1 GCA_027306585.1 Acidimicrobiaceae bacterium | reverse complement strand
TCTGCGGCGCGCCGGTGTAGGTGTAGGTGAAGGTGCACGTCACGGCGGTCGTGCCGCTGCAGTGGGATGTGGACGCCGACGCGGGCGTACTGGCGGCCACGAGGAACCCTGCGCCGAGGGCAACCGCGCCGAGGACGCTGGTCGCGCGCGGGACGAGGCGCACCCGACGTCGGGCGCATCCGGTGCGCCTCGGCCGTTGCACGGCCGAATTGAACCACGCCGTTGCCCTCTCGGCAGCGCGCCCCGGGTCGTACGTCGCCGCCTGTCTGTTGCGACCGCACGGACGGCCGCCCAAGAGCGCGTCCCCGCGCCGTCGTGCTCGCACGACGGCGCGCTCCTCGGGTCCGCTCACCGGGTCCCGTCGGGAGCAGATGTCCCCGTCGGCCGGAGACCGCCACTGCGCGGGCTCTTGAGGGTCGGACGGACCTCGCCACCCGTCCACTGGCGTCCGGTCACGGTGCGGACCCCGGCGTCGTTCCAGCGACGAGCGATCGAGTCCCACGACTCGCCCGCCAGGCAAGCCGCGCACGCCTCGGCGATCAGGTCACGCTCCGGTGCGACCACCGCCATCGTCTGGCTCCCGGGGTCGTACCGGAGGCGGAACGGCCGGTGGCCGCCGCCGGAGTACTTGCCCGCCTCGGCCAGCTCCAGGTGCTTGCGCTGAGCGCGCTGGCTGAGCTTGCGCACCTCTGCCCGACGACGCCTCCACGTCGTTGTCCACAAGGACGTCGATGACGCTCCAGCCGTTGCGCTGGGCGGCCCGCCCGAGGTGCCGCCTGCCACCCCTGCCACCGCCTGCCACCGGCGCCCACCGCCTGCCCTGCTGCGGCCGCCCATCGGCTCGTCTGAGCACGTGGACGCGGGACGGGGTAGACCTTCACCATGGACACCTGGGATGCCATCCGAGCCCGGCGCAATGTGCGCCAGTACGCCGACCGACCCATCGACCGCGCCGACCTGGAGCGGATCCTCGAGGCAGGTCGGCGGTCCCCCTCCTCGAGGAACTGGCAGCCGTGGCACTTCGTGGTCGTCACCGACCGTGCACAGCTCGAGGAGCTGTCGGGCGTGTGGCGCGGCGCCGGTCACGTGGCCAGCTCGGCGGCCACGGTGGCATTGGTGGTCGCCGGCAAGGACCAGGACGAGCACCCCGAATGGGCGCAGTACGACCTCGGGCAGGCGACGGCGTACCTCATGCTGGCGGCGACCGACCTTGGCATCGGCTCGGCCCACGCCGCCGTGGGCGACCAGAGCGAAGCCCAACGGGTGCTCGGCCTCCCCGGCACACACCGGTGCCTCTACCTCGTGGCCTTCGGCTACCCGGCCGACCGCCCCCTCCAGCCGCTCCAGCGCCCGGACCGCCGGCCGTTCGACGACGTGGTCCACTGGGGGCGCTTTTGACGCGCCCGACGTAGCGATCGAGCGCCGTGTGGACCTCCGGCGCGACCTCGACGGCGCCGGTTCGCAGGGTGCCATTGGCCTCGTCCAGCCCGAGGCGGTGGGCCCGGGCCGTGCCGGTCGCGTCCTGGACCACCGACGCGCAGCTGTCGCCCGGGGGCGGGTCGAGGACCTCGGGCACCACGTGGTCGGGCACGGCCGGCCCGACCACGTCGGCACCGGTGATCGCCTCCCGAACGCTTCGTCTCCGCACACGTGTTGTGCGGCGCTAGGGTTGCCGCCGTGAAGGGGGTCCTGCTGGCGGGCGGCACGGGATCACGGCTCTACCCGCTGACCCGCATCACCAACAAGCACCTCTTGCCCATCTACGACCGCCCGATGGTCGAATGGGCGATCGAGGCGCTGGTCAGCGCCTCGATCACCGACCTCATGCTCGTCACCGGGGGCACGCACGCCGGGGAGTTCCTGCGCCTTCTGGGCAACGGCCACGAGTTCGGGATCGACCGGCTGTCCTACGGCTACCAGGACCGACCGGGCGGGATCGCCGAGGCCCTGGGGCTGGCCGAGCGGTTCGCCGACGGGGAGCCGACCCTGGTCATGCTGGCGGACAACGTCGTGGAGCGCACGATCAAGCCCATGGTGGACGCCTTCACGGCCGAGCCGACAGGGGCAAGGATCCTGCTGACCCCGGTGGAAGAGCCGGCCCACCTCCGCCACCTGGGCGTACCGGAGATCGACGACGCCGGCCGGGTGGTCCGCATTCTCGAGAAGCCCGAGGACCCGCCCTCGAGCTATGGGGTCACCGGCATCTACTGCTACTCGCCCGACGTCTTCGACATCATCAAGACACTGGAGCCCTCGGGTCGCGGCGAGCTCGAGATCACGGACGTGAACAACCACTACGTGGGCGAAGGCCGGATGCGCTACGACGTCCTCGAGGGCTTCTGGGGCGACGCCGGCGAGTCGATCGACGCGTACTACACCGTCAACGACTTCGTCCGCGCCTACGGCGCCAACAAGGCCTGATCCGCCAGGCGCCGGGCCCGCCGCACCGAAGCGGCGATGCCCGGTCCGTCGAGGCCCAGGTCGGCCAGGATGTCGTCAGGGCGGCCCTGGGCCAGGTACGTCCGTGGCACCCCGAGGGTGACGACCGGGGGCGGCATCGCTCCTGCCTGCTCGGCAGCCGCCCGCACGGCGTCGCCGAGGAAGGTGCCCGCCCCGCCGAGCCGCACCCCGTCCTCCGCCGTGACCACCAGCTGGTGACGGGCGGCGTCGGCGATCATGGCCGGATCGGGGGGGCACACGCACCGGACGTCCCACACCGAGGCGCTGATCCCTGTTGCCGCCAGCTCCGCCGCCGCCGCCTCGCAGGCGGCCAGGAGCTTGCCCACCCCGAGCAGGCAGACCGAGCCGTCGCCCGCCCGGGCGAGGCGGGCCTCCAGCCCCCGGCCCACCTGGTCTGGCGGTACGTGACGGGCGGGCGTCTTCGGGAACCGGATGACGCAGGGCCCGGTGAGGTTCACGGCCGTCTCGACCATGGCCTCGAGGTCCTCGGCGGACGACGGGGCGAGGACCGTCATCCCCGGGATCGAGAGGGCCAGCAGCAGGTCGAGGATCCCGTGGTGGCTGGGGCCGTCGTCCCCGGTGATCCCGGCCCGGTCCAGCGCGAAGACGACGGGCAGGCGGTGCAGTCCCACGTCGAGGTTGGCCTGGTCGAAGGCCCGGGTGAGGAAGGTGGAGTACACGGCGACGACCGGGTGGAGCCCGCCCATGGCCATGCCGGCGGCGGCCGTCACCTCGTGCTGCTCGGCGATGCCGACGTCGAAGAAGCGCTCGGGGAAGCGGGCCTGGAAGGGAAGGAGCCCGGTGGGGCCGGGCATGGCCGCGGTGAGGGCGACCACGTCCGGCCGCTGCTCGGCCACGCGCAGGAGGGCGGCGGTGAACGCCTCGGTGTACGTGGCCACGCCGGACGGGACGACTGCCTCGGCCGCCGGCGCCGACCCCGGCGCCGACCCCGGCGCCGACCCTGCCGCCGACCCTGCCCCGGCCGGTGCCGCCGCGCCGTTGGAGGCGACCGCGGGCGCGGCCGTCACCGTCGCCTTCACGTCGTGGAGACGGTGGACCTCGTCCTCCTCGGCCGGCGCGTAGCCCCGTCCCTTCTGGGTGAGGACGTGGACCACGATCGGGCCGTCCCACTCGGCGGCGTTGGCCAGGGCCTGCTCGACCTGCACGACGTCGTGGCCGTCGATGGGGCCGGCATAGCGGACGCCGAGGGCCTCGAAGAAGGTGTGCGGCACGACCGCCTCGCGCAGGGCGGTGGTCAGGCCGTGGATGCTCGAGTAGGCGAGGTCCCCGACGCCGGGCAGGTCGCGCAGGATCGTCCGGAGGCGAGCGCGGGTCTGGACGTAGGTCGGGTTGAGCCGAAGGCTGGTGAGGCTGCGGGACAGCTGGGAGACCGTGGGGGCGTACGACCGGCCGTTGTCGTTGAGGACGATGACGACCCGTCGGCCCGAGTGCCCCAGGTTGTTGAGGGCCTCGTAGGCCATGCCGCCGGTGAGGGCGCCGTCGCCGACCACCGCCACCACCCGGCGCTCGCCTCCGTGGCCGGCCGCCACCCGCTCGAGCTCGAAGGCGGTCGCCAGCCCGTGGGCGTAGGAGAGGACGGTCGAGGCGTGGCTGTTCTCGATCCAGTCGTGCTCGGACTCCCGCCGGTTCGGATAGCCCGAGAGGCCGCCCTTCTGGCGCAGCTCCCGAAAGCCGTAGCGGCGCCCGGTGACCAGCTTGTGCACGTACGCCTGGTGCCCGGTGTCCCACAAGATGGCGTCGCGCGGCGAGTCGAAGACCCGGTGGAGGGCCAGGGTCAGCTCCACGACCCCGAGGTTGGAGCCGAGGTGGCCGCCGGTCGTCGTGACCGACTCGACGACGAAGGCGCGGATCTCCGCCGCCAGGGCGGCGAGCTGCTCGGGCGTGAGCCCACGGAGGTCGTCGGGCGTCTCGATGCGGGGGAGCAGGGACATGACCAACCTCAGGTTGAGCGACGTCGGGGAGGTCCGATACGTCGACGTCGGGGACGTCGGGGACGTCCGGCACGTCGAGGACGCGCCGCGTCGCGGCGAGCTTCGGCGCAGTTGTCTGCCACGCTACCGCGCCGCCTCGTCGTCGGGACCGCAAGGCCCAGGGGTGTCCGACCCCGGCCCGCACGGCGCCGCCTTCGACAGGAACACGTCGCGGTCGACCATCACCCGGGTCAGCCGCCCCGCGCCCACCAGCCCGGTGCGGTCACCGGCCCGCAGGGTGACCGACACCGTGAAGACGAGGCGGCGACCTTCCACCCGCTCGAGGGTGGCCTCCGCCGCCACGGTCGAGCCGACGGGGACGGGTACCAGGTGGTCGAACTGCACCCGGGAGGCGACCGTGGTCTTCCCAGGTCCGAGGCGGTCGGCCACCGCCTGGTAGCTCGCCTCCTCGCACAGCGAGACCAGCAGCGGCGTGGCGAGCACGGCGACGTCGCCCGTCCCGAGCGCAAGGGCGGTGTCCCGATCGGTGACCTCGAGCGTCGCCCGAGCGCACAGGCCCGCCGTCGGGCCAGGCTCCTGGCGGCCCGCATGGCGCCCCGCATGCCGGACCGCCGTCTCGGATGGACTCCGCTGCACGAACGTTACGATACCGCCGTGCCCACCACTACCCCTGATCGGTTGGTCCACGCCGCCGAGCCGGGCGCGCCGCTGGTCGAGCCGCCGGTCCTCGAGCGGGTGCTGGCGGCCGCCCTGGCGCGCGGCGGCGACATGGCGGAGGTCTTCGTGGAGGACCGCCAGACCACGGGCGCCGCCCTGGACGACCGCCGCATCGAGGAGCTCTCCTCGGGGCGGGAGCGGGGGGCGGGCATCCGGGTGATCGTCGGGGACACGACCGGCTTCGCCCACACCGCCGACCTGTCCGAGTCTGGGCTGCGAGCGGCCGCCGAGGCAGCCTCGGCCGTCGCCCGGCGGGGCGGTGGTGGGGTGCGCACCGTGGCGCTCGCCACCCGCCAGCCGGCACCGCCCCGGGCGCTGGTGCTGCCGTCGTCGGTCCCCAAGGCCCGCAAGCTCGAGCTGCTGGCCAGGGCAGACGACGCCGCCCGGTCGGCCGGGCGGGAGATCACCCAGGTGATGGCCGGCTACGGCGACTCCCGGCGCCGGGTGCAGATCGCCAGCTCGGACGGCGTCCTGGCCGAGGACGACCAGGTGCGGACCCGCTACAGCGTGTCGTGCATCGCCAGCGGGGACACCGGGATGCAGACGGGGTTCGAGAGCGTGGCCCGCACCGCCGGGTTCGAGCTGTTCGACGACCTCGACGTGGCCGACGTGGCCCAGGTGGCGGCCCGCCGGGCCCTGGCCAAGCTGTCGGCGCGCCCGGCACCCTCGGGCGAGCTGCCGGTGGTGCTGGCCGGCGGGAGCGGGGGGATCCTGTTCCACGAGGCCTGCGGGCACGGTCTCGAGGCCGACCACATCGTCAAGGACGCCTCGGTCTACGTGGGGCGGATCGGCGAGCAGGTGGCGAGCCCGCTCGTCACCCTGGTCGACGACGGCACGGTGGCGGGGGAGTGGGGCAACTACGGCGTCGACGACGAGGGCCACCCGGCCGCCCGCAACGTGCTCATCGAGAACGGCGTGCTCACCGACTACCTGTGGGACTACCTGCGGGCACGCAAGGAGGGGCGGCGCTCGTCGGGCAACGGCCGGCGCCAGAGCTACCAGCACCTCCCGATGGTGCGCATGACCAACACGTTCCTCCTCGCGGGCCAGGAGGACCCCGACGAGCTCGTCGCCCAGACCCCGCGCGGCGTCTACGTGGCGAAGCTCGGCGGCGGCCAGGTCAACACGACGACGGGCGACTTCGTGTTTGGCACCACGGAGGCCTACTTGATCGAGAACGGCCGCATCACCGAGCCGCTGCGGGACGCCAACCTCATCGGCAACGGCCCCGAGGTGCTGCGCCGCGTCGACGCCGTGGCCACCGACTTCGGGATGACCCCCGGCACGTGCGGCAAGGACGGCCAGAGCGTCCCGGTGGGGTGCGGCCAGGCCACCCTGCGCATCACCGGCGTGACCGTCGGCGGCACGGCGGCATGAGCGAGCTGCTGGACCTCGCCGTCAAGGTCGTCGAGGCGGCGGGACCGGGGGAGGGCATCGAGGCCTACGTGGCCCGGGGCCACGACACCGACGTCCGTGCCTACAACGGCCAGGTCGAGTCCCTGGCCTCGGCGAGCTCGGCCGGGGTGGGCATCCGCGTGGTGCTCGCCGGGCGGCCGGGCGCCGCCGCCAGGCATGGTGCCGGTGCCGGTGCCGGTGCCGGTGCCGGTGCCGGTGACGGTGCCGGTGCCGGTGCCGACGCTGGCGAGGGCAACCGGGTGGGGTTCGCCTGGGCGGGCTCGCTCGACCCGGCGGTCGTCGAGGCGACGCTGAAGGAGGCCCGCGACAACGCCACCTTCGCCACGCCCGACCCCCACGTCGTCCTGGCCGAGCCCGACGGCGTGGTCCCGGTGGAGCTCGACCTGTGGCACCCGCACTTCGCCGACGCCACCACCGACGAGAAGGTGGAGCTGGCCCTCGCCCTCGAGCGCCAGGTCCGGGGGGCCGACCGCCGCATCCGCCAGGTGGACTCGGCCGACTACGGCGACGGGAGCGTCGAGGTGGCGATCGCCTCCACGACGGGGATCCGGGCCACGACGCGGCGCACCACCGCCTACCTGTCGGTCTCGGCCATTGCCGGGGAGGGGGCGGACTCCCAGACCGGCAGCGGGTTCACCGTGGGCCGGGCGCTCGCCGACCTCGACCCCGACCGGGCGGCCGCCGACGCCGTCGAGCGTGCCGTGCGCATGCTCGGCGCCCGCAAGGCGCGCTCGGGCCGCAGCACCGTCGTCTTCGATCCGCGGGTCGTCTCCACCGTGCTGTCGGTGGTGGCCGGCGCCCTCTCGGGCGAGGCGGTGGTGAAGGGCCGGTCCTTCTTCGCCGAGCGGGTGGGCGAGACGGTGGCGGCCGAGCCGGTGACGCTCGTGGACGACCCCACCGACCGCCGGGCCTTCAGCGCGGCGCGTTACGACGCCGAGGGTCTCGCCACCCGACGCAACGTCCTCATCGAGGGTGGGGTGCTGCGCGGCTTCGTCTTCGACACGGTGGCGGCCCGTCGCTACGGCACGGCGTCGACCGGCTCGGCGGTGCGCGGCGGTTACGCCGGGACGCCCGGCGCCGGCTGCCGGGCGGTGCAGCTGGCCCCCGGCGACCTCGACCAGGAGGCGATCCTCGCCGCCGTCGGCGATGGCCTGTACGTGCAGTCGATCACCGGCGTCCACTCGGGGGTCAACCCGGTGAGCGGCGACTTCTCCGTCGGCGCCGAGGGCCTGCTGCTCCGCGACGGGGCGCTCGCCGAGCCGGTGCGCGAGGTCACGGTCGCCTCCACCCTCCAGCGGATGCTCCAGTCGCTGCTCCACATCGGGAGCGACGTCGAATGGCTGCCGGGCGTCGCCGCCGGCGTCACCCTGGCCGTCGGCGACATGCAGCTGAGCGGCTCGTAGGCGCCGGACCGGTGGGTCCCCCAACCGAGGGCCATCCCGCGTGGCGAGAGGGTGACCGCCCGGGGACGGCGCCGGCTCGGCGCGGCGGACCTCAGGAGGTCGTCGGCTCAGGAGCTGGCGGCCTTGGGGAAGGTCAGGAGCTGGCGGCCTTGGCGGGCGGCGAGCTGCTGCTCGAAGCGTCCGAGGACGAGCTCGATGCGCTGGTCGACGTGCTCGAACCCGACGAGTCCGAGGACGTGCTCGAGCTCCCGGTCGAGGACTCGCTGGTGGAGGACTCGCTGGTCGAGGACCCCGACTTGCTCGAGGTGGAGGTGCTGCGGCGGTTGTCGGTCTTGTAGAAGCCGCTCCCCTTCAGCACGATGCCGATGGAGCCGAACACCTTGCGCAGGGGCTCACCGCAGTTGGGGCACGAGGTGAGCGGTTCGTCGGAGAAGGACTGCACGACTTCGAGGTGGTGTCCGCACGACGTGCAGGCGTACTCATACGTCGGCATCCTGGCTCCTTCTCCCTCCGACACGGTCGTCCCGGCCCACAACAGCCGGCGCGGGCGTGCCGTCCCGATCATTGGCACTCTCGCCCTTTGAGTGCCAATGTTAGCGCCTGGTCGCTGCGGTCGCGCCGTTCGGGTTGCAGGTCTCCCGCATGACGACTGGCCGGGCGGACGCCTTTGGATGGTCACGAACGCCCTAGACTCTTGCCGTGGCCGAACGGAGCTTGACCCACCTCGACCCCTTCGGGGGTGCCCGCATGGTCGACGTGACGCCGAGGGAGCCGACCCATCGTCGAGCGCTCGCCCGGTGCCGGGTCTCGATGTTGCCGGAGACCACCACGAAGGTGGCCAACAATGCCATCACCAAGGGTGACGTGCTGGCGGCCGCCCGCATCGCCGGCATCCAGGCAGCCAAGCGGACGGCGGAGATGATCCCGATGTGCCACCCGGTGCTCGTCGGGTCCGTCGACGTCAACTTCTCGATCGGCGACGACTACGTAGAGGTCGAGGCCCAGGTGGAGACCGTCGACCGCACCGGCGTGGAGATGGAGGCGATGACGGCCTGCACCGTGGCCGCCCTCACCGTCTACGACATGTGCAAGTCCGCCGACCGCACGATGACGATCGACGACGTGGCGCTGTGGGAGAAGGCCGGTGGCCGGTCGGGGCCCTGGCGACGCGCCGACCTGGACTCGCACTCCTCCTGAGAGGGCGCAAGCCCCACGCTCCTCACGCGTCAGCGGCGGCGCTCGTTCGCGCCGCCGCTGCTCGGTGCTTCTCGAGTTGCCCTCCGGCGGTCGCCGGCCGGTGCTTGCCGGGGCGCCTGCTCAGCGACGGCGGCCGGCCCGGGCGAAGAAGTCAGGCGTGATGGGCACGTCCTCCATCTCTTCGGCCGGTGCCGCCGGGGGCGGGGCCGTCGTCCCGGCCGCGAAGCCGGCCTGACCGCCGAAATCGGTCGACGAGAAGGTCTCGAAGGACCCGCTCTGGCTCGTCTGTTGGAACCCCGGTGGCGGCGGAGGTGGCGCCGGCAGGTCGCCGAACGTCTCGAACCCCGGTGGAGGCGGAGGTGGCGCCGGCAGGTCGCCGAACGTCTCGAACCCCGGTGGCGGCGGAGGTGGCGCCGGCAGGTCGCCGAACGTCTCGAATCCGGGCGGAGGCGGCGGAGGCGCCGGCAGGTCGCCGAACGTCTCGAACCCCGGTGGCGGCGGAGGTGGCGCCGGCAGGTCGCCGAACGT
>DAHUZJ010000072.1 GCA_027306585.1 Acidimicrobiaceae bacterium | reverse complement strand
GGGCGCGTCCCCGACACGGCGACCGTGAACACGTCGTGGCGGTCCGCCACCAGCATCCACGCCGGGTTGTAGGCAGCGGGGTCCACCTCGGCGGCGAGGACCTCCACCGCCGCCTCTGCCGTCGGCTGGCGCGCGGCCAGGATCGGCAGCCCGCCGCGCGACCGCTTGGACGGGTCGCGGCCGCCGGGCGTCGGCGTGTTGGTCAAGCCGGCGACGACGCCGAGGTCGTTGACCGCCAACCACGTCCCGCCAGCCACCAGGTCACGGCCTCCGAGGATCCGGGGACCCACATCCTGCAGGACGTCCAAGGGGACGGCCGGGCGGTCCTGGCGCTCGTCGCGGTTGGCCCCGACGAGGAGCGGCTCGGCCGAGCCGGGCCGTGAGATCGTCACCAGGAGGCACACGCCACGTCACCGTAGACGGGGCGGCCGCGGGAATTGCCCGTCAGCGGGTGTGCGGCATGCAGAGGTCGTCGTACTCGGCGATGACGATCTCCCCCGCGTTCTCGCCGCACGCCGGGCACTGGGGGTCCCGGCGGACCTTGAACGTCCGGAAGGACTCCTCCAGGGCGTCGTAGGAGAGCAGCCGGCCGACGAGCGGATCGCCCAGGCCGAGCAGCATCTTCACCGCCTCGAGCGCCTGGATCGACCCCACGATGCCCGGCAGGACCCCGAGCACCCCGGCCTCGGCGCACGACGGCGCCAGCTCGGCCGGCGGCGGCTCCGGGATGAGGCACCGGTAGCACGGCCCGTTGTAGGGGTCGAAGACGGTGACCTGCCCCTCGAAACGAAAGATCGAGCCGTGCACGACGGGGATCCGCTTCAGCAACGACGCGTCGTTCACCAGGTACCGGGTTGGGAAGTTGTCGGTCCCGTCGACGATCAGGTCGTAGCCGTCGATGACATCGAGGACGTTGTCGGCGCCCAGGCGCACGTCGTAGGTGGCGACGTCGACGTCCGGGTTGAGGGCCGTCAGCGTCTTCTTGGCCGAGTCGACCTTGCGCTCCCCCACCCGGTCCATGTTGTGGAGGATCTGGCGCTGGAGGTTGGACTCGTCGACCACGTCCATGTCGATGATGCCGAGCGTGCCCACGCCGGCGGCTGCCAGGTAGAGGGCAGCCGGGGAGCCGAGCCCGCCGGCCCCCAGGAGCAGGACCTTCGAGTCGAGGAGCTTCTGCTGCCCCTTGTCGCCCACCTCGGGGAGGAGCAGGTGGCGCTGGTAGCGGTTGCGCTGGTCGGCGGTCAGCGTCCGGGGGGTGGACCAGGGCTTCCCCTCGTCCTTCCACTTGTTGAAGCCGCCGGTCAGCGACACCACGTCGGTGTAGCCGAGGTCACCCAGCGTCTTGGCCGCCAGCGCGGAACGGGCACCGCCGGCGCAGTACACCACGACCGGCGCGCTCTTGTCGGGGAGCCGGCCCTCGACCTGGAACTCGAGGTTGCCCCGGGGGACGTGCACGGCATCGGGAAGGGCGCCCTGCTCGTACTCGTCGGGCTCACGGACGTCGAGGAACGCTGCCCGACCGAGCCGCTGCGCGGCCTCGTCCACGCCCACTTCGACGATGGAGGACTTCGCCTGTTGCAGCAGATCTCGTGCCGTCGCCATCTCCGACCTCCCAATGCTCGGACGTCCCCCGCTGTCCTCTCCAAAACACTACCAGTTCGGTCAACATTCCCAAACTCCCCGATCCTGGTGCCCGCCGACCCGGATCGGGATCCGGATGGAGATGGTGACTCGCCTCGCCGGGCGGTGTAGACCTCTCGTCGTGGATGTTGCCGAGGCGCTGCGGCGCCGGCACATGGTGCGGAGCTTCGACGGCCGGCCGGTCGCCACCGGAGTGGTCGACCGCTTGGTGACCGACGCCCTCCGGGCGCCGACGGCGGGCAACACCCGGGGCACCGCCTGGATCGTGCTCGACGGACCCCGGACCGCGACCTACTGGGAGCACACGACGACGCCGGGGTGGCGCGCCGCGTCCCGCAGGTGGCCGGGGCTCTCCCGGGCGCCGGTGGCGGCGCTCGCACTGGCGTCGCCCGGTGCCTACGTGGCGCGCTACGCCGAGCACGACAAGTCGCCGGACCCTGCGGCACACGTCCCCGCGGCTCCCGGGGTCCTGTCCGAGGGCGGCCCCGCGCTGGGCGCCGGTCCCGGGGCGTGGCCGGTGCCCTATTGGTTCGGCGATGCCGCCTTCTCGGCGATGGCGCTTCTCGTCGGGGCGACGTCGGAAGGGCTCGGCACGTGTTTCTTGGGGAACTTCCGGGGCGAGGCGCCGCTGCTGGCGGCGGTCGGCGTGCCCGAGGGCTGGCGACTGTTCGGCACGGTGCTGCTCGGCCATCCCGACGGTCGGGACCACCCTTCCCCGTCGCTGGCCCGCCGCGGCCCGTCGGCGGCGGAGAGGGTCCATCGCGGCCGCTGGTGAGCACGAGGGCGGCCACCGCCGGAGCCGGGCCCGGCGGCAGGTGGCGCGGCGGCTACCGAAGTGGCCCGTACCGGCGGAGCTCCCGGTACCACTCGAGCAGGGCGAGGAGGAGCGCGGCGATCCCGCCGATCATCCCCTCATCCCCTCATTCCCTCATTGCCGAAGACCTTCGGCCGGGCGCGCACCCGGGAGACCGTACGGGCGACGGCCTGTCGGGTGGTGACCACGCGGTGACCTGCGCCCCAACCGCGGATGAACTTCTCGCGCCGCGGCCCCACCGGCCGCCGCCCTCCTACCGGAGCACGGCCCCGGCGACGCCGGCCCCGACGCTGGAGAGGGCGGCGGCGGTGCCGGCAATGGACCAGCCGAGCGGTCCGAGGGGGCGGCACCCGAAGAACCGGCTGACACCGGGCGTCTGGATGATCGCCACGAGACCGGCGGCGGAGACCAGCGAGGTGCCCACCACGAGCGGGCTGCGCCGGCCCACGATGGCGGTCTGCCCCAGCTGGGAGCCGACCAAGGCGGCCAGAGCGACCGTGCGCGCCCGCGTGGGGGTCCCGGTGAGCCGGGCGGCGAACCACGCCCCGTAGGCACTGGCCGCGGTCGCCGCGGCCCTGATCACCACCTCCCGGGCGAGCTGGCTGCCCAGCGACGTCTCCGGACCCTCCCGCTCGAGCCGGATGTGACCGGCGCTCGGGGCCCGGGCGGCCAGGGCCATGGCGGGAACCAGGTCGGTGAAGAGGTTGACGACCAGGAGCTGTCGCGCCACGAGGGGGCTCTGCCCCGTCAGCACCGCGGCGCCGACGGTGAAGACCACCTCGCCCAGGTTCCCCCCCAGGAGGATGGCCAACGCGTCCCGCACCGAGGCCCACATCGCCCGGCCCTCGACGATCGTGTCGATCAGGACACCGAGATCCTCCGGGGCGACCACCAGGTCGGCCGCGTCCCGGGCAGCCGACGTGGCTCGGGGACCGAAGGCCATGCCGATCTCCGCCAGCCGGATGGCCTGGGCGTCGTTGGCGCCGTCGCCGGTCATGGCGACCACTCGGCCGACGTGCTGGAAGGCCGACACGATGCGAACCTTGTCGGCCGGGCTGACGCGAGCGAACACCGCCGTCTCGGCGACCACGCGCCGGAGCTCCGTGTCGTCCATCTCGTCCAGCTGGGCCCCGGTCACGACGCCCCGGCCGTTGAGCAGGCCCAGGTCGGTGGCGACCGCCTCGGCCGTGCTCGGGTGGTCGCCGGTCACCATGACGCAGTTGATCCCGGCACGCCACAGCTGGTCGAGCGGTGCGGCGGCGCTCGCCCGGGCTTCGTCGGCGACACCGATGAAGCCGAGCAGCGTCAAGCCGGCGACCCGCTCGTCGTCGAGGTCGCCGATGCTCGAGACGGGGCGCTCGGCGACCACGAGCACGCGGAACCCCCTCCGCGCCAGGCGCTCGATCGTGGCGTTGGCGTCCGCCACGGCGGCGGCGTCCAGGGCGGCGGGGTGGCCTGGTGCGCCGTGCACCGTGGTACAGCGCGGCAGCACCACCTCGGGAGCACCCTTCACGCTCAGGAGGGGACCGGCGCGCGCGACCCCGACGACGGCGTGGTAGCCGCGGTCCGACACGAACGGCAGCGATCCCGCCTTGCGCCAGCCGGCGGCGCCATGGGCATGCCGGATGCCCGCGGCCGCGGCCCCGTCGACGACGGCCTGGTCGGTCGGATGGGGCAGGACGTGTCCCCGCGGACGAGGCGTGGCCCGCAGCGCGGCGGCCAGGACGTCGCGGCGCTCCCCGCTGAGGCCGGTGGGGGCTTCCTCGGTCTCGCCGTCCGACACCACTTGCAGCCGCAGGCGGCCTTCGGTGAGGGTGCCCGTCTTGTCGATGCACAGGACGTCGACCCGGCCGAGGGCTTCGAGCACGCCGGGATTGCGCACCAGCACCCCACGGCGGGCCAGGCGATGGGCGGCGCCGGCTTGCGCCACCGTGGCGACGAACGGGAGGCCCTCGGGCACGGCGGCGGTGGCGAGGCTCACCCCCGAGGCCACGGCCTCTCGTGGCGGACGCCCGCGCAGCAGCCCGTTGAGCGTGAGCGCGGCGCCGGAGGCGAGCACCAGGGGGACGGTGGTGCTCATCAAGGTCCGCAGGCGCGACTGCACACCCGTCACCGGGGGGACGACCTCCGCGTCGCCCCGGTGCGCTGCCGTCGCCCCGCCCGTCGCCACGACCACCGCAGTGGCGCGGCCGGCGGCCACCGCCGTGCCCTCGTAGACCATCGAGCGCCGGTCGGCGAGGGCCGTCCTCGGCGCCACCGGGACGGGATCCTTGACCACCGGCAGCGACTCTCCGGTGAGCGACGACTCGTCGACCTCGAGCGCTGTCGCGTCGACCAGCCGGCAGTCGGCCGGGACGGCGTCGCCGGCGGCCAGACGAACGACGTCGCCGGGGACGAGGGCCGTCCTGCTGGTCACCACCTCGGGCCCCTCCCGGAGCACCCGCACGGTGCCCTCGGCGATGGCCGTGGCCAGCCGGCCGATCGCCGCCTCGGTCCGCAACCGCTGGGCGGCCCCGACGAGCGCGTCGGCGCCGAGCGCTGCGCCGATCAACGCGGCGTCGATGCCCGAGCCGGTCAGCGCCGACAGCGCCGCACCGCCTCCGAGGATCAGGGAGAGGGGGTTGGCGAGCTCGCCGACGATCAGCTGCAGAAGGCCGGCGCGGGCGCCCTCGTCCGGCGGGGCCGATCGCCTCCTGGCCTCTTCGGCGCTCAGGCCACCCGGGCCGCTGCCGAGCCGGCCGAGCACCTCCTCCGCGTCGAGGGCGTGCCAATCGGTGCGTTCGCCCACGACCGCCGGGCGCCGGCGCGGCAGCTGTGCCGCCGTCCAGGCGCCGGCGGCCAGCGCCGCGATCGAGGCCAGCTGCGTGGCGGTGGCCGCTCGGCGGCTGGCACCCGGCAATGGGCCCAGCGCCAGCAGGGTCGCCGACGACGAACCGATGGCGGCGCACGCGGTCACCTGGCGAGCCGCCACCCGAGCGAGCCCGATCCCGTCGATCACGGTGGCGGCAAGGGCGAGGTGCGCGCAGAGCAGGTCCGCGCCCCAGGGGGGGTGGTCGGCGCCGGCGTCGAGCACGCCGATGCCGCAGTCCGCCGCCCGTTGCGCCGCCCCGGCGCGAGCCGAGACCAGGGCGACGACCCGCCCTTCCGCCTGGAGCTGGCGGATCGAGCGGGCAAGGCGCTGCCCGCCGGGCACCGCTCGGTCTGCGCCCAGCGGCTCTGCCGCTCCCGAGCGGACCCCTCCCACCACGAGCTGGCACCCGGCGGACCGAGCCGAGGCGGCGACCTGCGCCGCCGCTTCGTGCACCTCGGGCCGGAGGGTCACCACCGCCACGACGAGACCGGCACGGCAGAGCGCGAGCAGGCGGGAGGCCCCGACAGCATCGGCCCGGGCTCGGGTCTTCGCTCCCCGAGGCCAGCGGGCGTCCACGAGGGTGGCCGGCCCCAGGGCCCATGTGCAGCCCTCGTGGACGGCGTCGCGGACGGCATCGGGGTCCGAGGGGTCGAACAGCGACCGCAGGACGGCGTGGGCGGCGTCGAGGGACGCCGGCTCGCCGGGAGCGGCGGGGACGACCTCACCGATCGCGAGCCGGCCAGTCACCGCGAGCTCGGCGTCGAGGACCACGGTGTCGACACGGTCGAGGCGGCGCAGCACCCGCGGCTCCATGGGCACCACCTGCCGGCCCGACAGGCCCCGCCCGAGCTGCGCCGCGAATCCCTCGGTGCCCAGGCGAACCGGCCGTGGCAGGCCCGCCAGCAGCATGTCGGCGGCGCGCCGGGGGTCCCGGCTGGCGGCGAGCCCGATCCCCGCGCCGCCCAGCGCGGTCAACGACGCCACCTGGGCGTACCGCTCGGCCAGCCCCGGGGGGAGGGGCTGGGGCCGGGGCTCCAGGTCCACGGCCGGCGGCCGGTGTGCCGGGGGGCCCGGGTGGAGCCGGTGCTCGAGCGCCAGCCACGCTCTCCTGCGGGACGCGAGCTCGGCGAGCACCGCCCCACGATGGGCGGCGTCGACCAGGAGCCCCAGCGGCTGGTGCCCGAAGCCCTGCAGCACCGAGCTGGCGGCGACAGTGGCCAGCTCGAACCCCGGTCGCGCCTCGATGACCGACCGCAGCGGTCCGATCGAGACCAGGCCCGGCAGCGCGTTGGCGACCTGGACCGGCACGCCCGGCAGCCGCAGCACGCTCCCCACCATCCCGACGCCCACACCGATCCCGTCCGCGGCGAGCTCCACCAGCGTGCGCTGGAGCGGGGCCTCGTCGGCCGGGTGCTCGGGCAGGTCCTGGGGCAGCGCTTCGTCGTGGACACCGTGCTCGCGCTCCACCGCCTCCACCACATCGACGAGGTCGTCGATGTCCACCGAGCCGTCCTCGAACGCGATCGCCACCTCGGCCAGGACGGGGTTCACCGAGGCCCAATGAACCCCTTCGATCGCAGAGATGGCGCGTTCGAGCGCGTCGGCGACCGGTCCCCCGTCGGGCCGGTGGACTGCCCGCACGGGCAGGTAGGCGCGTCCGGGCCGGCTCTCGACCACTCGGCGCCGCGCCGGCCGTCTCGGGCTCGTCCGGTCAGCGGTCGCCGTCAGGTGTCGCAGCGCCTCGGCCGGTAGGCCGACCAGCCGGCGGGGGGCCAAGAGCGCCGGAAGTGGCAGTCGAACGAACCCTCGCCGTGGCGGGTCCGTCGCGCTCGGCTGCCCGCCTCCGCCGGCCGTCACCCGGACCGCACGGTCAGCGGCGGCGATGCCGCGCCACGACCACGCCGGCCCCGACCAGCAGGGCCAGGGTTGGGTCGATCGCCCCCAGCACCGTGGCCCCGGCGAGCACGCCCCAGAAGCCCCAATCCACTGCCCGGGCCGGGACACGCGCGTGCACCAGCGGCACGACGTAGCTCCCGTCCGACGACGGTGCCGGCGGGGACGCGGCTCGCGGCGACGCGGCTCGCGGGGACGCGGCTCGCGGCTCGGTGGCAATCGGCGCTGCAGCGTCCGTCATCGGGTCACCTCCTTGGCCGTGGGCTCCACCAGACCACCGTGCCCCCCGGTCGCAGCGCCAACCAGTGCCGAACGACTCTTACGCCCGAGGGACGCTCACGCCAGGCTGGTTCCTGCGCCGGGCCGCTCGAGCCCGGTCCCTGGGTTGCCTGGACGATGCGGTGGCACGGACGCTCTTGATCGGGGCCGCGATGGCCGTCGCCGTCCTCGCAGCATCGATGGTGGTCCTCGTCGTCGTCCTCGGGCCCCGGGGGCAGAGCGCCGCCAGCGTGGCGAAGTTCTTTCCCAACCTGCTCCGCCTGCTCCGGGACCTCCAGCGAGACCCGACCGTCCCCCCCCTCGGTGCGTCGGAGGCTGTGGATCGCCATCGTCTACACCGTCCAGCCGTTCGTCCTCATCCCGGACTTCGTGCCGGGGATCGGCCTGGCCGACAATCTGGTGGTGACGGCGTGGGCGCTGCGCAGTGCCGTCCGCAAGGCCGGCCCCGCCGCCGTCGTCTACCACTGGCGGGGGACATCGGGGCAACTCGCGCTCCTGTTCCGGGTGGCCCGCCTGGGGCCCGTGCCCCAGGCCGGGCACAGACCCGGCCTGTGCGCCGGCGCGGCCGATGACGCTGGAACGCCCGGCGGGACTTGAACCCGCGACCTCCGGCTTACAAGGCC
>DAHUZJ010000073.1 GCA_027306585.1 Acidimicrobiaceae bacterium | reverse complement strand
CTCGGCGGCGGCCAGGTCGACCAGGGCCATCGAGCCCCGGGTGAGGCCGGATGCGGCCAGCTGCTCGTCGGTCGCCCGGCTCAGGACGTCCACGAGGGGCGAGCCGACGCCCACCACGTCGAGGGGGCCGCCGGCGTGGGCCGGGTCGGCGTGGGCCGGGCTGGTCGGATCGGGCTGGGGCTCGGGCTCGGGCTCGTCGGGCACCCGGGGAGGGTACCCGCCCGCGGCATCCTCGCCGGCCAGAGGGGAAGTCACGAGCCCTGCGTGCCTCCTCGTCAGCCGCCGTACTGGTAGAAGCCCCGTCCCGTCTTGCGCCCGAGCAGGCCGGCGTCGACCATGCGCAGCAGCAGGGGCGGCGGGGCGTACAGGGGTTCCTTGAACTCGTCGTAGAGCGACTGCGCCACCGCCACGGTGGTGTCGAGGCCGATGAGGTCGGCCAGGGCGAGGGGGCCCATGGGGTGCGCGCAGCCCTTGACCATGCCCGTGTCGATGTCCTCCTCGGTGGCGAAGCCGGACTCGAGCATCCGCACCGCGGACAGCAGGTACGGGATGAGCAGGGCGTTGACGATGAACCCGGCGCGGTCCTTGGACCGGATGACGTGCTTGCCGAGGACCTCGGTGGCGAAGCTGCGGGCCCGCTCGACGGTGGTGTCGGAGGTGAGCAGCGACGTCACCAGCTCCACCAGGGGCAGGACCGGCACCGGGTTGAAGAAGTGGATCCCGACCACCTGGGACGGCCGCTGCGTGGCCATCGCCAGCTTCATGATGGGGATCGACGACGTGTTGGACGCCAAGATGGCGTCGGGCGCTTCCACCAGCTTGTCGAGGGCGGTGAAGACCTCGAGCTTCTCGGGCTCGGACTCGGTCACCGCCTCGATCACCACGTGGCGGTCGGCCAGGTCGGCCAGGTCGGTCGAGGTGTGGATGCGCCCCCGGGCGGCGCCGGCGGTCGCCTCGTCGAGCTTGCCGGCGCGCACGGCCCGCTGGAGCGAGGCGTCGATGCGCCGCTCCCCCGCTGCCATGGCGCCGGCGCTCGTCTCGACGACCACCACGTCGAGGCCAGCCCGCGCGCACGCCTCGGCGATGCCCGAGCCCATCAAGCCGCAGCCCACCAGGCCGACCCGCTCCAACGGTGCGGTCCCGTCGCGTGCCATCCCGTTCTCCTCCTGCCTCCAGCCGACCGCGCGGGCCGCCCTGCTCTCAGGTCACCGACGTGAAGCCGCCGTCGACCACCACGATGTCGCCCGTCACGAACGGGTGGCCGAGGGCCAGCGAGACCATCGACGCCGCGACGTCGTCGGGCGTCGCCACTCGCTTGAGGGGCGTCATCTTGGCACGCCGCTCCATCAGGCGGTCGTAGTTGTCGCCCAGTTGGTGCTCCATCCACTCGCCGACCATCCAGCCCGGCGCCACCCCGTTGACGCGGATGGTGGGGCCGAGCGCTCCGGCGAGCGTCTTGGTCAGGTTGGCCACGGCCCCCTTGGACGCCGCGTACGGCAGGGGCTGGGGCCCGGGGCGGATGCCGGCGACGCTGCAGGTGGTGACGATCGAGGCGACCGGGGACTCGCGCAGCAGGGGCACGCACGCCCGGACGGTGAGCCACAGCCCTCGCACGTTGACGGCGAACACCCGGTCCCACGCCTCGACGGAGACCCCTTCGAGGTCGGTGGGCACGGTGTCGACGGTGGTCCCGGCGTTCGCCACGAGGACGTCCAGGCGCCCGAAGGCGTCACGGACGGCGTCGACCATGCCCCGGACGGCGGCGTCGTCGGCCACGTCGGCCTGGACGGCCACGGCCCTGGCCCCCGCCTCCTCCACCTCGCGCGCGACCTTGGCCGCCTGCTGCTCGCTCGACGAGTAGTTGACCGCCACGTCGAGCCCGGCCCGGGCGAACGCCAGCGCGGCGCTGCGGCCAATGCCCCTCGAGGCGCCGGTCACCAGCACGACCGGGCGCCCGTCCACCGACTCGACCATCGCCTGTCACCTCCCCGCCGGCGGCCCGGCACCCTGCCATCATAGCTCACTACTCGAGTAGTTCTGAGGGAGCGTGCCCCCGGCTCACACCAGTCCGGTGGCCGCCATCCGCTCGAGCGTCGCCATCTCCTCGAGCGCGAGGTGACGGCCGAGCGGCGCGTCGGGCCCGACCTCCCGTTCGCCGGGGGTGGCGCCGTCGGGCGGCGCGAACTCCTTCGCCCGCTGACCGCGCACGATGTCGCGTTCGTCGTGGTACTGGGCCACGATCGCGTCCTCCCAGCCGGCCTCGGGCCAGGTGAACGGGAGGTCGACGATCTGGCCGGGCTGCTCGGCCCGCTCGGCCAGGGCCAGGACCTCTCGCACGATGGCCCGCTGCTCCTCGCGCTGGCCGGGGCGGCCGAGGCAGTAGCCGAGCGGGTAGTCGAGGTAGGCGGCGCGGGGCGGGCGCACGCGCTCGGTGATGTCCCGCGCCCCGGTGACCGACACGGTCGGGATGCCGGCGAGCTCCACCGTCCGGGCGAGCACACCCATGGCCTGGTGGCACGCCGGGCAGAGGGGCACCACCAGCACGAGGTCGGCGCCCGCCGCCCGGGCCTCGGCGGCCACGGCCGGCCCGAGCTCCGTCACGATCCGGGTGACCTGCTTGATCGCCCCCAGCGTGCTCAGGTGGAAGTCGCTGGGGCGCCCGATCACCCCTTCGTCCGCCAGCTCGGCCAACCGTCGGTACGGGTGCACCACGTTGACGTCCTGGCGCCCGGGCCGCCGGATGGGGCTCGGATGGCACGGCCGCAGCGCTGTCGGTTCCACCCACTGGGGGAGCCGGCGGCAGGTCAGGTCGTCGACGAACTGGAACGGCGGATCGGCGCGCAGGTGCACCCCCGCCGAGTTGACGATCAGCACCGTCGCCTCCCGCAGCGGGCGGCGGAGCGGCGTGAAGGGCGGCGGCCCGAGCCGCGCCACGGGCATGGGCGGCAGCGGCGCCGTGATCTCGTTCATCAGGTCGAGGTAGCGAACGCCCATCAGTCCCTCCTGGCCGGGTTCACAACCTGGCCGGGTCACGAGCCGGCCGGGTCACGAGCTGGCCGGGTTCACGACCTGGCCGGGTCACGAGCCGGCCGGGTGACGTCCGGGCCGGGGGTCACGGCCTCGTTGGAGGTCACGGGCCCGAGGAGATGCGACGGCGGAGGGCGGCCACCTGCTCGGCGAAGTACGGCTCGCCCACCGACCACAGCTGCTCGGCCAGCTCGTGCTCGAGCGCCGACCGGTAGTCGCCCCCGGGGGCGGCCGACAGCGTCGCCTTCACCCGGGCCACCAGCTCCGCCGGAGCGGCGGCCGCCACCGCCACGAACCGACGGGCCGCTGCCAGCAGCTCGTCGTCGGGCACGCAGCGGTAGGCGAGGCCGAGCCGGGCGGCGTCAGGACCGCGCACCGGCTCGCCCCCGAGCAGGAGGGCGGCGGCGGTGCCGTAGGGCACGGCGCGCCGGAGCATCCACGAATGCCCCCCTCCAGGGTGCAGGCCGAGGGCGAGGAAGCGCGTGTCGAAGCTGGCGCGCTCGCCGGCGAGGCGGACGTCGCAGGCGAGGGCCATGTTCATCCCGGCGCCGACCGCCGGGCCGTTGACGGCCGCCACCGTGAGGAGCCGGGAGGTGGCCATCCGCTCGAACCCGGCGTAGATCGACCGCAGCCCCTCTTCGTCGGCCGCTTGGAGCTGGGCCAGGTCCGCCCCGGCACAGAAGGCCGGTGGCGCACCGGTCACCACGACGGCCCGCACCGACGGTGTCGCCTCGAGGACCGCCATCGCCTCGACGAGCTCGGCCGCCAGCTCGATCGACAGGGCGTTGCGCCGCGCCGGGTCGTCGAGGGTGAGCACCGCATAGCCGTCGGCCCGCTCGACGTGCAGGCGCTCGGTCCCGGCCACGTCGGCGCTCACCGTCCCGCCCCCCCGTCGTCGACCTTGCGCCGCGTGATCTTCGCCGTGGGGATGGGCCCCACCTTGCCGGGCAGCACGCCCCCGGAGAGGAACGTACCGAGCAGGTTGCCGTCGGTGACCGGCAGCACGAGCGCCGACGGGAAGGTGGGCCCGTGGTGCACGGTGACGACCGCCACCGACTGGCGGGCGACGTGCCCCATGGCGGTCACCCGCAGCGGGTCCGGCGGCGGCTGGTCCTCGTCCGAGGACGTGAGGCGGAGCGCCAGCCGTTCGCCGGGGAGGAGGCGGGCGCTCACGCCGCAGAACCCGAGGTCGCACCGGACCACCTCGCCGGGGGTCAGCGGGTCGGCGCGGTCGTGGGGATGGTGGGGGGACCACGGCGTCGACCCGGGACCGGTGCGCCGGTGCGTGGCGCGCAGCCATGCGCGCGCCAGCTCCCGCTCCTCGCCCTCGGCGTCCACCGCGTGCAGGGTGGCGATCAGCAGCGCCTCGACGTCGGTCGACGAGCAGTGGAGCTCGAGCACGGCCGGGCCCAGCAGCTCGGTCTCCTCGACGAGCGGCGGGGTGGCGAAGCGCACCGAGCCCCGCCCGAACGGCGAGTCCTCGTAGGACGTGCCGGCGTCGACCGGCCCCGGCTCCCGCTCGCTCAGGACCCCGCCGGTGTGGAGGTAGAAGGGCGTGAACCGCGTCTCGGGCAGGGGCCAGTCGGTGGTGCGCTTCCAGCGGCCGGTCCGCCCCACGAACAGCTGAACCGGCGGCTCGTCGAGCAGGCCGGTGTCGTTGCCCTTGAGGAAGTGGTCGAACCACCGCAGCGCCTCGTACTGCAGCTGGTACAGCGGGCGGTCGAGGTAGACGTCGGGGCCCACCACGAGACGGCGCGGCCCCTGCCACCGCTCGAAGGAGCGGAACGCCGCCGGCAGGTGCAGGCCGTCGAGCCCCCAGCACGCACCGAGGTAGGCGGGGACGGCGGTCTGGCGGTAGTCCAGCCGCCGCTCGGCCCAGAACTCGTTGTCCAGCCCGTTGAGCACCACGTCGCCGACCAGTGCGTCCGCCCCTCGGGTGGCCCGGACGCACGCCACCAACCCGGGCACGGCGGCGATCTCCTCGTCGGCCAGCGCCTCGTCGACGAGCTGGCGGAAGCGCTCCTCCCCGACGTGCCGCAGCGTCCAGCTCTCGTAGCGGACGCCGTCCAGCTTGTCCTTCCACCCGAGCAGGAAGCGGTACGAGAGGATGCCGCCGTGGTGGAGGAAGTCCCGGTAGAAGTCCGTGGCGCCGTAGGGCGCGAAGACCGCCGCCAGCCCCTCGGGGCGGTGCATGGCGGCCTGGAGGTGCAGCCAGGAGAAGTACGAGACGCCGAACAGGCCGACGGTGCCGCTGCTCCACGGCTGGCGCGCGAGGTGGGTGACGGCGGCCGCCACGTCCAGCGACTCCTGGGGTCCCATGGCCTGGAACAGGCCGCCGGACTTGCCGGTGCCCCGGACGTTCACGACGGCATGGGCGTACCCGCGGCGGGCGAAGAAGGTCGGGTCGCCGGCCTCCATCCAGCCCCGCTGCAGGCTGAACCCCTCGGGGGTGAGGGGGGCCGTCTGGAATTCGTTGTTGTACGGGTGGAACCCGGCGACGACGGGGACGGGCTCGTCGGTGTCCGGCCGCCACAGGTCCCCGACGAGGTCGATCCCGTCGCCGACCGGGATGGCGACGTCGCGCTCGACCACCACGCCGTAGGCGCGGGGGGACGTCTGCCAGCTCGGACCGAACACCCGTCAGCCCCCGCTGGTCATGGCCGCACCTGGGCGACCGGCACGTGCACGACGGTCGCCCGGTCCCCCCCGAGGCCGTCGGTGACCGCCTTGCGCAGGCTCTCGGCATCGGTCACCGACAGGCCGCGCGCCCCGTAGCCCCGGGCGAGGTCGGCGTGGTCGATGCCCATGATCTCGGTGCCGGGGTGGCGGCGCGGGTCGTGCGGGACGCCGAGGTGCCCCTCGATGGCGCGCTTCACCGCCAGGTACCCGCCGTTGTCGAGGACCAGCACCGTCACGGCGGCGCCCGACTGGACGGCGCTCCAGATCGCCTGCAGGGAGAACTGGAAGCTGCCGTCGCCGATCACGGCGACCACCGGGCGACCCGGCGCGGCCAGCTTCGCCCCGACCGCCGCCGGCGTGCCCCAGCCGAGGGCGCCACCCGAGCTGCGCAGGAGGCGCTGCCCGGGCCCGAGCGGCAGGTGGCGCAGCAGCGGGCGCGACGACCGGACGCCCTCGTCCACGATCACTGCGTCCTCGGGCAGGACCTCACCGAGCACGCCGGCCAGCTCCTCGATGCGCAGAGGCGAGGCGCCGGCCGCCGCCGCACGCTCGGCGGCCTTCGCCTCCTGCCGCCGCTCGAACAGGGCGCCCACGTGGGCGGCACGCCGCCCGACACGCTCCTC
Source organism: Acidimicrobiaceae bacterium (assembly GCA_027306585.1). Taxonomy (GTDB): domain Bacteria; phylum Actinomycetota; class Acidimicrobiia; order Acidimicrobiales; family RAAP-2; genus DAHUZJ01. Next base: position 2,803 of record DAHUZJ010000073.1, on the reverse strand, counting down.
GTCCACCGGCCGCCCCGCCACCTCGGCCACCATCGCCGCCAGGCCCGCCCGGACGTCGCCCAGCAGGCCGACGTCGGCGCGCACCACCCGGCCGATCTCGGCCGGGTCGTCGTGCAGGTGGACGAGCGCCGCCCCTTCCGGGAGCCGGGGCCGCTGGGCGTCCGAGAAGGGATAGAAGACGCGGCACCCGGCGGCGACCACGAGGTCGCACCCCTCGAGGACCCCCCGGTCCTCGCCGTACATCCCGAGATAGGACGGCGAGGTGGTGGGCAGGGGGAGGTCGGCGAGGTCGGAGAACTGGGCATGGAGCACGGCCAGGCCGCAGCGGCGGCTCAGCTCCTCCACCTCGGGCCACGCCTGCCGCGCCGCGCTCCCCACCACCAGCACGGGCCGCTCGGCGGCCAGCAACCGGTCGACGGCCGCACGCACCGACTCGGGGGCCGGCACGGCGGCGACCACCGGCGCCGAGACCACGGCGGCGGCGGCCTCGGCACCGGTCGACGTGTCGGCGCCGAGGAGGTCCTCGGGCACGGCCAGGTACGCAGGGCCCGGCGGGGGCGCCGTCGCCACCCGGATGGCGTGGGCCAGGTCGGCGGCCACGGCATCGGCCGAGAGGCTCTGGTGGGCCCACTTCGTCACGGCCCGCACCGCCGCCAGCAGCTCCGGCAGGGCGCAGAAGCCCTCATCGGACAGGACGGCGCGGTCCTTGTGGCCCGCCGTCACGAGCACTGGCGACCCGTCTCGCAAGGCGTTCATCATCTGGCTCAGGCCGTTCAACGTGCCCACGCTGGTGTGGAGGCCGACGGCACTCGGCCGGCCGCCCACCCGGGCATAGCCGTCGGCCATGGAGACGGCCACCCCTTCGTGGAGCGCCAGCACGTAGCGGACGTCGCGACCCCGGATGGCCTCGAGCAGCGGCGCCTCGGTCGAGCCCGGCAGCCCGAAGAACGTGTCGATGCCCGCCGCCTCGAGCACGTCGAGGAAGCACCCTGCTGCGGTCATGGCCTCACTGCTCCTTTTCTCCGAGTGGCCCCCAGGCGCGGCCCGCCTGCTGCTTCGCGGTGGCGCGGGGCCGCCGCGCCGTCATCCCGTCGCCCGGGGCGCGGCGGGAACCGACCCGCCGCCCAGGAACACCTCTGCCATGTCGGGGTCCTCCAGGACCGCCCGGCCGGACGCCGACATGGCCACCCGCCCCTGCACCATCACGTAGGCCCAGTCGGCCAGCTCGAGCGCGGCCTTCGCCTTCTGCTCCACGATGAGCACCGCCTTGCCGCGGTCGGCCAGGACGCGGGCCTGCTCGCCGAGGACGACCTGGGTGAGGGCGGGCGACAACCCGGCCGTCGGCTCGTCGAGCACCATCACCGACGGCGCCAGCATCAACGCCCGTCCGAAGGCCGTCATCTTGCGCTCGCCCCCGCTCATCGAGCCCACGAAGCGGCGGAGCTTTCGCCGCAGGTCGGGGAAGACCTCGAGGACCTCCTCGATGCGCGCCTCGCGCGTCGCCTTGTCGAGGAGGTAGCCGCCCATTTCCAGGTTCTCCCGGACCCGGAGGCTGTCGAAGACGTCGTCGACCTGGGGGACGTAGGCGATGCCGGCCTTGGCCAGCTGCTCGAGCGGCTTGCCGGTGACCGGCTCGCCGTTGAGCAGCACCTGGCCCTCGAACACCCGCGCCAGGCCCAAGATGCCTTTCAAGAGGGTGGACTTGCCGGCCCCGTTGGGGCCGACGACGGCCGACATGGTGCCACTGGTCACCTCGACGTCCACTCCCTGGATGACCCGGATGTCGCCGTACCCGGCGGTCAGGCCCTCGGTGTGGAGGCGGGCCGTTCCGGCCGCCGGCGCCCCGCTATCCGACAAAGTAGGCCTCCTGCACGTCGACGGACCGGCGGAGGTCCTCCATGGCCCCTTCGGCCAGCACCCGCCCCTGCGCCATCATGATCACGTTGTCACAGAGCCGCTCGACCGAGCCGAGCTCGTGCTCGACCAGGAGCACCGACACCCCCGCCGTCCGCAGCGCCCGGCAGGCGTGCTCGAGCCGCTCGGAGATGGCAGGGCTGAGCCCGGCCATGGGTTCGTCGAGGAGCAGGAGCTTCGGGTTCAGCATGAGGGACCGCATCATCTCGAGGAGCCGCTTCTGGCCCCCGCTCAGGGTGCCCGCCGGTGCGTCAGCCAGGTGACCGAGGCCGAACAGCTCGATCAGCTCACGGGCCCGGCCGAGGATCGCCGCCTCCTCGGTGCGGTACGCCGCCTTGCCGATCACCGACGGCAGCAGGTGCTCCCCTCGCTGCCCGAGCGATGCCACGAGGAGGTTCTCCATCGCCGTCAGCTTGGGGAACTCCCGCGCCAGCTGGAAGGTGCGGACCAGCCCCAGGCGCGCCCGCCGGTAGGAGGGCAGCCGCGTGACGTCGCGGCCGTCGAACTCGACGTGGCCCGCATCGGGCTTGATGAACCCGGAGATGATCCCGAGCGCCGTCGACTTGCCCGCACCGTTGGGGCCGATGAGGCCGACGATCGAGCCGTAGGGCACGGAGAAGCCGGCCTCGTCCACGGCGCGCACGCCCCCGTAGCTGCGCACGAGGTCGCGTACCTGGAGGATCGGCCGCCCGGCGGCGCGCGTCGCACCCGTCTCCTCCGGGGTCCGCGGCGTGATGACCCTCACGTCGTGGGCGGGGAGAGCCGATCCGCCGACCGCCCCGGCGGCCGGACCCACCACTGGCTGCGCCACCAGCGGGGCGGCGGCGGCGACGACGGGCGTCGCCGCCAGCGGGCCGGCGGCGGCCAGCGGGGCGGCGCCGGACGACGG
>DAHUZJ010000064.1 GCA_027306585.1 Acidimicrobiaceae bacterium | reverse complement strand
GCCCGGCGTGCGGGCGCCCGGGTCGTGCCCGTGGCCGGCGGCGGCGCGCTCGGGGCTGCGGCGGCAGCGGGCGGCGGCCCCCTGGCCGACGTGCTGGCCGCCGCGCCGGCCGCCCGTGCGGCCTTCGGGGCGATGGTCGCGGCACCGCTCGTCGTGCTCGACCACGTGGGGCTCGCGCCCGGGGCGGCAGCACGCGTCCGGGCGGCCGCAGGCGAGGTCATGCGCCGGCGCGACCAGGCGGGCGACGCCCCCGCCCGAGACATCGCCCGACGCATCGGGCGCACCTTCCCGCTGGTCCACGGGACGCCCGGGGTGGCGGCCGTGGCCGCACGGCGGTGGAAGGCCCAGGTCAACGTGAACGCTCGTTCACCGGCCTTCTGGTCGACCTATCCCGACCTGTGCCGTGACGAGGTGGCCGGCTGGGGGCAGCACGGGGACGTGACCCGGCAGCTGCTCACCGTGGTCCGGTTGCGCCACGGCGGCGAGGCACCCGCTGCGGCCAGGACGATGGCAGCCATGGCGGAGCTCCTCGACGAGGTGGTGGCCGGCGTCGTCGACGTCCGGGCCGGCGCCGAGGACGACCTGGCGCGCCTGCTCGAGCTGGTGCTCCTCGGTGATCTCGTGTCGCTGCACATGGCCGCCGCGGCCGGCATCGACCCCGGCCCCGTGCCGGTGCTGGAGGAGCTCGAAGAGCTCAGGGGGCTGGCGGGGCTCGAAGAACGGACAGGACGCACCCGGGCCACCGACGGCCGCTCGTAGCGACCGCTACGGCCGCGGCCACGCCGATGGCCGTGCTCGCCGAAGCCCGGCCGTGCTCGCCGGTGTCGCCGACGGGCGCTCGCGGCCGGTCACCCTCGAGGGCGGCGCTGGAGTGGGAGCGGCGCCCGGTCGACGGCGTCCGCCTGGGCGGCGGTGAGGACGTGATCGGCGACCAACCGGGTGAGGACGTGCCACTGTCGCCTGCGGGCGAGGGCCAGGTGGTGGACCGGGTCGTAGGACGACGGCGCCTGAGGGAGGCCGGCCAGCAGGGAGGCTTCGGCCCACGTGAGCTGGTCCGGTCGCACGCCGAAGTAGCCGCGGGCTGCGGCCACGTCGCCCCAGTAGCCGTTGCCGTAGTAGATGGCGTCGAGGTACATCGCCAGGATCTCCGGCTTCGAGTACGTGAGCGCCAGCTTCACGCCGAGCCCGATCTCCGACAAGGTGCCGGCGAGCCCGGGACCGTGGGGGTAGAGCTGCTTGGCGAGCTGTTGCTCGATGGTGCTGCCGCCGGGGTCCCCGCTGCGCTCGAGGGTGGCGATGGCGGCGCGCCCGGCGCCCTCGGCCACGTTGACGAAGACGTTCGAGTAGAAGTGCTCGTCTTCGACGCTGACGATCGCCTCGGAGAGCTTGCGGGGCAGCGGCAGGCCGGCCGGTGTGCCACCGTGGGCCCGGTCGATGGCCACGACGCGTGCCCGCGCGTCGGCCACGCCCGGGAGCGCCAGCTCGTACACGACCCCGGTGGCGCACGGCAGCACGGTGACCACGACGAGGACGATCGCCAGTCGGACCAGCCGCCTGTGGCGCGTTCCCGTGCGGTGTCTCGGCGCCCGGCGCCCGGAGGCGGGTGACGACGGGCCCCCGTCGGGTTCGGGGTCGGCCCCGGCCTCGGGTTCCGCAACAGTCGTTCCCGGTGGCAACGGTTCCATCGCAGAACAGCATTCCCCGCCTGGCGGTGCGATGGACGTCGACCACGGCCGGCGTTCAGGTGGCCGCCGGCGGCCGGGGATCTCGGGCGATCAGCGAACGGCCCAGGCCACCGGCCGGCGGTCCCGGCACCACTCCCGGAACTCGTCGGCGGGCATCGGCTTCGCCCACAGGAAGCCTTGGGCGGCATCGCAGCCGAGGTCGACGAGGGTGTGCCGCTGCACCTCTTCTTCGACCCCTTCGGCGATCACGGTGAGCCCCAGCCGGTGGGCCATCTCGATGATGGCGGCGACGATGGCGTCGGCGCCCGGCTGGGTGCCGACGCCGGCGACGAACCGCCGGTCGATCTTGAGGATCCGCACGGGCAGCGTGTGGAGGTAGGCGAGCGACGAGTACCCGGTGCCGAAGTCGTCGATGGCGATCGTGATGCCGTGGTCGCTCATCTCCTGCAGGGTCCTTCGGGTGACCTCGCTGTCGTCCATGACGAGCGTCTCGGTCAGCTCGGCGCAGATCCGGTTGTGGGCGATGCCGTGGCGGCGGATGAGGGAGCGCCGTTCGGCGTCCAAGGCCGGGTTCCGCAGCTGATGGGACGACAGGTTGATGGCGATCGTCTGCAGGTGCGGGCCGTCCGGGTCGGCGTCGAACGCCGCCACGTGGCCGAGGGCGGCCCCGTAGGCCCACTGTCCGAGCGGGACGATGAGCCCGCTCTCCTCGGCGACGGGGACGAACGCTCCCGGGTTGAGCAGGCCGCGGGTCGGATGGCGCCACCGCAACAGTGCTTCGGCGCCGATCACCTCGTTGGATGCCAGCGCCAGCACCGGCTGGAGGAAGACCTCGAACTCACCGCGCTGGAGACCCTGGCGCAGCTCGCCCTCCATCGTGAGCCGGGCGAGCGAGCGCTCGTGCAGGCCCTGCTGGAAGACGGCGTAGCGCCCGCGCCCGTCCTCCTTCGCCCGGTACATGGCGGCATCGGCGTTGCGCAGCGCGGTATCGGGGTCGTCACCCGGGCGGACGAGCACGATGCCGATGCTGACGCCGGCCACGATGTCGCGGCCCTGCAGCCGAAAGGGGACCTGCACGGCGCGCAGCAAGCGGTCGGCGACCGTCACCGCGACGTCGACGCCCGTGGCGTCCGGCAGCAGCACGGCGAACTCGTCCCCTCCCAGCCGTGCCACGGACTCACCGCCGCGGGTGTGCTGGCGGAGGCGATCGGCGAGCTGGACGAGGAGCTTGTCGCCCGCCTTGTGACCGAGGCTGTCGTTCACGGTCTTGAAGTGGTCGACGTCGAGGAACAGGACGGCCGGTGGCTGGCCGGTGCGCGCTGCCCGGGCCATCGCCTGCTCGAGCCGGTCGGCGAACAGGGTGCGGTTGGGCAGACCGGTGAGGTCGTCGTGCAGCGCCTGGTGCCGAAGCTGCTCGTGCAGCGCCACGCGCTCGCTCACGTCCTCGATGGTCGCCGAGTAGTGGTGCGCCTCGCCGTCCGGCCGTTCTCGCAGCCCGGCCGCCAGCACGCGGACGGTGCGGATCTCGCCGGTGGGGCGGACGATCCGCACCGTGGTGTCCAGCTCGGTGCTGGACTGCACCGCGGCCGCGGCCTGGTCCAGGAACGCCGTTCGGTCGTCGGCATGGAGGAGCCCGACCCACTGCCGGCCGATGATCTCGGCCGCAGGCCGGCCGGTGATCACCTCGAGACGGGGATTGAGATAGGTCACCTCGAGGGCGCGGTTCGTCTCCAGGATCCCCATGGGCGACGCCCCGGCCAGGGCCTCGAAGCGAGCCTCGCTCCGGGCCCGGGCCAACCGGTTCGCCTCGGCTGTCACCTCGGCCCGCGTCCGCGCCCGCACCAGCGTCCAGCCCAGCGCGGCCAGCGCCAGGACGAGCACCATGCCGCCGGACAGCACGAGGACGGGCACCGTCCACGCCGACGAGAGCCCGGGGTACCCGGAGAGGACCGCGGTGCGGACCGTCCAGCTCGTCCGCGGGAGGACCGGCACGTTGCGGGTGCCGGCGACCGGGCTGTTGCCCGGCGTGCTCGACGCCACGAGGGCGCTGCGGGTGGCGACAGGCCCGGCGTACAGGGACTCGGCGGCATGCTGGAAGGACGAACCGACGAACCCGAGCATCTTGGCGCCGTCGACGAGGGCGGCGCTCCAGCCCTCGACGGCGGCCTCGTGCCCGGCGACGGACGGGGAGCCGGCGGCGCCGGACGGGGAGCCACCGGCGCCGGACGGGGAGCCACCGGCGACGTAGGGCTCCACCACCACGAAGTCCGAGGCGTACCGTCGGCCGGCGACCTCTTCGGGCAGGACGGCGTTGCCCCCGGAACGCTCGATCGCCCGCATGGCTCGACGCGCCCAGGCCGGCGAGCACGTGCTGGTGCCGGCGGCGGGCGGCTGCGGCACCCGAGCGGTCCACTGGGCGAGCGTCGGGAGGCAGAACTCGGGCAGCGGGGCGGGCGGCAGGACGGTGAACGTGGGGGTGCCGGCGCCGTGGGTGGCGGCGACGACGCCGGGAAGGGCGGAGGTGGGAGTGCGGGGGACGTAGGCGATGCCCATCAGGCCGGGGACGTGGCCGGCCAAGCCCGGCCCGTCGAGCAGGTTCCCGAAGGTCTGGGGGGTGAGGTCGCCCGAGCCGAGCCCTTGGGCGCTGAGCGCCGCCAGCTCCTCGTAGCGCAAGAACATGGCGGACACGCGGCCGCGCACCTGGCTGGCAGCGCTCTGCACGACGCTGGTGTTGGCGCCCGTCAGCGCCTGGTGCCAGAGCAGCGCGGTCACGACGGCGGCCGCCATGGCGAGCGCGACGACGACCGCCGCGGCAGCGCGCAAACAATTACGGCCGGCGTTCGGCCGTCCGGAGCCTTGCATGACCCCCCCTTCCCCGGGGGCATTCTGTCGCAGGGCGCTTGTCGAGATCAAGGTCGCGCCGGAAGGTGCCGCCCCGCGGCGCGGGCCTCGGTGAGGGCAGCACGGAACCGGTCGACGTTCGTTGCGTCGATCTCGCCGCCAACGCGGACGACGGCGCGGTCGCCCGCGCGCTCCGTGGTCGTGCGCCGTTCGACGCGTCCACGCCCACCTCGCGCACGAGCTCCACCGTCGTCCCTTCCGGCGACGGCCGTCCGGGAATTTCCAAGCCATCGGGGCTGATCGGCCGCCGTGCCCCGTGCGCAAGGGGTGTTATCTTCCGCTCGTGGGCCCCGGACACACCCCGCAGGTCGAGGGATGACGCCGGTGGTGCGCTTCGGGCCCGTCGAAGGCCGGGTGGTGGGCAGCCTCGTCGAGAAGCAGCTCACGACCCCCCAGCAGTACCCGCTGACCCTCAACGCGCTGGTGGCCGCGGCCAACCAGACCTCCAACCGGGACCCCGTCGTCCATTACGAGGAGGGGGACGTGACGGCGGCCCTCGAGCGCCTCAAAGGGGACGGGCTGGTGCGCTTCGTCCTGCCGTCGCACGGTCGCTCCGTCATCCGGTACCGCCACGTCCTCGACGAGGTCCTGGCGCTCGATCCGCCGCAACTGGCGCTGCTGTCCCTGCTGCTGCTGCGCGGTCCGCAGACGGCCGCCGAGCTGCGAGCGCGGGCCGAGCGCATGGCGGACGTGGGCACGGTGGAGCACGACCTCGGGCTGCTGGCCGAGCGCGACCTCGTCGCTCGCCGGGGGCGCCAGCCCGGGGAGAAGGAAGAGCGTTGGGTCGCGGTGCTCGCGGCGCCTGCCGCGGCGCCTGCCGCGGCGCCGGAGACCGCCGCCGTGTCGCCACCCCTCGCTGCGTCGGGACCCGCCGACGCATGCCCCCGCGCCGAGCCGGCGATCGCCGACGGGGCGACCGCACGTGTCGATGCCACGGGGCAGGCCGAGCTGGCGGCGCTGCGATCGGAGGTGGTGGCGCTACGGGCGGAGGTCGGAGCGCTGCGGGTCGCCCTCGGCGAGCTGCGCGACAGCCTCGGGGGCTGAGCACCAGGCCGCCGACGAGCGTCGGGCGGCCGGGCCGCGCGAGGTCAGCTCAAGCGCTCCACGATCATGGCCATGCCCTGGCCGCCGCCCACGCACATCGACTCGAGGCCGATGGTCTTGTCGGCGTCCTCCAGGCCGTTGAGCAGCGTGGTCATGATGCGGGCCCCGGTCTGGCCGAAGGGGTGGCCGAGGGCGATGGCGCCGCCGTGGACGTTGAGCTTGTCGTAGGCGATCCCGAGCTCCCGGGCCGAGGGGACCACCTGGGCGGCGAAGGCCTCGTTGATCTCGACCAGGTCGACGTCGTCGATGGTCATGCCGGCACGCTCGAGCGTCTGGCGGATGGCCTGGACGGGCCCGAGCCCCATGATCTCGGGGTTGAGGGCGGTCACGCCGCTGGCCACGATGCGGGCGAGGGGCGTCACGCCGAGCTCGCGGGCCCGGGTGTCGCTCATCACCACGACCGCGGCCGCCCCGTCGTTGAGCGGGCAGGCGTTCCCGGCCGTGACCGTGCCGCCCTCCCGGAAGACGGGCTGCAGGTTGGCGAGCCCCTCCATGGTGGTGTTGGGGCGGGGGCCGTCGTCCTTGGTCACGACCGTGCCGTTCGGGGTGGTGACCGGGATGATCTCGCGCTCGAAGAACCCGTTCTCGACCGAAGCGACCGCCCTGGTCTGGGACAACAGGGCGAACTCGTCCTGGTCGGTCCGGGTGACGTGCTTGAGCTCGGCGACGTTCTCGGCCGTCTGGCCCATCGCGATGTAGATGTCGTGGAGCCCGACGGTCGGCGCCCAGGGCGCGGTCACCTTGGGGGCCCGGGCGGCGGTGCGGGCCTCGGCGTCGGCGAACGCCGTGTTGTGGGGGCCGATGTCGGCAGCGCCGTTGCCGTAGCGGCTCACGGTCTCGACCCCGCCGGCCACGAACACGTCTCCCTCGCCGGCCCGGATGGCGTGGGCCGCCATGCGGATCGTCTGGA
>DAHUZJ010000063.1 GCA_027306585.1 Acidimicrobiaceae bacterium | reverse complement strand
CACGGAGGTGGGCGAGGTGCGAGAGCAGCTCTCGTGCCGTGAGGCGGTCATAGAGAGCGAGGTCGCCCGGCAGGTAGCCCACCTGCTGGCGGGCACGGACTCCGTCGCGGCGGGCGTCCAGCCCGAAGAGCTCGACGGCGCCGCGGTCGGGCCGGATCAAGTCCAGGAGGAGACGGATCGTCGTCGTCTTCCCGGCTCCGTTCGGGCCAAGGAACCCGAAGACCTCGCCGGCCCGGATGTCGAGGCTGACGTCGACGATGCCGCCACCGCCGCGGTACCGCTTCGTCAACGACCGGAGGCGCAGGACGACCTCCGGGTCGTCGGCATCGTCCGTTGCCGGGACGAGGCCGGTTCGTCGTGCTGCCTCCATGGTGTGACCCTGCCGCCTGGGCCGCGCGGCGAGAAGGGCCGAACGTCCCGTGGCGCCGCCGCCGATTGGGTCTCTCGCCTCTGTTCGCCCTCCGTGAGCCGGGAGAACGTGGTGCCCGTGCCGTCGGGTGGCGGCCGGCGGCCGAACGGAGGTGCCACATGGGGAGCTTCTTCAGGCTCTTGTCGGCGGGTCCGGCGTTCTTCCTCAGCGCCTGGATCGTCATGATCTTCGCCGGCATCGTCGGACAGGACGTCGGTGTCCGACCGTTCGGCTACGTGACGTCGCTGCTCGTCACCATCGGCCTGTGGCTCGCCATCGTGCCGGCGGCCGCGGCGGTGGCGGGGGTCGACCGACACCGGTCCTGAGCGCCGCCGCCGTCGCTGTCCGGTGGCCGAGGGCCAAAAGGGACCCATGGCCCTACCCAAGGTCACCCCGGCGGGCGCACCCTGTCACTCGGTGGCAGTCCGCAGTGGGCCGCTCGACAGAGGGCAGGATGCCGAGGCGCCGATCATGGAGGTCAACGCGAGAGTGAAGGTCGAGCTCTCCGACGTTGCTCGGGCCGCGGCCAGCTCGATCGCCGAGGCGATCGGTCGCCTTGCTCGTGAGGGCTTCGTTCGGTCCTTCCAACCGGTCGGGTTCCTCTTGTGGTGCCCGTCGTGCGAGACGTCCTTCGACCCGCGTGACCTGGTGGTGAGGGTGGTCGTCGCCGTCGGCGACGCCATGGTGCTCGGCCTGCACGATCCGGCGAGCGGTGCCCGTGGCAGCTGGGTGCTCACGGAGCGGTCCGAGCGCGACGCCTGGTTGCTGACCCGGCTGGTGCGGTCTCCGGGCAGCGGCGTCGTGCCGTGGGCGCAGGCGGGAGCGGTGGCGTAGCGTCCCACGCGTGACGGTGCTCATCACGGGGGGCGGGTTGATCGGTTCCCAGCTCGCCCGGCTCGAGGTGGAGGCGGGGCGGCGTCCCGTCATCTTCGACGTCGCGCCGTCCGTCGACGCACTGGCCGAGATCGTCGACACCGAACGTTGCGTCGTCGTCCAGGGCGACGTGACCCGTGCCCTGGAGCTCGTGTCGGCCGTCGAGCGTCACGGGGTGCGGAGGATCGTGCACACGGCGGCCCATGGCGGGCTCACGGCCGGCAGCCGGCGGGCCCCGTTGGCCTCGACCGAGGTGAACGTGATGGGCACCGCGCACGTGCTCGAGGTGGCGCGGCTCCTCGAGCTCGACCGCGTCGTCCTGTGCAGCTCCTCCACGCTCTACACGAGCCTGGAGGGAGGCGACGACGAGGGGGCGCCCGGGATGGAGGAGGCCTACCCGCGGCCGTCGACCGTGTACGCGGCCACCAAGCAGGCGGCCGAGGATCTCGGGCGCGCCTACCGCCTCCAGTTCGGGCTCGACGTCGTCACCGTGCGGTACGCCGCCGTGTTCGGTCCATGGGGCCCTGGCGGAGGCGGGGTGCCAACGGCAGCGATGGAGCGTTGGCTCCGGACCGGCTTGGCCGGCGACCCCGTAGAGGTCGACATCTTCGTGCCCGATTGGGTCTACTCCAAGGACGCCGCACTCGGGACCCAGCTGGCGTGCTGGGCGGACGGGCCGGCCTCCCGCACCTTCAACCTGAGCATGGGGCGGCACTACGGGGCACCGGAGATCGCCGCCGCCCTCGCCGCGCTCTTTCCCGGTGTGGCGATCGGCGCCGCCTCGCGCGACGCCGCGAGCCTCGCCCGCGACGACCCAGAGCCCATGCGCATCGACCGGGCGCGACGGGAGCTCGGGTTCGAGGTCCGCTACCCGATGCCGATCGCCCTGCGGGACTACCGGCAGTGGCTCGAGGCCCGGAGGGCAGGGGCGGTTCGCTGAGGCTGGTCCGCCGGGAGATGGCCCTTCGCCTCTGGCGACTCGCAGCGACCGCCCGCACAATGGCCAGGCGGGTTGGTGCGACCCGGAGGCCGCACCGAGCCCGGAGGAGCAGTCGTGGTCCGAGGTTCGTCAGGTTCCCCCTCCCCGCAGGTGTGGCAGGACAGTGGCGGCCAGGACCTCTCGGAGGACGGCCGCGCGCCGGCGGAGCTGGCGACGCAGCTCGAGGAGCTGCGCGACGAGATGCGACGCCGCCACGAGATGTCGTTGGCGGCGTTCGCCCGTGTGCGGCCGCAGCACCGCCGCAGCGCCGAGAACCTGGTCGACTACTTGACTCTGCGGAGCCACGACATGCGCCCCCTGCAGGAGACCCTCGCCCAGCTGGGCGTCTCGTCGCTGGGCCGGTCCGAGGAGCACGTCATCCGGTCGGTGGAGCAGGTGGTGGACGTGCTGCGATCGTTGGCCGGGGACGGGCGCACGCACCACACCGATGGCGCGGTCGATTTCGACGAGGGCCGGCGGCTGCTCCGCAGCAACGCCATCGACTTGCTGGGGCCGGAGCCGGGTGGCCGGTCGACGCGGATCATGGTCACGATGCCGAGCGAGGCTGCGGACGATCCCTCCTTCGTGTGGGGACTGCTCCGAGCGGGGATGGACTGCGCCCGCGTGAACTGCGCCCACGACGGCCCCGACGAGTGGCGCCGGATGGTGACCAACGTCCGTACCGCCGCGCAAGCGCTGGGACGCACCTGTCAGGTGCTCATGGACCTGCCCGGGCCGAAGCTGCGCACCGGGCCCGTCGCCGAGGGGCCGAAGGTGGTGCGCCTGCGACCCGGCCGGGACGCTCGGGGCGTGCCGATCGCCCCGGCAGAGGCGGTCCTGGTTCCCATCGGATTGGGCTCGACCGCCGATGCCGGCGTGACCGTCGTGCCCGTGCCCCTCGGCTGGGTCCGGGGATTGGCGCCCGGCGACCACATCGCGCTGCGGGATGCCCGCGACGACGCCCGAAAGCTGGAGGTCACCGAGACCAGCCATTGGGGCGCACGGGTCGTCGCCTGGGACACGACGTACGTGGAGTCGGGGACCCTCCTCGAGGGCCCCCACGGGCGAGCGGTGGTGGGCCAGCTGCCAGCCGTCGAGCTGTACCTGCGTGTCCGGCCCGGCGACGTCGTCACCCTCTCGGCCGACCGGGCGGCCGAGCCCCCGCCGCCCCGGCCCGCCGACGCCACCTCGGCGCACTTCAGGATCGGGTGCTCGCTCCCCGATGCCCTTCGCGCCGCCCGGCCCGGCCACCGGGTGTGGTTCGACGACGGCAAGATCGGCGGCCGCGTGCAGGCGGTGCACGACGACGGCGACGTGGACGTCGAGATCACGGTCGCGTCCCCTGCGGGATCCAAGCTCAGGGGATTGCGTGGCATCAACCTGCCCGACAGCGATGTCCAACTCTCCCCGTTGGGCGCGGACGACACCGTCCTGGCCTTCGTCGCCGAGCACGCGGACATGGTCGGCCTCTCCTTCGCCCAGCGACCCGAGGACGTCGCCGAACTGCAGCGTCGCCTCGCCGACCTCGGCCGGCCGGACGTCGGGTTGGTGCTCAAGATCGAGACCACCTCCGGCTTCGAACGGCTTCCCGAGCTGGTCCTGGCGGGCATGGCATCCGAACGGGTCGGGGTGATGGCGGCACGTGGCGACCTCGCCGTCGAATGCGGGTTCGAACGCCTCGCCGAGGTGCAGGAGGAGATCCTCTGGCTGTGCGACGCGGCACACGTCCCCGTCATCTGGGCGACGCAGGTCCTCGACCAGATGGCGAAGACGGGCCGGCCCTCGCGAGCGGAGGTGTCCGACGCTGCCCTGGCGGGCCGGGCCGAGTGCGTCATGCTGAACAAGGGTCCGCACATCGGCGAGGTGGTCGTGGCGCTCGACGACATCCTGCGCCGGATGGAGACGCACCAGGACAAGAAGGTGCCGCTCCTGCGCCGCTTGCGGAGCTGGTCGTCCGGGTAGCGGACTCACGGCCGGCGGTCGCGGGGCCGACGGAGCGGCCGTGCTGGCGGGCTGGTGGGGCGTCTCGGTGCCGTAGTGTTGCGCCATGTCCGACACCCCCGACCGTATGCCCGGCACCCCTGACAGCGCCGCCGCCAACGCCGCCGTCTGGCACTCTGCCGACGCCATCTCCCAGTGGGTGGCGACGGCAGAAGAACGCGAGCGCCGGCGAGCCTTTCCTCGACGCCTGATGGCGGAGCTCCTCCCGTTCGCGGAGGACGAGGTCTTCACCTTCGTCGACCTCGGCGCCGGCACCGGCGCCGCCAGCCAAGCCGTGCTCGCCCGTTACCGGAAGGCCACGGCGGTCCTGGCCGACTATTCGCCCCACATGATGGAAGAGGGCGCCAAGGCGCTGACCCCGTTCGAGGGGCGCTACCGCTACGTGGAGATCGACCTCGCAGCCGGCCGGTGGCCGGACGAGCTGGCCGGCGACCTCGACGCCGTGATCAGCTCGCTGTGCGTCCATCACCTTCGCGACGAGCGCAAGCGGGCGCTCTTCACCGAGATCGGCGAGCGCCTGCGCCCGGGCGGGTGGTACTTCAACTACGACCCGGTCGCCGCCGACGACCCGGCAACCGAGGCCCTGTGGCAGCGCGTCGAGGACGAGCGCGATCCGGAGGCGGCCGGCAAGCGGGTCCATCGCACGCCCGAAGAGCAGGCGCGCTGGGAGAACCACGTCCGGCACATCATCCCGCTGGCGCCCCAGCTGGCGTTCCTCCGGGACGCCGGCTTCGACGGCATCGACGTCTACTGGAAGGAGCTGGACCACGTGATCTTCGGTGGGCGCCGCCCGCCGACGACCGCCTGAGCTCCGGCGCGGCGCCCGGCGGCAGCCGTCCGACGCCGCCGACACCGCCCGGCCTGGCCGGCCTGGCTGGGGCGGGGTCCGGTTAGGCTCCGCAAGTGCCCACCTCCCTCCTCGGCAACCGCGTCCGGCGCGTGGAGGACCCGGACCTCCTCACCGGCGCCGCGAACTATGTAGGGGACCTGCCCATCGACGGCTGCCTGACGGCGGCCTTCAGCCGGTCGCCCTATGCCCATGCCCTCGTGCGTTCGATCGACGTCACGGGTGCCATCGGGGCGCCGGGTGTGGTGGGCGTCCTCACGGTGGCCGATCTCGACATCGAGCCCCTCGGCGGCTTTGCCGAGCTCAACCGCGCCTGCCGCCGCCCCGCCCTCGCCGACGACAGGGTGCGCTTCGTGGGCGAAGCGGTCGCGGTGGTGCTGGCGGAGAGCGAGGCGGCGGCGGCGGACGCAGCCGAGCTGGTCGTCGTGGACTACGAGCCACTCGACGCGGTGGTCGATCCCGAGGCCGCGTTGGCCGAGGGAGCGCCGCTGCAGTTCGACGCCCTGGGCACGAACCTCGTGGCCGGCATGGCCGACCCCGCCGCACCGGACCCGCTGGCCGGCGCGGCGCACGTCGTGCGGGCACAGCTCGAGAACCAGCGTGTCGCCGTGGTGCCGATGGAGGGCGACGCGATCGCTGCCGTGCCGGGCGACGACGGACGCGGCCACGTGCTCACCGTCTACGTCGCCACCCAGATGCCCCACGGCTTCGCCGGCGCCGTGGCCCGGGCCTTCGGCCTCGACCCGGCCACCGTCCGAGTGGTGGCGCCCTACGTGGGCGGCGCGTTCGGGGGGAAGGTCGGCCTCGGACCGGAGCACGCTGCGGTCATCACCGCCGCGCTGCAGCTCGGGCGTCCCGTCCGGTGGGTCCAGGACCGCTCGGAGAACCTGGTCGGCATGCCGCACGGGAGGGGCCAGGTGCAGTGGGTGGAGCTGGGCTTCGACGACGACCTGCGGATCACGGGCCTTCGCTGCCGCGTGCTCGGTGACGCCGGCGCCTACGCAGGGTTCGGCGGTGCACTGTCCATGGGCCCGACCCGCATGATGGTGACCGGTGTGTACGACGTCCCGGCGGTCCGCTACGACGTGGCGGTCGTCGTCACGAACACCACGCCCATGGGGGCCTTCCGGGGTGCCGGTCGGCCGGAAGCGGCCGAGCTGCTCGAGCGGATGATGGACCTGTCCGCTGCCGAGCTGGGCGTCGATCCCGTCGAGCTGCGCCGCCGGAACCTGCTGGCGGCGTTCCACGAGCCGGTCACCACGGCCATCGGCACCACCTACGACACCGGGGACTACCGGCGAGCCCTCGACGAGGCGGTGCGCCTCGCCGGGTACGGCGAGCTGCGCGCCGAGCAGGCCCGCCGCCGGGACGCCGGGGACCGGCTCCTGCTCGGCATCGGCGTGAGCACCTATGTCGAGGTGACGGCAGGCGGGGGCGCCAAGGAGCTGGGGGCGGTCCAGGTCGATCGAGACGGCAGCGCCACCATCCGCGTCGGGACGTCCGCCCACGGTCAGGGCCACGCCACGTCCTTCTCGATGATCGTGGCGGACACGCTCGGTATCCCGCTCGAGCGCATCCGCTTCGTCCAATCCGACACGGCGCAGGTCCCCCGAGGGGGCGGCACCGGCGGCTCCCGCTCGCTCCAGCTCGGCGGGAGCGCCGTCCTGCAGGCGGCGGAGCGGGTCCTCGAGCAGGGACGGGCCCTCGCGGCCGCCGAGCTCGAGGCGGCCGTGGACGACATCGTGCTCCACGACGGCGGCCGCCTCGGCGTTGCTGGCGTGCCGTCGCGAGCCCTGTCGTGGGCCGAGCTGGCCGACCGGGCGACCCGCGCCGGCGCGGCAGCGGGCGCGGCACCAGCCGGCGTTGCCGGCACCGGGGACGGTGCGGCGCCCACCGACGGGTTCCCCGGCCTGTCGGCCGAGCTCGACTTCGACCAGGGGGCGGCCACCTTCCCGTTCGGGGCCCACGTGTCGGTGGTCGAGGTCGATACCGAGACCGGCGCCGTCCGGCCGGTCCGCCACGTCGCCGTCGACGACTGCGGCCGCGTCCTCAACCCGATGCTCGTTGCCGGCCAACAGCACGGGGGCATTGCCCAAGGCATGGCCCAGGCGCTGTGGGAGGAGGTGCGCTTCGACGAGGCCGGCAATCCGCTCACGGGCACCCTTGCCGACTACGCCATGCCGAGCGCCGCGGAGCTTCCCTCCTTCGAGGCGTCCACCACCGAGACGCCGACGTTCCGGAACCCGTTGGGAGCGAAGGGCATCGGCGAATCAGGGACCATCGGTGCCATGCCCGCCGTGCACAACGCGGTGGTCGACGCCGTGGCGCACCTCGGAGTGCGCCACATCCCCATGCCCTGCACGCCCGAGCGCATCTGGCGCGCCATCGGCGCGGCACGTGCGGCCGGACCGGATGCCGAGGGCGGCGGGAGCCCGTGGCACGATCCCCCGGTCGCCTTCGACCGCTTGCCGGTGCGCGGTCAGGGCGCCGAGCGGCCCGACGCGGCCGACGTGGACATCTGAGCCAGCCGAGCCTGATGACGCCCCGCGAGGTCCGGCCCGCTCCCGATGTCGATCCCGCCTCGGTCGACGGCCCCGCCTCGGTCGACGGCCCCGCCTCGGCCGACGGCCCCGCCTCGGCCGACGGCCCCGCCCGGTCCGGGGGCCGTCACCGCTACCGGACCCGCGTGCAGTGGGTCGACACCGACGCCAGCGGCCGGATCCACTTCACCGCCGCCTTCCGGTGGGCCGAGGCGGCGGAGCACGATCTGCTGCGCCGGTCGGGGCACTCGTTCCACGGCGGGTTCCCTCGGGTCGACGCCCAGGCCACCTACCTCGGGCGCCTCGGCTTCGGGGACGAGGTCGAGGTGGAGCTCGGCGCCGAGCGCGTGGGCCGGACCTCCATCGGCTACCGCTGGGTGATCTGGCGCGACGGCGTCGCCTGCGTCCGGGGACGGCACGTGGCCGTCTACGTCCCCGACGGGGAGCACGCCGCCGAGCTCCCGACGGCACTGCGGGCGACGCTCGCCGCCGTGGGCTGGGAGGGCACGGACGACGCCGTGGCAGGTCCCGCCGGGAAGGGCTGCCGGCCTACGAGCAGCCCCGGTGGGTCGTGACCGGCGCTCCGGCCGCGGTCGCGCAAGGCCGGGCACCGGGCTCTGGGAGGGCCACGACCTCGTCGACGAGGCGTGCCACGCCGGGCGCGTGGCCGACGACCAGCACGGCGCGGCCGCCGGCCGCCGCCAGGGGGCCGGTCAGCAGTCGCCGACCGTCGCCGGGGTCGAGATGGGCGGTGGGCTCTTCGAGGAGCAGCACCTCCCCATCCGTGCGGACCACCCGAGCCAAGCCCAGGCGTTGTTGCTCGCCGGCCGACACCGCTCGGCCGGCGGCACCGAGCACCGTGTCCGGCCCGTCGGGAAGGGTGGCGAGCCACGGACCGAGGCCGACGCGCCGCAGGACGGCCTCGCACTCGGCCGCCGTGGCCGCCGGCCGGCCGACCCGGAGGTTCTCGGTCCGGGTGGCGGCGAACAGGTAGGTCTCCTCGGGGAGCCAGGCAGTGTGCCGGGCGATGGTGGCCCTCCGCATGCCGCGCACATCGACGCCGCCGAGGAGGGCCGTGCCCCGGGCGCACTCGACCAAGTGCAGCAGCGCGTGGAGCGCGGTGCTCTCGCCCGAGCCGCTGCGCCCGCGCCGCTGCGCCCGACCAGCGCGACGCCGCGACCCGGGGCGACGGCCACGTTGGGCCGCACCGTGGCCGGGCCGGGCGGCCGCACCGTGGCCGGGCCGGGCGCTACGGTGCCCGGAGGGGGAACGCGACCGAGGAGGGACCACGCTGCCATCGGACCTGAAGACCATCGGCCACTGGGTGGGCGGGCGAGCCGTCGCCGGTACGTCGGGCCGGACGTCTCCGGTGTACGACCCCGCGCGCGGCGTGGTGACGGGCGAGGTGGCCCTGGCCTCGGCTGCCGAGGTGGACGCGGTCGTCGGAGCGGCCCGCGAGGCGGCGTCGTCGTGGGGGAGGACGTCCCTGTCCCGTCGCACCGACCTGTTCTTCCGCTTCCGCCAGCTGCTCGACGACCATCGCGGCGACCTCGCCGCGGCGGTCACGGCGGAGCACGGCAAGGTCCTGGCCGACGCCGCCGGTGAGGTCGCCCGGGGCCTCGAGTGCGTCGAGTTCGCCTGCGGCATCCCGCAGCTCCTGAAGGGCGCCCACAGCGCGGAGGTGGCGACCGGCGTCGACGTGCACACCGTTCTCCAGCCGGTCGGCGTGGTGGCGGGGATCACGCCCTTCAACTTCCCGGTCATGGTGCCCCTCTGGATGCTGGCCAACGCCGTCGCATGCGGCAACGCCTTCGTGCTGAAGCCGTCCGAGAGGGACCCGTCGGCGTCCCTGCTCCTGGCCGAGCTGGCGCGGGCAGCGGGCTTTCCCGACGGGGTCGTGAACGTCGTCCAGGGCGATGCCGAGGCGGTCCAGACGCTGCTCTCGCACCCTGGCGTGGACGCTGTCTCGTTCGTCGGCAGCACGCCCGTGGCCCGCATGGTGTACGAGACCGGCACCCGGCAGGGCAAGCGGGTGCAAGCGCTCGGCGGGGCCAAGAACCACATGGTCGTCCTGCCCGACGCCGACGTGGGAGCGGCGGCCGACGCCGCCGTGTCGGCGGCCTACGGCTCGGCCGGCGAACGGTGCATGGCGGTGTCGGTCGCGGTCGCCGTCGGCGCTGCTGCCGACCGCCTGGTCGAGGCCATCGCCGAGCGGATCCCCGCCGTCGTGCTCGGCCCCGGCGACCAACCGAGCTCGATGATGGGTCCGCTCATCACGGCGGCCCACCGGGACCGCGTGCGGTCCTTCGTCGAGGGGGCGGCCGGCGAAGGCGCGACGGTCGTCGTCGACGGATCGGACGCCCCGCGGGGGGACGGCTTCTTCGTCGGTTGCGCCCTCCTCGACGACGTCAAGCCGGGCATGCGGGTCTACGACGAGGAGATCTTCGGTCCCGTCCTGAGCGTGGTCCGGGCGGCGACCTTCGAGGAGGCTGTCGAGCTGGTCAACGCCAACCCCTACGGCAACGGGGTGGCCCTCTTCACCCGCGACGGCGGGGCGGCTCGCCGCTTCGAGCGCGAGGTCACGGTCGGGATGGTGGGGATCAACGTGCCCATCCCCGTGCCGGTGGGATTCCACTCGTTCGGCGGGTGGAAGGCGTCCCTCTTCGGGGACTCGCCCATCTACGGGCCTGAAGGCGTGCGTTTCTACACGCGCCCCAAGGTGGTGACGTCCCGCTGGCCGGACCCCGCCGAGAGCACCGTCGACCTCGGGTTCCCGAGCGGCCGCTGACGGGTCTCGCCCGCCGGTGCGTCAGGCCGGCAGCTTGCGGAAGTCCCAGCTGACGATCTTCTCGGGGATGACGCGCAGCCAGGCGTGGCGACCGTCGTGGACGACGAGCCCTCGGTACTTCGCCGCGTAGAGCCGCTCAGGCTCCTCGAGCTCGGGCATCGGCGCGCCGGTGCGTGGGACCTCGCCCACCACGTCGGCGCGCCCTCGCAGCTCCACCCCGCGCAGCTCGCCGTACTCGGCCCCGGCGTCGACGATGACGGCCAGGCGCGGGTCGCGCCGGAGGTCGGTCCATCGCTGGCTGCGGTAGAGGGAGTTGAGCCACAGCGAACGGCCGTCCCAGGCGAACCACAGCGGGGTGGCGTGGGGTGCTCCGTCGGCCCCGACGGTGGCGACGCGGCAGGTGCGCTCGTCCCGCAGGAAGGCGTCGCGTTCGTCGACGGTCATGGCGATCCGGCGAGCGCGGCGCTGGCCTCGTGCGGGCTCGGGTGCCGCGGCCGAGGCCATCGCGTCAGCCGGGGACGGCGGCGCGACGATGACCCTGCTGCCAGTCCTCTTGCGCCCCGATCGTGTCGTCGTCGACGCCGAGCCCGCGAAGCCGCGGCGTCTCACGCAGCGACCGCTTGAGCTCGGCGAAGCCGCCGAAGCGGGACAGGGCGACGACGTGGTCCCAGAGCGCCACGGCGTCCGCCGGGGCCGGGAGCCGGCTGATCACCGGGCCGAAGAGGGCGGTGCCACCCGGTGGCTCGAAGTGCAGGATCGGCGTGCCGACGTCGCGCCCCGTGAGCGTCAGGGCCTGCTCGGTCTCGGCCCGGATCACGGCGTCGAGGCCGGTGTCGTCCACCGCCTCGGCCCAGCCGGCGGGGAGCCCGAGCCCGGCCAGCACCGGCGCCACGAACGCTCGCGTGTCGCGCTGCAGGTCCTCCCGCCGCCCCGGGGGTGCGTCGAAGAGCTCTGCACCATAGGCGGCGTAGAGGTCGGCGACCCCCTCGTCACCGCGATCGCGGCGCACGGCGGCCGCCACCCGGAGCAGCTCCAGGCCAGCGGTGTGCCCCCGCTCGTAGTCCGGCGGGAAGTGGGTGGCGTAGTCGACCCCGGCGTTGACCAGCCGGAGCGAGATGAACCGCCACACGATCCGGTAGTCCCGCTGGGAGGCCACGAGGCGCACCCACTTGCTGGTCATCCAGGCGAACGGGCAGATGGGGTCGAAGTAGAAGTCGAGGTCGGCCACCGCGCCACCCTACCGGGGCAACTGCCTGCGGGCGCCGA
This sequence comes from Acidimicrobiaceae bacterium, assembly GCA_027306585.1. Classification (GTDB taxonomy): domain Bacteria; phylum Actinomycetota; class Acidimicrobiia; order Acidimicrobiales; family RAAP-2; genus DAHUZJ01. Next base: position 5,044 of record DAHUZJ010000063.1, on the reverse strand, counting down.
CGAGCAGCCACACGGTCGACCGGCCGCTGGTGACATGGGGGCGCCCTCGGCTGGGTAACGTCTCGGACCGCCACCGCTCGGCGACGTCCGGGCACGAGCTGCGAAGGAGCCGGCGTGCAGTACGTGAAGCTGGGCAACACCGGGCTGGACGTGTCGCGCATCTGCCTGGGCTGTATGAGCTACGGGGACAAGACGCGCGGCGGCCACCAGTGGGTGCTGGGCGAGGACGAGGCCCGCGAGCACATCCGCCGGGCGCTCGAGCTCGGTGTCAACTTCTTCGACACGGCCAACGTGTACTCGGCGGGCTCCAGCGAAGAGCTCCTCGGCCGGGCCCTTCGCGACTACGCCAACCGTGACGAAGTGGTCGTGGCCACCAAGGTCAACGGGAAGATGCGGGAAGGTCCCAATGGCGCGGGGCTCTCCCGCAAGACCATCCTCGCCGAGGTCGAGCACAGCCTTCGACGGCTCGGCACGGACTACATCGACCTCTACCAGATCCACCGGCTCGACCCCCACACGCCGATGGAGGAGGTGCTCGAGGCACTCCACGACGTGGTGCGTGCCGGCAAGGTCCGCTATGTCGGGGCGTCGTCGATGTGGGCGTGGCAGTTCGCCAAGGCGCTGTTCGTGGCCGACGCCCATGGGTGGAGCCGGTTCGTGAGCATGCAGGGCCACTACAACCTGCTGCATCGCGAGGAGGAGCGCGAGATGCTGCCGCTCTGCCGGGACCAGGGCGTGGGGGTGATCCCCTGGAGCCCCCTCGCCCGCGGTCGCCTGGCGCGCGAGTGGGGCACCTCCACCGAACGGGTGGAGAACGACGCGTTCGGCGCCGGGCTGTACGTCGAGGCGGACCGCACCGTCGTCGAGCGCGTCGGACAGGTGGCGGCCGAGCGCCGCATCCCGCGCGCCCAGGTGGCGCTGGCGTGGCTGCTGTCGCGACCGGGGATCGCCGCCCCCATCGTCGGGGCCACGAAGGCCCACCACCTCGACGACGCGGTCGCGGCCGTGGACGTCGTCCTGAGCGACACCGAGATCGCGCTCCTCGAGGAGCCGTACGAGCCGCGCCGCCAGGTGGGCTTCGTCTGACGGCCGTCTCGCCCGACCGGCGCCGTCAGCCCGGAGCGGTCGTGTCGTCGCTGCCGTGGACGAACGGGAAGCCGGGCGTCCACCGCCACCCGTCGTCGTCGCCGATGCCAAGCGCCTCGTAGCCGTCGAGGCCCTCGATCACCGACAGCAGCCCCGTCCCGGCCACGGCCAGGGCGGTGGCCAGGGCGTCGGCCATCCCGAGGTCGGGGCCGCACACGGACGCCGAGGCGAGCCGGACCCCGGGGGCGCCGGTCCGAGGGTCCACGAGGTGCGGCCCCCGCTCGTAGGTCGCCGACGTGGCGATGGTGCCGTCGTGGGGCAGGTCGACCACACAGGCGATCCGGGTCGTGTCCAGGGGGTCGACGATGCCGATGCGGAAGCCGTCCCCGGTGTCGGGCCGCCCGAAGGTCGCGATGTCGCCCGCGGCGTTCACGGCCGCGCCGATGACGTCCGGACGGCGCAGGCAGGTCAGGGCGCGTTGGGCGGCCCAGCCCTTGACGTAGCCGGTGGGGTCCACGCCCCCCGGCAGGGCCCACGGGTCGAACCAGCCTCCCGACACCCTGCGCGCCACGGCGCACTCCCGGAGGACCTCGGCGACCTCGGGCGGCGCCTCAGCGAGGGGCAAGATCCCGCGCCGCAGGCGGGACACGGGGCTGCCGGCCTGCCACGTGCTGAACACCTCGTCCGCTCGGTGCAGCACGGCGCAGGCGGCCTCCACGGCCTCCTCGAACCGCCCGGGCCAGCGCTCGCCGGCCGCGTACAGGTCGAGCACGACCACGGTGCCCATGACCTCCTCCTCGCGGTGGACGATCCGCAGCACGGCTCCGTTCGGTTCACCTGCCGTCATACCGGAACCGTAGGCGGCGCTCCTTGACAGGCGGGGAGCGGGTTCCTAGGGTGGCGCCTTGGGTCGCTACCCGGGTAGTGAACGACGGGTGGCCGCGCCCCAGTGGTCGTCGCGCGGCGTTGGTGCCGCGCCGGCGCCGCACGTTGGTCAGGACGACAGGGCGACACGAGGGAGCAGGGGGCCGAAGAGTGCTTGACGGGGTGGTGCCGTTCCCACCGGACCTGGCGGCGCGCTACCGGGCAAAGGGGTACTGGGAAGACCGGCCGCTGATCGACGTCTTCGGCGAGGTCTTCGACCGCTACGCCGACCGCGTGGCCCTGGTCGACGACCAGGCCACCGTGACCTACCGCCAGCTCGACGAGCGCTCCCGGCACCTGGCCCGCCATCTCCTGGACCTCGGGATCCGGCCCCTCGACCGGATGGTGGTCCAGCTCCCGAACACCGTGCTGTTCGCCTACCTGTACTTCGCGCTGCAGCGCATCGGCGCCGTTCCCATCCTCGCCCTGCCCGTCCACCGCCGACGCGAGGTCGAGCAGTTCGTGAGCCAGGCGGAGGCCCGTGCCTGCGCGGTGCCTGCCGTGGCGCGGGACTTCGACTTCGTCCACATGGTCGAAGGCATCATGGTGCAGCACCCCGGGCTCGAGCGGTGCCTGGTGCAGGGGCTCGATGCGCCCCCCGCCGACCCCCGCTTCGTCTCCCTGGAGGGCCTCCTGGCGTCGGAGCCGGCCACGCCGGAGTCGGCGCTCGCCGACATCCGGATCGACCCCGAGGACCCCGCCGTGTTCCTGCTGTCGGGCGGGACCACCGGGATCCCGAAGCTGATCCCCCGGACGCACAACGACTACGTGTTCAACTCCAAGCTGGCGGCGTCGGTGACCGACATCCGGGAGGGCGACGTCCTGCTGCTGGTGCTGCCGATCGGCCACAACCTGCCCCTCGCCTGCCCGGGGATGCAGGGCTTCCTCCTCGAGGGCGCCACGGCGGTGCTCTCGACGTCGGTGCGGGCGACCGACGTGTTCGAGCGAGTGCAGCGGCACCGGGTCACGCATGTCCACGTGGTCCCGGCGCTCCTCATCCGGTGGATCAACGACCCTGCGGCTGCCGACTACGACCTGTCCTCGCTCCACATCATCCAGAGCGGCGGGCAGCGGCTGCAGCCCGAGGTCCGCCAGAAGGCCGAGTCCCTGGTGCCGCAGTGCTTCATCCAGGAGAACTTCGGGATGGCCGAAGGGCTCATCATGTTCGTCCGCATCGACGACCCTCGGGAGGTGCGCCGAGAGACGTGCGGCCACCCGGTGTGCGAGGACGACGAGGTGTTCCTCGTCGACGAAGACGATGAGCTCGTCGCCGACGGCGAGGTCGGCGAGCTCATCGTGCGCGGCCCCTACACGCTGCACGGGTACTTCCGCAGTCCGGAGTACAACGCCCGGGCGTTCACGCCGGACGGCTTCTACCGGTCAGGTGACCTGCTGCGCATGCACCCCTCGGGCAACTACATCGTCGAGGGGCGGCGCAAGGACCTCATCAACCGGGGCGGCGAGAAGATCAGCGCCGAAGAGGTCGAGAACCTCGTGCTCTCCCATCCGAGCGTCCTCAACGTGGCCTGCGTGCCCTACCCCGACGAGGTCCTGGGCGAGCGGATGTGCGCCTGCGTGGTGCTCAAGCCCGGGCGCACCCTGGCATTCGACGAGCTCGTCGCCTTCCTGGAGACGATGGAGATCGCCAAGTTCAAGCTGCCCGAGCGCCTGGAGCTGATGGACGACCTTCCCTTGTCGGGCTTCGGAAAGGTGTCGAAGAAGGAGCTCGTCGCGATGTTGGCGGCGGCGACGTCCTGACCCGATCGCCGACCCGTGCGTTCCGGCGGGAACCACGGGCCGGTCCGCGCCGGGGCGTCAAGCGGTCTGGCGCCGACGCCTGGACGCCGGGCGCTGGTCCGCCGGCTTGGCGAGCAGCGGCTCGGAGCCGTCCCGCGGCATGACCAGCTGCTCGAGCCCCGGTCCGTAGCGCTCGGCCAGGTCGTGGCCGAACTCCGTCACGATCTGCTGGACGTACATGTCGTGGCGGACGTAGCCCTTGATGGCAGCGGCCAGGAGCGCGTCGTCCGCGGTGACGGCGTCCCACTTGCCGCCGTCGGGGGCCAGTGCCCAGAGCACCTGGGTGCTGTCGGCGACGACCGCGAGGTGCCGAGCCTGGTGGTGCCGGTAGACGACCCCTTCGGTGCTCTCGTGACGGATGGCCCGGCCGTGCTCGAGCGCCAGGGGCTCCTTGCCGAAGAGGAGCACGTCGATGCGCACCCCGCGCCGGTCCGCTCGGCGGATGGCGTCCACGGTCACCTCGGAGCTCTCGCAGTTGAGCGAGACGTAGGCGTGTCGGTCGGCGCCGTCGAGGAGGGCGACGGCCCGCGCCTCCACCGCCGGCCACTCGTCCATCGTCTCGACCACCCGGTAGTGCATCTCGTCGTCGTCGGACTGGCGGAGCAGGGCGAGCTCGGCATCGGCCAGGCGCCGGCGGAAGCTGGCGTCGAGCTGGGAGATGAGCTGGGCCGGCGGCAGGGCCACGAACCGAGCCGGCTCCCCCCCGAGCATGACGGCCACGCCCTTGCGGGCGAGACGCCGCAGGGTCTCGTAGACCTTGGGCTGCGGGACCCCCGTGGCGTTGGAGAGGGCGTAGCCGGTCATGGGCTCGGCCGCCCCGAGGAGGCCTACGTAGGCCCGTGCCTCGTACTGGCTGAACCCCAGCTCGACGAGGCGCTCGACGGTTCCCGGATCCCGATCCATGCGACTCCCTCCGTCGGTGGGCAGCAACACCAGGCAGTGTACCCAGCGAGCCCTGACGTGCACCTCATCGGCACGAGCGCCTCAGAGCTCGAGCACCCGCTCGGCGTTCTCGTGGAAGACCTTGTGCACGATGGCCTCGTCGAAGCCGAGCTCGTCCCATTCGCGCAGCACCCGCTCGTAGGGCATGGAGGGGTGGTCGCTGCCGAACATGACCTTGTCCTTCAGGCGCCCCCGGATGTCGGTGCGCAGGGACGCCGGGAAGTACTTGGGGGCCCAGCCCGACAGCTCCCAGTAGACGTTGCCCTTGTGGAGGGCGACGGCCGTCATCTCGTCG
>DAHUZJ010000059.1 GCA_027306585.1 Acidimicrobiaceae bacterium | reverse complement strand
GCGGAGCGAGGGCGTGAGCATCCCGGCGATCGCCCGCATGTTCGGCGTCACCCACCAGCGGGTCTCGAACCTGCTCCGCCGGCCCTCCGACTGACCAGACCGGGCGGCCGGCGGCAGGCAGCCGAGGCTGGCGGCTGAGGCTGGCGGCTGAGGCTGGCGGCTGGCGACCGAGGCGGGCGGCTGGCGACCCGCGGAGGTCCGGCGCTGGCCCGGCGCTGGCGGCCTCGCGCAAGCCACTGGCCCTGGGACCCCGGCCTCGGGCCTGCTGGGGTCCGCGGGTGGGGGCCCGCGCCACAGGGGAACTTAGGGGGACGACGGTGGGGGACAACGACACCGACGCCGCATGGGACGGCGTCCGCCGCGAGATGGTGCTGCCGGGTGAGCCGCGGCTGGCCTACCAGCCGGTGGTGGACCTGGCCTCCGGGAGGCTGCTCGGGTTCGAGGCGCTCCTGCGCTGGAACCACCCGACCGAAGGCCTCATCTTGCCGAAGCTGCTCGTGCCGTGGGCCGAGGCCAATGGCGACATCGTGGCGCTGGGCGAGTGGGTCCTGGTGGAGGGCTGCCGCCGGGCCATCACCTGGCCTTCGAGCACGCAGCTGGCCGTCAACTGCTCGATCGTCCAGCTCCGCCGCAAGACGGCGGTGCGGGCGGTGTGCCGGGCATTGGACGAGTCGGGCCTCGATCCCGACCGGCTGACCATCGAGGTGACCGAGCACGCCATGGCCGACGACGAGGCCGTGGGCGAGCTCCACGCGATCGCCGAGCTCGGCGTCCAGCTGTCGGTCGACGACGTGGGCACCAGCTGGAGCTCGTTCGACGTGCTGCGCCGACTGGCGGTCAACACCGTCAAGATCGACGAGTCCTTCGTGATGGGCCTCGAGGCCCGGGAAGGCATCAACCGCATGGTGGTCGAGACGGTCGTGCACCTGGCGCACAGTGCCGGCATGTCCACCATCGCCGAGGGGGTGGAGACGGCGCTGCAGGCATCGATCGTCCGGCGTTTCGATTCGGACGGTGCCCAGGGGTACTACTTCTCGCCGCCGCTGGCCGACGAGGAGGCGACCCAGCTGGCCAACGAACCCGAGCTGCGCTTCCCGCTGGAGGATCCCGAGGTCACAGACGCACCCCGTGGCCGGCACGTGGCCGGCCGCCGGCCGGGGGTCACGAGCGCCTCGGCCCACGTTGTGGCCGAGCGAACCCGGCCGGCCGACGGGGCCGAGGCGGACGAGGCTGACGAGGCGGACGAGGAGGATGGGGCCGAAGGGGCGGACAGGGCGGGCTCCTCCGCCGGGCGCGAGGCTGCGGCCGCACCGCCAGGGCGCGGGCTGGCGCCGGGGCCTGCCGGGCGCGAGCCCAGGCCGGGCGCCGGGTCGGGTGGTCGGGAGCCTGCCGTTCCACCTCGTCCAGTGGCCGACCGAGCGGGAAGGCCGCGCCTGGGAGTGGTGCGGGACGACGCCGACGAGCGTCCCCGGTTGCGCCCCGCGGCCGAAGGCTGAGCCTGCTCGTTGATCACCTGCTAGAAAGCCCGGGGTGAACCTGGCGATCCTTGCGGAGACCCGCCCCGGCGAGCGACGGGTGTCGGTCGTGCCCGACGTCGCGAAGCGGCTGGTGGGGTCGGGCTGGTCGGTGGTGGTGCAGTCCGGCGCGGGGGTGGCAGCTGCCTTCCCGGACGAGCGGTACGCCGAAGCGGGTGCGCAGGTGGCGGCGGACGTCGCAGCCTGCGTCCGGGGCGCCGACGTCGTCGTCCGCGTCCAGCCGCCCACCCCCGACGAGGCGGCCCAGCTGCCCGAGGGCGTCTCCATCCTGAGCTTCTTCCAGCCGGGTGCGGCCGCCGACGTGCTGCCGGTCCTGGCCGAGCGCCGGGTGACCGTCTTCAGCTTCGACCTCCTGCCCCGCATCAGTCGCGCCCAGTCCATGGACGCCCTGTCGTCCCAGGCCACGGTGTCGGGTTACCGGGCCGTGCTGGCAGCGGCGACCGGGATCGGACGCTTCTTCCCGATGCTGATGACGGCCGCGGGCACCGTGCCGCCGGCCAAGGTCCTGGTCATGGGCGTGGGTGTCGCCGGGCTCCAGGCGATCGCCACGGCTCGGCGCCTCGGCGCCATGGTGCGGGCCTACGACGTCCGGGCGGCCGCGAAGGAGGAGGCCGAGAGCCTCGGCGCCACTTTCGTCGACCTCGGCGTGACGGCGGAGGGCGCCGGTGGCTACGCCCGGGAGCTCACCCCCGAAGAGCAGGCCGCCCAGCAGCAGGCCCTGGCCGACGAGGTGGCCGCCGCCGACGTGGTCATCACCACGGCCGCCGTGCCCGGCCGCAGGGCGCCGCTCCTCGTGACCACGGCGATGGTCGAGGCGATGGCCGCCGGCACCGTGGTCGTCGACATGGCGGCCGACTCCGGCGGCAACGTGGAGTGCACGCAGGTCGGCGAGTCGGTGATGGTGAACGGCACCACCGTCATCGGGATGGCCAACCCGCCGTCGGGGATGCCCACCCACGCCAGCGTGCTCTACTCCCGCAACGTGTCCAACATCCTCACCCTCATGGTGAGGGACGGCGCCTTGGCGCCCGACTGGGAGGACCCGATCGTGGTGGGCACGTGCGTGCTGCGGGAGGGCCAGCCGGTGCACGCCGCGGCCGCCGAGCTGTTGGGTGTGCCGGCCGTCACGCTCGGTTCGGCGCCTTCACCCGCCGCCGGGCAGGCCGGGGCGCCTGCGGCGGCGACGACAGCGACCTCGACGGTGGCCCCGCCGCCCGCGGACGCGCTCGAGGCAGATCCCGCCGCGCCGGGCGAGCCGGCGAGCGAAGAAGGAGGGGCCCGATGACGGGCATCGTCTGGTACCTGACGATCTTCGTGCTGGCGGCGTTCGTCGGCTTCGAGGTCATCTCCAAGGTGCCGAGCATCCTGCACACCCCCCTCATGTCGGGGTCGAACGCCATCCACGGCATCGTGCTGGTGGGCGCCCTCTACATCATGGGGGAGGCGTCAGGGGCCGGGCAGCTGATCCTCGGCTTCGCCGCCGTCTTCCTCGCCACCCTCAACATCGTCGGTGGCTTCGTGGTCACCGACCGCATGCTCGAGATGTTCAAGGGCAAGCCGGGCGAGCGGGAGGCCAAGTGATCCTCGCGGTCTCCCTGCCCCTCTCCACCTGGCGCTCGGGTGTCTACCTCATCGCGATCATCGGCTTCGTCATCGCCCTGAAGGGCCTGAGCTCCCCCCGCCATGCCCGCCAGGGCAACCTCGTGGGCGCGGCGGCAGCGATCCTGGCCGTCGCCATCACGTTCACCGACCCCGCCGTCAACCACTCGGCCCGCAACCTGGCACTCGCTCTGGCCGCCATGGCGCTCGGGGCGGCGATCGCCGTCCCGGCGGCGCGCATGGTGAAGATGACCGCCATGCCGCAGATGGTCGCCATCTTCAACGGCGTCGGCGGCGGCGCGGCGGCGCTCATCTCGGTCGGCGAGCTGCTCCACTTCCACTCCGTCGGGGTGAGCCCGCCGACCTACGAGGTCGTCGAGGCCCTGCTCGGCGTCCTGATCGGCTCGGTGTCGTTCGCCGGGAGCGCCATCGCCTTCGCCAAGCTGCAGGAGCTGATGGCGACGCGGCCCATCGTCTACCCGGCGCAACAGCCCATCAACGCCGTGGTGGGCGCCGGGGTGCTGGCGCTGTTCCTGCTGGCGGTCGTCACCGGCTCTGTCGGCTGGGCCCTCGGCGCCCTTGGGCTCTCCCTCGTCCTCGGCGCCATCTTCGTGCTCCCCATCGGGGGGGCCGACGTCCCCGTCCTCATCTCGCTGCTGAACGCCTTCACCGGCCTGGCCGTGGCCGCGTCGGGTTTCACCCTCGGCAACAACCTGCTGATCGTGGCGGGCACGCTCGTGGGGGCGTCCGGCATGCTCCTCACCCGCCTGATGAGCAAGGCCATGGGCCGGTCGCTGCCCAACATCCTCTTCAGCGCCTTCGGCGCGGTGGTCACGGCCACCGGCGCCGTCGAGGGGGAGGAGGGCCGGTCGGTGCGCACCTCCACCCCCGACGACATCGGCGTTCTCTTGGCCTACGCCCGCAAGGTCGTCATCGTCCCCGGCTACGGCCTGGCGGTGGCGCAGGCGCAACACGTCATCAAGGAGCTCGCCGACTCGCTCGCCTCCCGTGGGGTGGACGTCTTCTACGCCATCCACCCCGTGGCGGGCCGCATGCCAGGCCACATGAACGTGCTCCTGGCCGAGGCCAACGTGCCCTACGACGAACTGAAGGAGATGGACGAGGCCAACCCGGAGATGCCGACGGCCGATGTCGCGCTCGTCGTCGGGGCAAACGACACGGTGAACCCCGCAGCCGACGACACGCCCGGCAGTCCCATCTACGGCATGCCGATCATCCACGCCGACCAGGCCCAGCACGTCGTGTTCCTCAAGCGGTCGATGCGGCCGGGCTTCGCCGGCATCGACAACGAGCTGCTCTTCGACGAGAAGACCGTGCTCCTCTTCGGCGACGCCAAGGACACCCTTCAGAAGCTCGTCGCCGCCGTCGCCGCCGCCTGAGCTGCGGCGCCTCTGGAGCTCCTCCGAGAGCTGCCCCCCCGAGGGCTCCTGGCCACCGCTGTCGGCGGGCCGCTCCGCCGGGCGTCGGGCGCGAACGGGCGCCGCCCGTCGCCCGGCAGAAGGGCGGGGTCGGTCGCGGTGTCGGTCGCGGGGTTGCATATTGGTGTGCAGCCCCACAAGACTGTGCGCTGGCGGCTTTGGGGGGCCGCACGAGGGGGAACCGGCACCGCCGTCGCGCGGTGATCGATCGATGTGGGGATGGCGATGAGCCCAAGGCGGGGCGACCGCGGCGACGAGCGCGTGTCGGAGGCACTGCTCTTGCACCCGGTCCGGGACGAGGCGCGGCGGTGCGTGGTGGCGGTCGGCCGTCGCGGCATCGTGCTGCACCCGGTCCAACCGGCAGGGCGGCGAGTCCGCATCCCTTGGTGGGCGCTGGAGGGCTTCGACGGCGACCGCACCGCACCCGGCGCCGATGGCGTCGTGCGCCAGGTGCTGGAGGTGGTGACCGACGCCGGCGCGCTCTCCCTCCTGCTCCCCGCGCCGGAGCTCTCCCTGCTCCTCGCACGGATCGGTCGGCGGGCGCCGCGTTGGCGGCGCGCCCGGCGGCGGGTGGCCGCCGCCACGGCGCGGCTGGGGGCCTTGGTGACGGCGATCGTCGTGATCCCCGCACTGGTGGTCCTCGTGAACGCCCTGGGCGGCGTCGGCCTGGCGGTCGCCGGCAGAACGGCGCCCCTTCTGCGATCGGGGGCCCGCGCCGTCGCCCGGTGGCCGGTGGCGGCGAGTGCCACCGGTGTGTCGGCGGCGGTCGTCGCCGTGGCGCTGGCCGTCACCGGTGCGCAGACCGTGCCGACCCTCCCGGTCGCCCACGCCGCGTCAGCCCACGGCTTCGACGCGTCGGGGATGGCCAAGCTGGCCCTGCTCGGGAGCCGTGAGGGTGCCCCGCACCTGGCAGCGGCCACGGCGCCCCCCGCGCCTGCACCGCCCTCGGTCGCGAACCTGCCACCGCTCCGTCCGCACGAGGTCTTCGGCTTCGCGCCGTACTGGACGCTGCACCAGAGCACAGGCTTCGACGTCCAGGGGCTCACGACCGTGGCCTACTTCTCGCTCGACGTCAACGCCGACGGCACCCTCCTCCAGTCGGGCCCCGGTTGGGACGGGTACCAGAGCCAGGCGCTCGCCAACCTGGTGACCCGGGCGCACGCCGCCGGCGACCGGGTGGTCCTGACCGTGACCGACTTCAACCAGCAGTCCCTCGACGCCCTGACGTCGTCCCCGTCGGCGGCGGGGACCCTGGCGGCGGCGGTGGTGGCAGCGGTCGAAGCGAAGAACCTCGACGGGGTCAACCTCGACTTCGAGGGCGTGGGCTCGGCCGATCGGGCGGGGCTGACGGCCCTCGTGGGGACCGTGTCGGCGGCGGTGCACGCCGCCAACCCCCATTACCAGGTGACCATGGACACCTACGCCAGCTCCGCCGGCGACCCAACAGGTTTCTACGACATCGCGGCCCTGGCACCCGAGGTGGATGGCTTCTTCGTCATGGCCTACGACCTCAACCTGCAGGGAGCCCCGTCGGCGGCGTCGCCCCTCACGAGCGCCATGTTCAGCGACGAGGAGGCCCTGGCCCAGTACACGGCGGTGGTGCCCGCCGCCAAGGTGGTCCTCGGCCTGCCCTTCTACGGCTACGACTGGCCCACGACGAACGGCACCATGTCGGCCATGGCCACCGGGACACCGACGCCGGTGGCGGCGAGCCAGGTGCTCGGCGGTGGCCACCCCCTGTACTGGGATCCGGTCACCCAGACGGCGTGGACCTCCTACCAATCGGGGAGCCAGTGGCACGAGCAGTTCGTGGAGGACCCGATGTCGATCTACCTGGCGACCCAGCTGGCGGCGACGTACGGGGTGGACGGGGTCGGAGCGTGGGCACTGGGCATGGACGGCAACGACCCCGTCATGCTGCAGGCCCTGGACGGCGTCCAGCCGCCGGCCGACGCCGTGCCCGGGCCCCTCGGGACACCCGGCGCGCCCGCCGGTGGCACCAGCGCGGCCGGTGCCACCGGTACCGCCGGTACCGCCGGTGCGACGCCGTCGGCGTCGTCCACGACGTCCACCACCACGTCGCCGTCCAGCACCACCACGGCGCCCTCCACCACCACCACGGCGCCCTCCACCACCACCACGGCGCCGACCACCACCACGACGACGGCGCCGACCACCACCACGACGACCACGACCGCCCCGCCGCTCACCACGGGGACATGGCAGGGCCAGGTCGTGACGCTCACGCGTACAGCCGGTCCCGGCCCGACCGGGACACGCACGCAGCTCGGCACGCTGGGCAGCTTCCAGTCGACGGACCCCAGCCTGTCCTGCTTGGCCTCGGCGCCGGGGCTGCCCGTCTGGCGCTACGCGTCCGACCCGTCGGTCGACGTGGTGACAGCCTCGGCCCCGCCCGACTGCACGACGGCCCGCTTCACCTTCCCGGCGGCCGGGCCGTAAGCTCACGCACCGGGACCCCCGGGGACCGGTGGGCCGCCACTACCTCATGATCGCCCCGCTGCCGCTGTTCGCCGACGTCTTGCCGCCGCTGTCGGGCCGGCAATTCCTGTCGGTCACAGTGACAGTGGTGCCGATCCTGCTGATGGTCGTGCCGCTCGTCCTGTACCTGTGGGGGGTCGTGCGCAGCGACCGCCTGCACCCGCGGCACCCGTGGCCGGTGGGACGGACGGTCGCCTTCGTGGCCGGTATGGCGGTCACCGCCGTCGCGCTGCTCAGCTTCGTGGGGGCCTACGACACCACCCTCTTCTGGGACCACATGATCCAGCACCTGCTGCTCATCATGGTGGCCTCGGCGCTCTTCGCCATCTCGTCGCCGCTCGACCTGGCCTGGCGGGCCACCGCCGGGGAGGCCCACCGCCGGGTGGCCCAGGTGCTGCGCTCGCGACCGGCCCTGGTCGTCGGGCACCCGCTCGTGGCGTACGTCGCGTACGCCGTGGTGATCCCGCTCACCCACCTGACGATCTTCTACAACTACACGCTCACCCACGAGTCGGTGCACGACCTGGAGCACGTGCTGTACCTGGTGATCGGGTTCCTGTTCTGGCGCCAGATCTTCGGCACGGGGCCCAACCGGTTCCGGCTGCACCCGGGCCTCCAGGCGCTGTACCTCTTCGTGGCCGTGCCGATCGACACGTTCGTGGGCCTGTCGCTCGACAACGAGACGCACGAGATCTTCCCCGCCTACGCCGCCATGCACCGCACGTGGGGCATCTCGCTCGTGCGGGACCTGCACGTGGGCGGGGTGATCATGTGGGTGGGTGGGGACACGCTGATGATGCTGGCGCTGATCCCCGTGATCGTGCGGTGGGTACGCCTGGATGAGCGCCGGGCGGTGCGGATCGACCGGGAGCTCGACGCCGTCTACGGGGACGCCCCCCACCTGGTGACGGGAGGGTAGCTTTCCCACCGTGCATCCGGCCAGGTGGAGCTCGACATCGTGGCCGCTCCCGGCGGGGCGGGGATGACGGCCACCGGCGTGGGGCCGCTCGGCGCCCTGGGCCCACGCGCCGGCTGACAGGTTGGCGGAGCAAGGTCGTGGCGTGACGCCTTCCCCGGCCGTCCCCCGCGTCCACCGGCGACGGCTGCCGGGTCCGACGCGCCGGCAGCTGATGGGGCGGGGCGCGCAGATCGTCCGGGTGATGGGCGTGCGGGTGGCGCCGCTGCTCGTCCGGCAGGCCCGCCAGCTGCGCGAGGGGATCCTGCCGTCCTCGGTGGTGGCCCGGCCGCTGCGACTCGCATGCGAGGAGCTGGGCGGGACGTTCCTCAAGTTCGGCCAGATGATCGCCTCCTCACCCGGATTGTTCGGGGACGAAGTGGCGGAGGAGTTCCGATCCGTCCTCGACACCGGACCGCCCGTGCCCTTCGACGCCATGCGGGCCCAGATCGAAGAGGACCTGGGCATGGACCTGGACGAGGCCTTTGCCCGCCTCGACCCGGCGCCGATCGGCCGGGCGTCGATCGCCGTCGTGTACCGCGGTTGGCTCCACGACGGGCGAGAGGTCGCCGTGAAGGTGCTGCGGCCCGACGTCGACCTGCTGGTCGCCGCCGACCTCGACCTCATGCAGCCCCTCTTCGAGATCCTGGCCCGGGAGACGGGCGACCAGATGGCCGGTTCGATACTCCAGCTGCTCGACGGCCTCCGCCAGCAGCTCGCCGAGGAGCTCGACCTGCGCAACGAGGCCCGAGCCCTCGCCCACTTCCGGGCGCTCCTCGCCGAAGTGGACCTGCCACGTCTCGTGGTGCCCGAGCCCTACCCGGAGCTGTCCGGAGAGCGGGTGCTCACCATGGAGCTCCTCCACGGCGTACCGATCGACGACCTGGCGCGGGTGCAGGAACTGGGGCACGACCCGGTGCCGCTGGTCGCCGAGGTCGTACGGGGGTTCTTCGCCACCACCGTGCGGTGGGGCGCCTTCCACGGCGACGTCCACGCCGGCAACCTGCTCCTCCTCGAGGACGGCCGCCTGGGCATCATCGACTGGGGCATCGTGGGCCGCCTCGACCCCGACACGCACCGCTTCTTCCTGCGCATCCTCGAAGCGGGCCTCGGCGACGAGACGGCCTGGCCAGAGATCACCGCCCACCTCACGCGCACGTACGGCCGGGCCATCCAAGAGGGGCTCGGGCTGGACGACGAACAGCTCACGGCTTTCATCCGGAGCCTCGTCGAGCCCACCCTCACCCGCCCCTTCGGGGAGGTCAGCTTGGCGGCGCTGGTGGAGGCGCCCCAGATCCAGGCAGCCAAGGCGACGGGGGCGGCCGCGCACGAGCGGTCCGTGCGCTCGCTCGTCCGGCAGCTGCGCAACCAGCGGCGCATGCGGCGCATCGCCGGCGAAGCCGGGGGGCTCATGTCCGACTTCGACCGAGGCACCTTCCTGCTGGGCAAGCAGCTGATGTACTTCGAGCGCTACGGGAAGCTGTTCCTCGCCGACGTGCCGATCCTCGGCGACCGAGAGTTCCTCACCTCGCTGGTCGCGGCCGCACCGCGCTGAGCGGCCGCGTCGAGCGGCCGCACCGGACGGGCTGAGCGGCCAGGATGACCGGGCTGGTCGGCACGGCCGGCTGGGTTGCCGGCCGGCCGTGCCCGACGGGGATGGGCTCCTTCAGCTCGCCGGCGTGCCGGCCGGCGCCGCCGGCAGCTCGCTCCCGCAGTGCTTGCACTTGGTGGCCGCGGTGGGGAGGTCGTCGGAGAGGCAGTAGGGGCAGGCCTTCACGGGCGCGGGGTCGCCGAACACGGTCAAGCCCCGTCGGGCCTGCATGCGGCGGTAGGGCACGATGATGGCGAAGTACACGACCGCCATGAAGACGACGAAGTAGATGATCGCCGAGATGAACGCCCCGAAGTTGACATACGTGCTGGTGCTGCCGGTGGACCCGAGCTGGACGCCCAAGGCGATCGGGTGCGGGCCCTGGGCCCGGTTGACCATCGGGAGGATGACCGATGTGGTGAACGCCTTGACCAACCCGGAGAAGGCGAGCGCCATGACCAGGCCGACTGCCACCACCACGGTCTCCCCGCGGGACAGGAAATTGCGGAATCCCTTCATGCTGCCCCTCCCTTTCTCCGGCGAACCGGGGTGCTCTCGGTGGGTCTGGGTTCCGACCCGCGGCCCATTGTGCCTGATCGGAGGGTGGGAGGGACGGCCGATATGCTGCGGAGGGGCCCCTGCGGGGGACTGCAGAGCCAGACCGAGGAGGTCCTTGTGAAGGTCGTCGTCGACTTCGACACGTGCGCCAGCAACGCGGTCTGCATGGGCATCGTCCCCGAGGTGTTCGAGGTGCGTGACGACGGCTTCCTCTACGTCCTCGACGAGCACCCGCCCGAGTCGTTGCGGAGCCGCCTCCAGGAGGCGGTCAACAGCTGCCCGACCGGTTCCATCACGCTCGTCGAGGACGAGTAGGCGCCCGGGGTGACCCGGGTCCGCTTCGCCCCGTCGCCGACCGGCTACTTCCACGTCGGGAGCGCCCGCACCGCCCTCTTCAATTGGCTGTTCGCCCGCCATACCGGGGGCGTGTTCCTGCTGCGCATCGAGGACACGGACGTCGAGCGCAACCGAGAGGAGCATGTCGACGGCATCATCTCGGCCATGGCGTGGCTCGGCATGGCGCCCGACGAGGCGATCGAACGCCAGTCGGCTCGCACCGAGCGCTACCGCGTGGCGATCGACGCGCTGTGGGAAGCCGGCTTCCTGTACGCCTGTGACTGCACCCGCGACGAGGTGGAGGCACGGACCGCCGACCGGGCGACTCCGGGCTACGACGGCTACTGCCGTGCCCGCGGGCTCGCCCGCGAGGGGCGGGCGCTCCGCTACCGGACCCCCGACGACGGGGTCACGGTCGTGGAGGACCTCATCCGCGGGCGGATCGAGTTCCCGAACCGGGCGATGGAGGACTTCGTTGCGGTCCGCTCGGATGGCAAGCCGCTCTTCGTGCTGGCCAACGTCATCGACGACCGGGACATGCAGATCACCCACGTCGTGCGGGGCGAGGACCTCCTGCCCACCACCCCCAAAGGCATCCTCCTGTGGCGGGCGCTCGACGAGGCCGCCGAAGGGGAGGCGGGATGGGGAGAGGTGACGCCGTTACCCGCGTGGGCCCACCTGCCCATGCTGGTGAACGAGCAAGGCAAGAAGCTGTCGAAGCGGCGGGACCCCGTCGCCGTCGAGCTCTACCGGGAGCAGGGGTACCTGCCCGAGGCGTTCCGGAACTACCTGGCCCTTCTCGGCTGGAGCCCCGGCGGTGATCGGGAGAAGGTCGGGCTCGACGTGCTGGTGGCCGAGTTCCGCCTGGAGGACGTCCACCACGCGCCGGCCCGCTTCGACGTGCAGAAGCTTGCGCACCTCAACGGCGAGTACCTGCGGGAGCTGCCGGTGGACGAGTTCGTGGCCCGCAGCCGACCGTGGACGGTCCCCGAGGAGGAGGCGGCCGCCGGACGGTGGGTCCCCGGCGCCGCCGCCGGTGCCCCGTTCCGGCCCCCGTGGCCGCCCGAGCGGTTCGACGAGGCCGTGTTCGTCCGCATGGCACCGCTCGTGCAGGAGCGCGTCACCCGGTTCGAGGAAGTGCCGGGCATGGTCGACTTCTTGTTCCTCGCCGATCCCGAGCTCGACGAACGCAGCTGGCAAAAGGCCATCGCCGCCGACGCCGACGGCGCCCGAGCCCTCCTCGAGGGGGCGATCGCCGCCTACCAGGGCTGTGAATGGGCGCCCGACGACCTCAAGGCGGTCACGCTGGCGGTCGGCGAGTCCGCCGGCCGGAAGCTGGCGAAGGCACAGGCGCCCATTCGGGTCGCGGTGACTGGGCGGACCGTCGGGCCGCCCCTGTTCGAGTCCTTGGCGGTGCTCGGCCGCGCAGAGGTCGTCCGGCGCCTGGCCGCCGCGGTCGAACGGCTCTCCGCGGGGACGGGGAGCTAGGGGTGCTCCTGTTCGGGCCCCTGCGACTGGTGTTCCGCCTGGTCGGGTTGGTGATCGTGGGATTGATCGTCTACTTCCTGGTCACGCTGGTCCAGGTGTGGTTGACGTCTCGTCATTACGAACCGCAACCGGCCCAGGCCATCGTCGTGATGGGCTCGGCGCAGTACAACGGGACGCCCTCTCCGGACCTCGCGGCCCGCCTCGACCAGGCCCTGATCCTCTACCAAAAGGGCTACGCACACCTGGTGGTCGTGACGGGCAGCAAGGAGAAAGGCGACGTCTTCACCGAAGCCCAGGCCGGCGCCAACTACCTGGGCGCGAAGGGCGTCCCGGCGGCGGACATCCTCCAGGCGGGCGGTGACGACAGCTGGCGCAATCTGTCCGACGCCGCCGCCCTCTTGAAACCGCGGGGCGTCACCACAGTGCTGATCGTGACCGACCCCTTCCACGAGGACCGGTCCATGGCCATCGCCTCCGACCTCGGCCTCACGCCCCACCCGACCCCGACCCGGACCTCTCCGATCAGCGGGTTGGCCACCATCCCCTATTTCTTGAAGGAGGCGGCCGGCGTGGCCCTGGGCCGGATCGTCGGCTTCCAACGGCTCCACGCCTTCGGGGTGGTCCCATCCTTGGCGACGGTGCCACGCTAGGCGGGCCCGTCGTCCAGCCCGAGGACCCGGGCCGGCGTGCCGGGCTCGACGAGTCGCGACCACCTGGCGGGATCGACTAGCCTCATGGTTCGCCCGTTCGGGGGTGGTGTAATCGGCAACACGACAGGTTCTGGCCCTGTTATTGGGGGTTCGAGTCCTCCCCCCCGAGCTCTGGTGGGCGCGCCCTTGGGCGTCGTCCGCCGGCACGGCCCCATCGTCTAGAGGCCTAGGACACCACCCTCTCAAGGTGGAGACACGGGTTCGAACCCCGTTGGGGCTGC
>DAHUZJ010000057.1 GCA_027306585.1 Acidimicrobiaceae bacterium | reverse complement strand
CGGCCAACAGCCAGCTCGTGAACGTGAACATGGCCCAGGAGATGACCACATTCTCGACGGACCAGATCCTGATGCAGACCGGCGTCTCCATGCTGGCGCAGGCGCAGCAGGCTCCGTCCCTCGTGCTGAAGCTCATCTGATGACCTGACGCGGTGGGGCCCGGCGGGGGATGGGGGACCGGGCCCCACCGCAGAGGAACCGGCCGGCCCGCAATGGGGCGGGGCGAGCCGGTGCGGCAAGGAGGGAGTGCTGCCGGGCCGGGTGACCGGCCCGGCAGCGCGTCGAACGCGACGGGGGAAAGGGGGAGCACATGACCGTGGCAGGCGCCGGGACAGGGGGATCGCTCGTCGTCAACGGCCTCGTCTCGGGCATCACAACGCCCAAGGTGATCCAGGCGTTGCTCCAGGGCTACCAGGTGCCCATCAAGAACCTGTCCCTGCAGCAGGCCAACCTGATCTCCCAGGCCGGGGACTACCGGACCCTCGGGACCGATTTCCAGGCGGTGCTCACCTCGGCGCAGACACTCGCCCGTACGTCGCAGTGGAACCTCGCCAAGGCCAGCACGTCGAACAGCTCGGTGGCGACTGCCGTCGCCGCCGCCGGCGCACAGACCGGTTCCCTCACGTTCACGGTCGACCAGCTGGCACAGGCCAACGTGCTCGCCTCGTCGCAGGGCGTCGCATCGCAAGGTCAGACGGTGACGACCGCGTCGTCGCTGCTCCTGGCGACGGGCGCCGCCGGCCTCGGCTTCCGCTCCCTCAGCGCCGGCGGGGGTCTCACCCTCGGGTCCCACTCGCTCACCGTCACCCAGTCGTCGGCGGCGGCGGCCGTCGACGGGTCGGGCGCCGTCGGGACAGTGACCATCACGTCGGGTACCACCACAGTGATCGGCGTCACCGTGGGTGGGACCGGCTACACACTCCACCTCGCCGCCGGGAGCTACACGCCGAGCGGCTTGGTGACGGCGGTCGACGCCGCCGCCAAGGCGGCGGGCGCGCCGATCGCGGCGTCGGTCGCACCGACAGGCGCGCTGCGCCTGTCCACGGCCGCCCAGGGCAGCACCGCCACGCTCAAGGTGACCGGTGGCAACGCCCTGACGACGCTCAAGCTGACGACCGGCCAGTCGGGCACCGGCGCCGATGCCGTCGTCACACTCGACGGGACGAAGAACACCCTCACAAAGGTCGTCGCCGGCGGGATCGTGCAGCTCCACGGGGTGGGCACAGCCGTCGTCACAGCGACGGTGGCGACAGCGCCCGACGCCGCCGGGGCGCTCGTGGCTGCCGGCTCGGCCAAGGCGGCCGTCGTGTCGACCGGGGACAAGAGCCTCAGCCAGGTGGTCGCGGCCATCAACTCCTCGGGCCTGGCCGCCACCGCCAGCGCGGTCCAGCTGGCGTCGGGCGCCTTCATCCTCCAGGTGTCGGCCAGCCAGACCGGCACCGCCGGGGCGGTCACCCTGGACCCCAAGGCCTTCACGGGATCGCCCCTCGGGTCGATGCAGGCGATCGCCCAGGCCCAGGACGCCACGGTGTCGATCGGCGGCGCCAACGGCTACACGCTGACCTCGTCGACGGACACGTTCGCCAACCTGCTGCCCGGGACGGCGGTGACCGCGGCGTCGACCGGCACCGCCACGGTGACGGTCACCGCCGACGCCACAGGCGAGGGGACACGGGTGAAGGGGCTGGTCACGGCGGCCAACAAGGCGTTGGCCGACATCCAGACCTACGCCGGCTACACAACATCGGCCAAGAAGGGCGGCCCCCTGATGGGCTCGGCGGTGCTCACGGGGATCAAGGAGCAGATCCTGAGCATCTTCGGCAGCGTGGCCGGCACCTCCTCCCTCGGGGACCTCTCCAACGTCGGTATCACCCTGTCCAAGACAGGCACCGTCCACTTCACACAGCAGAAGTTCACGTCGGCCTTCGCCGCCGACCCGAACCAGGTGTCGGCCCTCTTCACGCAGGGCGGCACGTTCGCACCGGCGTCCCCCGCCTATGCCGGGGACGTCGCCTTCGCCTTCGCCGGCGCGACGACCCGGGAGGGGACCTACGCCGTGTCGGTGAGCCATTCGGCCACCCAGGCGACAGACACCGGCACTGCGGTGGCGGGCGGCAAGGTGTCGACGGCGGAGACACTGACGGTGAGGATGGGGACCGCCACAGTGCGGTACACCACGTCCGCCGGGGAGTCCCTCACCGCGGTGGCGTCCGGGCTGAACCAGGCGTTCGCCGGCGCCGGCCTGGCGCTCACGGCCCAAGTGGTGAGCGGGGCCACAACCACAACGCTGCGGGTCGTGAGCAACAGCTACGGCTCGGCAGCGGCGTTCAGCGTCACCTCGAGCGCCACCGGCACCGGTACCACCGGCCTCGGCGGTGCCACCGCGGGCACACCGGCCACGTTCGCCGGGTCCGACGTCGCCGGCACGATCGGCGGGGTGACGTCGACCGGGAACGGGCAGGTCCTCTCGGCACCGACGGGGGCGCCGCTCGACGGGCTGGCGCTCGTCGTCTCCGCCACGGGCATCTCCACGACAACGCCCCTCGGGACCGTCGGCTACCACCCGGGCGTCGCGCAGCAGCTCGTCTCGCTCATGACAGGGGCGACCAACCCCGCCTACGGGTCCGTCACGTCCGCCGTCAAGTCGCTGACGGCGCAGGCGACAGGGCTCACGAGCCAGATCGACATGTACTCCCATCTCGAGCAGTCGCAGCAGGCCGTCCTCCAGCAGGAGTTCGTCAACATGGAGACCAACCTCGGGAAGCTGAAGAACGAGAGCTCGATGCTGACAAGCCAGCTGGCGAAGCTGCCGGGTCTCTAGACGGCGCCGGGCTTCGACGCAGGACGGGAGAGCGCGATGACCATGATCGACGACCAGCGGGCGGAGGGGCTCCGCCAGCGCTACCTGGCCCACCACGTGGAGACGGCGACGCCGCAGCAGCGTCTCCTCATGCTGCAGGCGCAGTTGTTGCGCGACCTGCACGCCGCGGACGACGCCTTCGAGGAGGCGGCCATCGAGCCGATCCACCGCAGCCTCGTGCACGCGCAGGAGATCGTGCTGGTGCTGCGGGACTCGCTGGCCGGCAGCGACTGGGAGGGCGCCAGCCCGCTGCAGGCGGTCTACGGCTTCGTGCACCAGCGGCTGGTCTCGTGCAACGTCGCCAAGGACCGTTCGCTGCTCCCGCAGTGCACCCAGATGATCCAGCAGATCTACGACGCCAACGTCCAGGCCCTCCAAGGGCTGTCCGCGTCGGGCGAGGGGGGAGCTGGTGCCTGAGGGGCACGCTCCGTCCGCTGCGCTCTCCCGGGGGAGAGGGGGACCGTCCATCGGCGCCCCGGCCGGGACCGGCGAGCCTGCGCTCGCCGTCCCGGCCGGGGTGGACGGCCTCCTCGAGCGAGGCCGCACCGGGTGCGTGCCGGGCGCTCCCGACCGCCGTCCGGCGTCCCCAGGAGCCACAGGGTGGGACGGAGGCTGGGACGGCGCGCTCGAGGAGCTCGAGGCGCGCCTCGAGACCTGGCGCGCCGCACTGCGTGGCGAGGGGGCGTTCCCCGACGACTACCGGTGGCCACAAGACCTCGGCGACTGCCCGGACGCCCTTCGGGGCCGGGCCCGGCGGATCCTGGCGATGCAGCGCGACGTGGAGGACGAGCTGACGGCCCGGCGGGCTGCGCTTGGTGCGCTCCTGCACGGCATCGGTACCACCGAGCGGCGGGCACCGGTCCCGCTGTTCATCGACCAGCGGACGTAATCCTCCTCAGCCACTCAAGTTGCCACCCGAGTCGTCCGATGACTCGGGCAGCGAGCCGAGGGATCGATCGTTGAAGAGCCCAGGACGGGCGAAGGAGCGCTGCTGCGCCTCCGTCCACGTTCCAGAAGGGGTTCGTCAGTGACCGGCCAGATCGTCAACATCCTTCAGTTCGCTCTCGATGGTGTGGCCCAGCAGCAGGCCGCCATCGCCAACGACCTCGCCAACACGCAGACGCCTGGGTACACGGCGACGGCCGTGAGCTTCCAGCACAGCCTGGCGCAGGCGCTCGCCAGCCCAGGCACAGCGGTGGCCGGCATCTCGCAGGCACCGACGCCGACACTGCCGGCTACGGACGGCAACAACGTCAGCCTCACCAACGAGCTCGTGGCGGCGCAGCAGGCGACCCTTCAGTACCAGGCCATCACCGATGCCGTGAACGCCCAGCTGCGGCTGGTCCAGGGTTCGGCAGGAGGGAGCTACGCATGAGCCTGTTCGGTGTGCTGCCCGTCGCCCAGTCGGGCGCCGACGCCATGCAGACGTGGATCAACACGAATGCCGGCAACATCGCCAACATGGAAGACGCCTCGCCCGTGGGCACCCCCGCGTACGGGCAGCAGACGCCTGTCCTCGTGCCGTCCGGCGGTGGTGGCGCCACAGGCCAGGGCGTGCAGGTGGCGGCCGTGGCCGTCGGCACAACCGCCGGGCAGGTCGCCTACGAGCCGACAAATCCGATGGCCAACGCAAAGGGTGACGTCGTGCTGCCGCAGATGTCGCTGGGTGGACAGATGGTCGGCATGATCGAAGCCCAGCAGAGCTACCAGGCCGACACGTTCGCCATCGCCCGGGCGCAGACGGCGTACACGGCCGGCCTCACGATCGGGAGCTGACATGGCCATCCCCCCCATCTCCGGACTGTCGTCGCTGCCGTCGCTCCCGTCGATGCCGTCGCTGTCCTCGACCGGTCTCACAGCGGCCGGTGCCGCCACAGCCGCCGCCGGCGCCGCCACAGCGGCGGGAGGCGCGGGCCAGGGGTTCTCGTCGGCCCTCGGCAACGCCATCGACTCGTTGCAGCAGACCCAGAGCTCGGCGTCGGTGGCCGAGGCGAGCGCGGCCGCCGGCCAGGGCAGCCTCACCAACACGATGATCGCCGCCGCCGAGGCGTCGGTGCAGACCCAGGTGGTGACGTCGGTGCTCAACAAGGGCCTCGCCGCCTACACGTCCATCGCCAACATGAGCTTCTGAGCTGACCATGGCACTCGTCCCCTCGACCGACTTCAACCGTGTCCGCGACGGTGTCCGGCGTTTCGCCTCCGGCTTCACGCCGGGCCAGAAGGCCGTCACCATCGCGGCCATCGCCGGCGCCATCTTGCTCGGCGTCGTCTTCATGTCGATGTCCGCCAAGCCGACCTACTCGGTGCTGTTCAGCAACCTTCAGCCTCAGGATGCATCGGCGATCACCCAGAAGCTGACGACGGACCACGTCCCGTACCAGCTGGAGAACGGCGGCTCGACGATCCTCGTCCCCCAGAACGACGTGGCCCAGGAGCGACTGGCGGCGGCGGCGGCCGGCCTCCCCACCCAGAGCACGGTGGGCCTCACACTCCTCGACAAGGAAGGCCTCACCACGTCGCAGCTGACCCAGCAGGCCGACTACCTGCAGGCGATCCAGGGCGAGCTGGAGCAGACGATCGACGCCATCGCCGGAGTGAACAGCTCGCAGGTCAACGTGGCCGAGGCCGCCAACCAGACCTTCGCCCTCAACAACACACACCCGACGGGCGCCTCCGTGCTCGTCACGATGCAGCAGGGCCGTACCCTCAGCCAGGGGCAGGTGCAGGCCATCGTCCACCTGGTGTCCTCGAGCGTGCCCGGGCTCAGCGCCAGCAACGTCACCGTGGCCGACAGCAACGGCAACCTGCTGGCGGGTCCCGGGGTGACCGGGAGCGCCGCCCAGAACGGGCAGACGGCGTCCTACGACGCCACCACCCAGGCCAAGATCCAGTCGTACCTCGACTCGATCTTCGGGCCCGGCAACTCCGACGTGCAGGTCAACGCCGCCTTGAACTTCAACAAGGTGAAGACGACGACCCACCAGATCGTCCCGAGCGCTCCGGGGGCGCCGCAGAACTTCTGCGCCAATTCGAAGACGGCGAAGACGACGTACAAGGGCACGGGCACCCCGCCGGGTGGCACCGCCGGCACCGTCACGGCGCCAGCCACCACCAACGGCACCGGTACATACGTACAGACATCGAGCACACAGACCTGTGCCACGAGCACCTCGACGTCGACAGTGACACAGTCGCCGGGCACAGTGACCAGCCAGTCGATCGCGGTGCTGGTCAACGCCAAGTCGGTCCCCCGCGGCACCAACATGACCAACATCCAGGCCGGCGTGGCGGCGGCGGCCCATCTC
The DNA here is from genome assembly GCA_027306585.1 of Acidimicrobiaceae bacterium. Taxonomy (GTDB): domain Bacteria; phylum Actinomycetota; class Acidimicrobiia; order Acidimicrobiales; family RAAP-2; genus DAHUZJ01. The sequence continues at coordinate 6,157 of DAHUZJ010000057.1, read as the reverse complement.
AAGCCCACACGGGGGGACGTCCTGAGCTTCAGCGTCGCGCCGTTCAACACCTCGGCCTCCCAGCAGGCGGCGCTGGCGGCCAAGGCGGCGGCCACCTCCAAGCTCAGCATGGGGACCATGATCAAGGACGGCGCGGCCTTCATCGTCGTGCTGGCGCTGCTGCTCCTCGTGTGGCTCAGCTCGCGGCGCAAGCGCAAGGCGCCGCCGCCGTCGGCCGACGCCTTCTTCGACCCGGCCCTGCTGCCGCCCTTCAGCCCGCTCGAGATCGAGTCGCACCCGACCGGCGAGATCCCGCGGGTCGCCCTGCCCGTGAAGGAAGACCGCGTCGGCGTCGAGATCCAGCAATTCATCGACGACCAGCCCGAGGAAGTGGCGTCGGTGCTGCGGAGCTGGCTGCACCGCGGCGGGTCGATGGCCGATCCGCGGACGGGGGTGCTGGAGTAGTGAACCTGACGGGACCTCAACGCGCCGCGGTCATCCTGGCCCAGCTCGACGACGAGCGAGCCCACCTGCTGCTGCGGGCGATGTCGGAGAACGAGGTCGTCCGGCTCATGGCCGAGGTCGCCCGGCTGCCATCGCTCACGAGCGACGACGTGCAGGCCGTCGTCACGGACTTCACCAACGAGGCCGGCGCCTACCTCCACGTCCGGCAGGGCGGTATCGACCTCGCACAGCGCTGGCTCCAGGACCGGCTGGGGACGAGCCGTGCGGCGGAAGTGATGGCCGAGCTGGAGATGATGGCCAGCAACGAGCCGCTCGGCTTCCTCAACCGCATCGAGCCGGCGCAGATCGCCGGCTTCCTGGTCGACGAGCACCCGCAGACGGTCGCGCTGGTCCTCGCCAACATCTACCACGAGCACGCGGCGAGGGTCCTCGACCGGATGGAGGAGGAGGCCGCGACCGACGTCGTCAAGCGCATGGCCAAGATGGGCTCCGTCCCGCCGATGATGCTCCAACGGGTGGCCGACGAGCTCGAGCACCACCTGGCCAACCTCCTTCGCACCGGCTCGGCCCGCTCCGACGTGGGTGGGGTGTCGGCGGTTGCCGCTGTCCTCAACAACGTGGACCGGGGTGCGGAGAAGGAGATCCTCGCCCGGCTCGAGGCGAGCGACCCCGAGCTGGCCGAGGTCATCCGCAGTGAGATGTTCGTGTTCGACGACGTCGTCCAGCTCGACGACACCACGCTCCAGGCCGTCTTGCGCTCCGTGGTCCTCAAGGACGTGGCGCTCTCGCTCAAGACGGCGTCGCCGGACGTCGGGGAGAAGTTCAGTCGCAACATGTCCGAGCGTGCCGCCGACGACTTGAAGGAGGAGATGCAGTCCCTCGGGCCGCAGCGGCTGTCGGCCATCGAGGCCGCCCAGGCGGCCATCGTGCGGGCCGTCCGCGAGCTCGCGGACACCGGGGCGATCACCATCGGAAGGGCCAACGATGAGCTCATCGCCTAACCCGCTCGCCCGGCCCGGACGGGTGATCCGGCGGCCCGGGAGCGCGCTGCCGCTGGCGACGGTGGTGGCGCCCCGTTCCGCCTTTCCGGCAGCCGTGGTGGCCGAGGGCGGCACATCGCTCGAGACGCTGCTCGAAGCCGCTCGTCGCGAGGCGTACGAGGACGGGTACCGGGCCGGCCGGGCGGAGGCGCTGGAGGGCGTCGAGGCGCGCCGGGCCGAGACCGTGGCGGCGCTCGCCGCCGACCTGCGCCGGGCCGCCGCCGAGGTGGCGTCGCTGCGCGCCGGCGTGGTCGACGAGGTGCTCGCCGACGCCATGGACCTCGCCTACGAGCTGGTCGAGGTGCTGGTGGGCCGCGAGCTGCTGCTGGCCGAGGCGCCGGTGCGCGATGCGTTGGCGAGAGCGCTCGCCCTCGTGCCCGACGGCGACGACCTGGTCGTCCGGGTCCACCCCGACTGTGGCCTGGACGACCGTGACGTGGCCGCGTTGGTGGCGCAGCCCGGCGTGCAGGTGGCGCGCGACCCGTCGGTCGATCCCCACGGGTGCCAGCTGGTGATCGGTGCCTGCCACCTCGACGTGCAGGTCCCGGCCGCCCTGGGCCGGGTGCGGCGCGCCCTCGAGGAGCTGCGACCGACGCCCGAGGAGGGCCAGGACATCGCGGCGCGGGCCGAGGACGGTACCGATGCGGTGGAGGTGCCGGCATGACGATCCTCGCCGCGCCCGGGCTGCGACGGTCGCTGCGGGCGGCCGCCGCGCCGCTGCGCACGGGCCGCGTCACCCGGCTGGTCGGCCTGCGGCTGGAGGTCGAGGGGATCGAGGCGGCCGTGGGCGAGGCCGTGTGGGTGCGCCGTGCCGACGGCAGCGTGCTGCCCGCAGAGGTCGTGGCCGTCCAGGGCGGCAGCCTGGCCTGCATGCCGCTGGGCGAGCTGTCGGGCGTCCGGTTCGGCGACGTCGCCGAGGCGGCCGGACGGCCGCTGCCCCTCACCGTCGGGCACGGGCTCCTGGGACGGGTCGTCGACGGCCTGGGTCGTCCGATCGACGACGGGCCCCCCATCTTCGACGGGGAAGAGGTGAGCTTGGAGGGGACGCCGCCCCACCCGCTCCGGCGGGAGATGGTGGACCGTCCCCTGGCCCTCGGGGTGCGGGCCCTCGACACCGCGGTCCCGTGCGGGCGCGGCCAGCGCCTGGGCATCTTCGCCGGATCGGGCGTCGGGAAGTCGAGCCTGCTGTCGATGATCGCCCGCGGCACCGACGCCCAGGTGTCGGTCCTGACCCTCATCGGCGAGCGGGGCCGCGAGGTGAGCGAGTTCATCCAGCGGGATCTCGGGCCCGAGGGGCTGGCGCGCTCGGTGGTGGTGGTCGCCACGTCCGACCAGCCCGCCCTCGTGCGCATCCGGTCCGCCTTCACCGGGACCCGGATCGCCGAGTGGTTCCGGGACCAGGGCAACGACGTCGTGCTGATGATGGACAGCCTCACCCGTTTCGCCATGGCGCAGCGGGAAGTGGGGCTGTCGGCGGGGGAGCCGCCCGCCACCCGCGGGTACCCGCCCTCGGTGTTCTCGCTCCTGCCGCGCCTCTTGGAGCGGGCGGGGGCCGCCGAACGCGGCAGCATCACCGGGCTGTACACGGTGCTGGTCGAAGGCGACGACATGAACGAGCCGATCGCCGACGCCGCCCGCTCCATCCTCGACGGCCACATCGTGCTGTCCCGGCGGCTGTCGACGGCCGGCCACTTTCCGAGCATCGAGGTGCTCGAGTCCATCTCCCGCGTCGAGCCGGCCATCACCACGCCCGAGCAGCGAGCCCTGGTGCGCGAGCTCCGCCAGCTCCTCGCTGGCTACCGGGATGCCAAGGACCTCGTGGAGATCGGCGCCTACGCCAAGGGCTCCAACCGCGTGGTGGACCGGGCGCTCGAGCTGAAGGACCTGATCGACGGCTTCCTGCGCCAAGAGGTGGCGTCGACCTGCTCCGCTGGGGAGTCGTGGGCCTGCCTGGCCGCCCTGCTGGCACCGGCCGACGCGCCGCTCGTGCCGGCCGGCGCGCCGGGGAGCGGGGCGCTCGACGGCCCGCCCGCGACCCCGGCGGCGCCGATGGTCCTGCGGGCCCCGGCCCAGTCCCTCGCCGTCGGCGACGGCGGCGGGCCCGTGGCGACGGGGATGGGGTCGTGAGCCGCTACCGTTTCCGGCTCGAGACCGTGCTGCGGGTCCGGCGGGCCGAGGAGGCTGACGCCAAGGCGACGCTCCTGCAGGCCAACGCCCGCCTGCGGTCCGCCCTCGAGGTGCGCGAGCTCGCCCAGCAGCGGTACCGCGACGTGGTGGACCACCAGGACGACCGGGTCTCCCCCGAGCAACTGCGCCGGGATCGCTGGGAGGCGAGCGTCGCCGCCGAGGCGGTCGCCGCCGCCCAGCGCGAGGCGATCCGGGGTGCCGGTGAGGCGGCACTCGCCCAGGTCGACTGGGCGCAGGCGGCCCGGCGGGTGGCCGTCCTCGAGCGGCTCGACCTTCGTCGGCGCTCCGAGCATGCGGCAGAGGAGCACCGACGGGAGGCAGGTGCCGTCGACGACCTGGTGACGGCCCGCTTCGCCGCCGAGCTCGGCGTCGACGGGCTCGGTCACGACGGCGAGGCTGCCGTGGCACGCGGGGTCGCGCCGCCGTCGGGTGGCCGGCCGGCCCTCCGGTTGGTCCGCTCGGGGGAGGAGGGGTGACGCCGTGAGCATCACCATGGCCTCCGTCCAGAACTGGGCCGGACAGGTCCAGGCCACGCTCACAGCCCTCCCGTCGGAGCTCGAGCAAGCGGCGCCCACCGGACAGTTCGCGTCGGTGCTCCAGCAGGTCTCGGCCACCCTCAGCGCGGGGCCCGCCGCGGCCACCCAGGGCAGCTCGGCCACAGGGTCGACCGCCACGTCTGGCACGACGACGTCCACGGCCGGGGCCACAGGGACGCGGTCCACGGCTGGCACCCCGTTCCTCGCCCTGGCATCGTCACCGGCCGGGGGCGCCGGCGGCACGTCGCTCGGGCAGCAAGCCGTGTCGCTCGCCCGCTCGTCCCTGGGCACGCCGTACGTGTGGGGAGGTGAGAGCCCGACAGGCTTCGACTGTTCGGGGCTCGTCCAGTACGTCTACCGGAAGCTCGGGATCACACTGCCGCGCACGACCTACACACAGGTCAAGGTCGGGACGCCGGTGCCGAGCCTGGCGCAGGCGCAGCCGGGCGACCTCGTGTTCTTCGCCGGGAGCGACGGCACGACAACAAACCCGGGCCACGTCGGCATCTACATCGGCAACGGTCAGATGATCGACGCCCCCTACACCGGTGCCGACGTACGTGTCGACCCCGTCGGCAACCCCGTGGCGATCCGGCGCGTCGTCCCGGCGGCCGGCGTCCCGACCGGCGCCAGCGCCAACCCGGCCACCACGGCCGGCGCCGTGCCGGGGCTCCCGGGCGCCGGGACGACCGGCACCGGGTCGGCCACCGCGTCGACAGCGTCGGCCACAGCCGGCACCGGCGTGCCACCGTCCCTGGCGCCGCTCTTCGTGACGGCGGCAGGGAAGTACGGGCTGCCGGTCACCCTCCTGACGGCCGTGGCCTACCACGAGTCGCGGTACCAGACCAACGCCGTGAGCTCCGCCGGCGCCGAGGGGCTCATGCAGATCATGCCGGGGACGGCGGCGGGGCTCGGGATCACACCGTTCACACCGTCGCAGGCGATCGGCGGCGCGGCCCAGCTCCTATCCGGGTACCTGCACCAGTTCGGCTCGGTCCCGCTGGCCCTGGCCGCCTACAACGCCGGGGCCGGGGCGGTCCAGCAGTACGGCGGGATCCCGCCCTACCCGCAGACCCAGGCCTACGTGCAGACAATCATGCAACAGATCGGGGGTGTCGCATGACGCCGATCGGCGTGGCCGGCATCGGTGCGGTGCTGGACTCGCTCGGCACCGCGCAGGTGGCGCCGGCGGACGGGACCGCCGGGGAGGCCTTCGGCAGTGCGCTGCACGCCGCGACGTCCGCCCTGCACGGCACCACAGGACCGTCCACCGCGGCGGCCGACCCGGCCGCCGCGGTGGCACCCTCGTCCGATGCCGCAGCCCTGGGCCAGCCGGCTGGCCCTGCGCCGGGTGCCCCGGCGACAGCCAGCGTGCCGCCGGGTGCCGGTGCTGCGGGCACGCCCGGTGCTGCCGGCAGCACCGATGGCACGGGCGCCGCCTCGGGTGCACCGCGGCGCAGCGGCGGAAGGTCGCGCGGCGGGCACCACCAGGCAACACGACCGCCGTCGGAGGCCGCCGGTCCTGGGACAAGCCCAGCCGGCACCGCGGCGACCGGGGCGGGCGCGGTCACGACGGCTGGGGCCCTTGCCTCGGCGGCCGCCGCAGCGCCTGGCGACGGCCGCGCCGGCGCCGTGGCGGGCACCGGTCGGGCAGGTGCGGGTCGCGGGCAGGCGTCGACGGCGCCGGTGGCGGGAGTGGCGTCGGCCGGCGGGCGGCGTGGTGGGAGCAGTGCTGCCGGTGGAGCCGGTCCCGCCGGTGCCGCCGGCGGAGCCGGTCCCGGCCCAGTGGCCCAGACCGGCCGCGCCCTGGGATCGGCGAGGCACGTCGCGGTTTCCGATGGGCCGCCGACGACAGCGAGGAGCGGCCCTGCCGGGCCCGCCGGCGGTCCTGCCGCCGGCCAGCAGGCCCCGATCGGCGCCGGGCCACCGGGGGGAGCGCCGCCCCCGGGT
>DAHUZJ010000053.1 GCA_027306585.1 Acidimicrobiaceae bacterium | reverse complement strand
CACCGGGAGGACAAGGACGCCATCTTCGCCGGCGACATCGTCGCCGCCGTCGGCCTGAAGCAGACGACGACCGGCGACACGCTGTCGGACCCCCAGCACCCCATCGTGCTCGAGTCCCTCGAGTTCCCCGAGCCGGTCATCCACGTGGCGGTCGAGCCCAAGACCAAGGCCGACCAGGACAAGCTCGGCAAGGCCCTGTTCGCCCTCTCCGAGGAGGACCCCACCTTCCGGGTCCGCACCGACGAGGAGACCGGACAGACGGTGATCTCGGGGATGGGCGAGCTCCACCTCGAGGTCCTGGTGGACCGCATGCTGCGCGAGTTCAACGTCGACGCCAACGTGGGCAAGCCCCAGGTCGCCTACCGCGAGACCATCCGCAAGCCCGTGGACAAGGTGGAGGAGCGCTACGTCCGCCAGACCGGTGGCCGGGGCCAGTACGGCCACGTGGTCATCGACGCCGAGCCCACGGGCCCCGGCGGCGGCTACGAGTTCATCGACAAGATCACCGGCGGCGTCATCCCCAAGGAGTACATCCCCTCGGTCGACGCCGGCATCCAAGAGGCGCTCACCTCTGGGGTCCTGGCCGGCTACCCCACGGTGGACGTCCGGGTGACCCTGACCTACGGCTCGTACCACGAGGTCGACTCCTCGGAGATGGCCTTCAAGATCGCCGGCTCGATGGCGGTCAAGAAGGCGGCCCGGATCGCCAACCCGGTCCTCTTGGAGCCGGTGATGGCCGTCGAGGTCGTCACGCCCGAGGACTACATGGGCGACGTCATCGGCGACCTTTCCTCCAGGCGGGGCCGGGTCGAGGGGATGGAGCAGCGGGGGACCAGCCACGTCGTCCGGGCCCAGGTACCGCTGGCCGACATGTTCGGCTACGCTACCGATCTGCGTTCGCGTACCCAGGGCAGAGCCACGTACACGATGCAGTTCCACGCCTACAACGAAGTGCCCGAATCGATCGCCAAGGAGATCATCGCCCGGGCACGCGGGGAGTAGGCGCCCAGCCGGCATCGGCCGGCGGCATGCGGCAGGCGGCAGGAAGACAGCACACACCACCATGGCGGGCGACCGCCGGCGGCGGGCCCGAGGGGGCGCCGCCCGAGATCAGGGAGTAGTTCGAGGAGATGGCCAAGAAGAAGTTCGAGCGCTCGAAGCCCCATGTCAACGTCGGGACGATGGGGCACATCGACCATGGCAAGACCACGCTCACGGCGGCCATCACCAAGGTCCTGTCGGAGACGAACCCCAACACGGCGTTCACCCCCTTCGACCAGATCGACAAGGCCCCGGAGGAGAAGCAGCGGGGCATCACGATCTCCATCGCCCACGTCGAGTACGAGACGGCGAAGCGTCACTACGCCCACGTCGACATGCCGGGCCACGCCGACTACATCAAGAACATGATCACCGGTGCCGCCCAGGTCGACGGCGCCATCCTGGTGGTGTCGGCGGCCGACGGCCCCATGCCACAGACCCGTGAGCACGTGCTCCTCGCCCGCCAGGTGGGTGTGCCCTACATCGTCGTGGCCCTCAACAAGGCCGACATGGTGGACGACGAGGAGCTCCTCGACCTGGTCGAGCTCGAGGTGCGGGAGCTGCTCAACGAGTACGAGTTCCCCGGGGACGACACGCCGATCGTCCGGCTGAGCGCCTTGCGGGCCTTGGAGGGCGACCCCGAGTGGACGCCGAAGATCATCGAGCTCATGGACGCCGTCGACGACTACATCCCCGAGCCCCAGCGGGACGTCGACAAGCCGTTCCTCATGCCGGTCGAGGACGTGATGTCCATCACCGGGCGCGGCACGGTCGTCACCGGAAAGGTCGAGCAGGGCGTGATCCACGTCGGCGAGGAGGTGGAGATCGTCGGCCTGCGCGACACCCAGAAGAGCACCGTGACCGGGGTGGAGATGTTCCGCAAGCTCCTCGACGAGGGGCGTGCCGGGGACAACATCGGTGCCCTCCTGCGAGGCACCAAGAAGGAGGACGTCGAGCGCGGCCAGGTGCTGTGCAAGCCGGGCTCCATCACCCCGCACGCCGAGTTCGAGGCCACCATCTACGTGCTGACCAAGGAGGAAGGCGGCCGCCACAAGCCGTTCTTCACCAACTACCGGCCGCAGTTCTACTTCCGGACCACCGACGTGACCGGGAGCATCACCCTGCCGGAGGGCACCGAGATGGTCATGCCCGGGGACAACACCGAGATCACCGTCGAGCTGGGCAAGCCCATCGCCATGGACGAGGGCCTGCGGTTCGCCATCCGCGAGGGTGGGCGCACCGTGGCCTCCGGCCGGGTCACGAAGATCCTCAAGTAGCCCAGCGAAGACGCAGAGGAGCGACGATGGCCGACGGCCCGCGGCAGAAGATCAGGATCCGGCTCAAGGCCTACGACCACGAGATCCTCGACCAGTCGACGGAGAAGATCGTGCAGACGGTGCTGCGTACGCAGGCCAAGGTCCAGGGGCCCGTGCCCCTGCCGACCGAGAAGCACCGCTACACGGTGATCCGCTCGCCGCACAAGTACAAGGACAGCCGGGAGCACTTCGAGATGCGGGTGCACAAGCGGCTCGTCGACATCCTCGAGCACACTCCCAAGACGGTCGACTCGCTCCAGCGGCTCGACCTCCCGGCCGGGGTGGACATCGAGATCAAGATCCAGACGGCGTGAGAGCAGCGCCAGCGCCCGGCTCCGGCCGCGCCCTGGCGCCTCCCCGCCAGTTGCGGTAGCATCACAGTTCGGGCTTTTGCCGGGTAGTGCACCACGGCGGGCCGACGGGCACGGATGACCGTGACCCACCAACAGACGTGCTCGAGCGCCCGACGCGTTCTCCCATGGGGGAATGCCGGGGACCTCGGGCCGACACAGGACGGGCGCTCCGCTCGGGATTCTCCGGGCGGAGCGTTGGCGTGCGCACGGGAGGCCGGCGCACCGCCTCAGGGAGCGAGACGTGGCAACGAAGGCGATCGTCGGCGAGAAGGTCGGCATGACCCAGGTATGGGACGAGCAGCACCGCGCCATACCGGTGACGGTGCTGCGCGTCGCGCCGGTGCGCGTGGTGCAGGTGAAGACGCCGGAGCGGGAAGGCTATGCCGCCGTCCAGGTCACCTGGGGCTTCCGGCGGGCGTCGACCCTGACCAAGCCGGAGCTGGGGCACTTCGAGCGTGCCGGGGTCGACCCTGGGCGCAAGCTCGTGGAGCTCCGCCTGGACGACACGAGCGAGTTCGAAGTGGGCCAGGAGCTCACCGCCGAGCTCTGGTCGGCCGGCGAGCGGGTCGACGCCATCGCCGTGTCCAAGGGCAAGGGGTTCGCCGGCGGGATGAAGCGGCACAACTTCAAGGGCCAGGGCGCCGCCCACGGCAACCACAAGCACCACCGGGCGCCGGGGTCGATCGGTGCCTGCGCCACCCCGTCCCGGGTCTTCAAGGGCACCCGCATGGCCGGGCGGATGGGCGGCCAGCAGGTCACGGCCCTCAACCTCGAGGTGGTCTCGAGCGATCCCGAGCGGGAGCTCGTGCTGGTGAAGGGGGCGGTGCCCGGCCCCCGCGGTGCGGTCGTGGTGCTGCGGGACTCGGTCAAGGCGCCGGCCGCTCGGAACGGCAACGGGAGGCGGGCATGATCGGCGCCCCCATCGTCAAGGAGCGCCCGGCCCCGGCGCGCCGGAGCGTCGTTCGCCGGGACGTGACCGGCAAGGAGCTGGGAACGGTCGAGCTGGCGCCCGAGATCTTCGGCATCGAGCCCAACCAGGCGGTGCTGCACCAGGTCGTGACGGCCCAGCTGGCAGCCGCCCGGGCCGGGACCCAGTCGACCAAGACCCGGGCGGAGGTCCGCGGCGGCGGGGCCAAGCCGTTCCGCCAGAAGGGCACCGGCCGGGCGCGCCAGGGCTCCACCCGCTCACCGAGCTGGTCGGGCGGCGGTGTCGCGCTCGGCCCCAAGCCCCGCAGCTACCGCCAGAAGACGCCCAAGAAGATGGTGCGCCTCGCTCTTTGCTCGGCTCTGTCGGACCGGGCGAGCGGTGAGCGGGTGGCCGTGGTGGACCGCTGGGGCTGGGATGCCCCGAAGACCAAGGCCGCCCTCGCCGCCCTCGCCGCCCTCGCCCTCGATGGCCGGGTGCTGGTCGTGATCGAGCCCGGCGACCGGGTGGCCGAACGGTCCTTCGCCAACCTCCCCGAGGTGCAGGCGATCGTGGTGGGAGAGCTGTCGGCGTACGACGTGCTCCGCAACGACTGGGTCGTGTTCACCGACGCCAGTCTGCCCACGGCCGGCCGAGGCGAGCCGTTGGCTGCTGTCGTGGAGCCCGCCGCCGCCGCCGAGCCCGAGCCCGCCGCGGCCGAGCCTCCGGCCGACGACGAGGAGGTCGCCGAGTCATGAAGGACGCCAGCACCGTGCTGCTCCGGCCTGTGATCTCCGAGAAGTCGTACGCGCTGATGAACGAGCGCACGTATGTCTTCGTGGTCGACAAGCGGGCCACCAAGGTGGACGTTCGCCACGCCGTCGAGCGGGCGTTCGGCGTGCGCGTCGACAAGGTGAACACCTTGAACCGCAAGGGCAAGGCCACCCGGAACCGGCGCACGAACGTCAAGGGCCAGCGGCCGGACACCAAGCGGGCGTTCGTGACCCTCCACGCCGGCGACAAGATCGACCTCTTCGAGAGCTGAGGACTCCATGCCCCTGCGATCACGCAAGCCGACCAGCGCCGGGCGACGGTTCCAGACGGTCGCGGACTTCGCCGAGATCACCCGCGATCGCCCCGAGCGCTCGCTGGTCGTCGCCAACCCCGGCACCGGCGGCCGCAACAGCGCCGGCCGCAAGACGGCCCGCCACCGTGGTGGCGGGCACAAGCGCCAGTACCGCGTCGTCGACTTCCGGCGGGAGAAGGACGGCGTGCCGGCCAAGGTCGCCTCGATCGAGTACGACCCGAACCGCAACGCGCGGATCGCCCTCCTGCACTACCACGACGGCGAGAAGCGCTACATCCTGGCCCCGGCCGGGGTGAAGGTCGGCGACACGCTCCAGAACGGTCAGGGGGCCGACATCCGCGCCGGGAACGCCCTCCCGCTCCGCTACATCCCGGTGGGCTCCACGGTCCACTGCGTCGAGCTCCGGCCCGGCGGCGGAGGCAAGCTGGCGCGAGGTGCCGGCATGAGCGTGCAGCTGGTGGCCAAGGAGGGGGTGTTCGCCACCCTCCGGCTCCCGTCCACCGAGATGCGGCGAGTCTCCATCGACTGCCGGGCGACCCTCGGCGTCGTGGGCAACGCAGAGGCGGAGCTGGTCAAGATCGGCAAGGCGGGTCGCAACCGATGGAAGGGCGTGCGCCCGCAGACCCGTGGTGTGGCCATGAACCCGGTGGACCACCCGCTCGGCGGTGGTGAGGGCAAGTCCTCGGGCGGCCGCCACCCGGTGTCGCCGTGGGGCAAGCCAGAGGGGCGCACCCGGGCGCGCCACAAGGAATCCGACAAGTTGATCGTTCGCCGCCGGCGCACCCGCGGCGCCCGGCGGTAGCGGGAGGACGTGGGAACGTGCCGCGCAGCCTGAAGAAGGGCCCCTTCGTCGATGACCACCTGTTGAAGAAGGTGGACGTCCTCAATGCCAGCGGAGAGAAGCGGGTGATCAAGACGTGGTCCCGCCGCTCGACCGTGATCCCCGACATGGTGGGGCACACCATCGCCGTTCACGACGGCCGGCGTCACGTGCCCGTCTACGTGACCGAGTCGATGGTCGGCCACAAGCTGGGCGAGTTCGCGCCGACCCGGACGTTCCGGTACCACGCCGGACAAGAGCGTGCCGGGAGGCGATGAGATGCAGGGGGTGAAGACGAACGAGCGGCCGGGCACCAAGGCGGTCCTCCGTCACTGCCGGATGTCGGCGACGAAGGCCCGTCAGGTCCTCGACCTCATCCGGGGCGAGGAGGCCGACCGGGCGGCGGAGGTCCTCCGGACCACGCCCCGGGAGGCGGCCGGCGTGATCGGCAAGGTGCTGGCCTCGGCGGTGGCCAACGCCGTCCACAACGACGGCGTGGACCCCGAGGAGCTCTACGTGTCGGCGTGCTTCGCCGACGAGGGCACCACCCTCAAGCGCTGGCGCCCCCGTGCCCGGGGGCGTGCGACGCGGATCCGCAAGCGCTCCTGCCACATCACGGTGGTGGTGAGCCGGCTGCCCGAGGACCGGCTGGCCCGTCGCCGGACGGCCCGCCAGGCCGCCGGGGCGCAGCGGTCCCGACGGGTGGCCGAGTCGCGGCGGCGTGCCGACCTGGCCGGCCGGCTCTCGCGCCGCCGCCACGCCCAGGAGGATGCGGCGGCCGCGGAGGCGGCCAGGGCCCAGGAGGCGGCCGAGGCGGAGGAGGCTCTGGTGGCCGACGCCGCGGCCGAGCAGGCGGCCGAGGACGTGGTCGAGGCCGAGGCCGAACGCGTTGCCGAGGAGACGACAGCGCAGGAGCTGGCGGTGGCCGCGGCCGCCGAGGTGGCCGGTGGCGGCGCGGACGGGGAGGACGAGACGGGCACCGGCGAGGCCGGCGCCCCCGAAGACGCCGGTGACCAAGGCGACGCAGGGAAGGGCGACTAGATGGGCCAGAAGGTAAACCCGTACGGCTTCCGGTTGGGGGTGACGACCGACTGGAAGTCCCGGTGGTTCGAGGAGCGGCACTACCGCGACTTCGTGGTCGAAGACTGGAAGATCCGCGACTACCTCATGTCCCAGCTGGAGGCGGCCGCGGTGAGCCGCATCGAGGTGGAGCGCACCCGCGACCGCCTGCGGGTCGACATCCACACCGCCCGCCCGGGCATCGTCATCGGCCGCCGCGGCGCCGAGGCCGACCGGCTGAAGAAGAAGCTGGAGGAGCTGACCGGCCTGCAGAACCGGATCCAGCTCAACATCCAGGAGATCAAGCAGCCGGAGCTGGACGCCGCCCTCATCGCCCAGGGGATCTGCGACCAGCTCGCCCGGCGCGTGGCCTTCCGCCGCGCCATGAAGCGAGCCATCCAGACGGTGCAGAAGGCCGGTGCGCAGGGGGTCCGAGTCCAGTGCTCGGGCCGCCTCGGCGGCTCGGAGATGGCCCGCAAGGAGTCGTACCGCGAGGGTCGGGTGCCGCTGCACACGCTGCGCGCAGACATCGACTACGGGTTCCGTGAGGCCCGCACCACCTCGGGCCGGGTGGGGGTCAAGGTCTGGATCTACAAGGGCGACATCCTGCCCTACAAGGTGTCGGTCGACGACAAGATCACCCGCGAGGCGGCGATGGCCGTGGGGGAGACCTCGGGCCAAGGACGGCCTCGCCGGCTGATCACCGCGGGTGGTGGCCGCCGCCGCGCCGGCCAGGCAGCACCCGGGG
>DAHUZJ010000049.1 GCA_027306585.1 Acidimicrobiaceae bacterium | reverse complement strand
CGTGCCCACGACCTCCAGACGTGTCCCGGGGCCTTGGGACGCTTTGACGGCGCGTTCCAGCGCGTCGAGGAGCAGCTGGCCACCCAGGCTCCTGCCCGGCAGCGAGTGGTCGAGCGCCAGGCGGGCGGGCGGCACCACAAGGCCGACATGCACGAACCGGACCGAGGGTCGAGGCGCGCAGTTCAGGCGGGGGACTGTCCGGGTGGTCCAGGCTCCGATTCGGTCGGTTGCTGGACGGCGATGCGAGGGAGCAGCGCGAGGTCGCGTGACACCAGGCCGCGTACATCGCAGCTGACCAGCCGGCCACTGATCGTCCGCGCCGCCGCGACGTAGGCGGCGTCGTACACGGAGATCCCGTGCTCGTGGGCGATGACGGCGGCGGCGTCGAGAAGCTGCGCGTCCGCTCGGACGAGCCCGCCGTCGTCGGCCACCGCAGCGACGCGGCTCCGGAGCCGGCGTGCCGCACGCTGGTCTCGCCACGCGCGGACCGCCACGTTGGTCGCTTCGTAGAAGGCGAGATCGAGGGTGGCCAGGGGATCGCTGCCGACGAGCAGCCGGCCGGAGTCCCGATGGTGCTCTTCGTCGGGGTCTTCGCTTGCCAGCAGGATGCTGGCGTCGAGGAACCACAGGTTCAACCGTCTGGCCTCTTCGCCTTGACGAGCTCCGCGACGCCGCCACCGTGGGGCGTGGCGGGTCCGTCCATGGTGTCGATCTCGGCCATGCGCTGCGCACGGAGAGCGCTCTTGCGCCGCAAGGTCTCTTCGGCCAGTTCCCGGAGGTACCCACTCCGAGTGGTGCCCCGACGACCTGCCTCCATGTCGACGGCCCAGAGCAGGTCGTCGGGGAGTGACACCATCACCTTCGCCACACCCTGAGTATACCCGGTGTTGCCGCCACCGCCGAGGGGGCCGACGGCCGGGTCCGAACGGTGTGATCCACGGTCCGCCGGGATGGCGTCGGGCGACCCGTGCCCAATGGCTCCGGGGGCGTCCGTCCGCCGGAGCACGTGGCCAGCGAGCGTGAGTAGGCGAGGACCGCCGGCGCTGGCGGATCGATCCACACGACGGTCCGTCCCCTGTTGGCCGCTCCTGCGTAGCGGGCGCTGCGCCTCAGTCAGGTGTCGAGCCGGGCGTTGTCGCTCGAAAGGGCGTCCAGCTCGTGACCTGGGGAAAGATGCTCGGACCGGTAGGGATCACCCCACTCGAAGGCTCTCGGCCGCCGGGCGAGCTCCTCGAGCTCCGCCGACGGCGCTGCGTCGGCGCTGAGCGCCGCCAGGACCTCGTCGACGAAGCCGGCCGGCACGAGCTCCTCGCGCTCGACCGCAAGCTCCTCTTCGGCGGCGCGCATGGCGGCTTCGAGCACGAAGCCGGATACCGACTCCCCGCGAGCGGCAACTGCCTGGCGGATGAGCTCGGCGCTCTCGCGGGGAACCCGTATTTCGAGCCTGGTCGTCGTCCTTCCGTCCAACGTGCGGCACGCCGACGCCTCCGCTGCGCCCTCGGGTGAGGACGTCCTGGCCGGAGGGGTTCCCCTGGGGAGCGTCGACGATCGAGGACCTGACAGATGTGGATCGGGGCGACACCGCCACCGACGACCGGCAAGACGCCGAGCTGACCGGCGCCAAGGGTGCTTCTCGGCGATCGGATCTTCCTGGGCCGTTTCGTGGCTGCCTGGGCGTCCATCCACCCTGGTAGAGCCGCTATCAGGACGTCGGTGATCTCAACGGGTGGAGATCCGTGGACAGCTCGCCCCAGGCAGCAACTGAGCACGCGTACGGTACGCGTCGCGTACCAGTACGACCTGGGGGGGCACAGCTCCACCCTCCCGCACCGGCTTCTCGTGCTCGCCGAAAATATTTTCGTCGGCCGCGAACCGCGATCCGTAGGCTCCTTATGTGACGGTTCGTTGGACTCCGCAGGGCACCGTGAGCTCGGCTTTTGCCGCGACGACGCCCCGCGGGATCAAGCGTTCCGATGAGCAGAGCGTGGAACGCCTGTCGTTGCAGATCGTTGGTTCGCCCGACCCGGTTGTCGCCGAGCTCACGAGCCGCCTTGAGCCGGCGCTCGGTCCGGCCGCTCCGGCGCTCCTCCCTCTAATCGTCCCAGTGGTCGCTGAGTTCCTGGGTGAGGGGGGACCAGCGCCGACCGGCGCCGTCGGGAGGAGGCTGCTGAACGCTAAGGAAGCGGCGGACAGCCTGGGCATCGGACTTACCACGACGAAGCGGTACATCGCCAACGGGCGCCTCAAGTCCGTGACCATCGGCCGTCGTCGGCTGGTACCTGTCGCTGCGGTAGATGCCTTCGTAGCGGAGCTGAGCGCCGACGCCGACGCCAGCTGAGCGGCCCGGCTGTCCGGGGAACAGCTGACCTAGCGTCCGAGCGGGGGTTGGGCACGAAAGGGAGGAGAGCAGTGGCTCAGATCAAGAAGCGGAAGGTGCGCGACGGCGTGCGCTACGACGTGAGGCTCCGCATCGACGGCCGAGTCGTCACGAAGACGTTCGCCAGGGCGCACGACGCGAGCGCGTACGCCACCGCCATGGAGGCGGACAAGCTGCGCGGCGTCGCCGTCGATCCAAGGCGGGCGAAGGTCACGCTGCGGGAGTACGCCACGCAGTGGCTGGCCGGACGTGCGGACCTCAGCGAACGGACTTGGGAGTACTACGACTGGCTGGCGAAGAAGAAGATCTTCCCGGTCTTGGGCGACGTCCAGCTGGGGAAGCTCACCCCCTCGATGGTCCGGGCATGGAACGCGGCCCAGGTGCAGGCGCATCCCTCGACGGCGGCCAAGGCCTACCGGCTGCTGTCGCAGATCCTGAAGGCTGCCGTCACTGACGAGATCATCACCCGGAACCCGTGCCAGATAAAAGGGGCGGGGAGCGAAGAGGCAGCGGAACGGCCGGTGGTCACGGTGGCCGAGATCGCGGTGCTCGCCGACGCAATGCCCGAGCACCTGCGAGCGGTGGTCTTCGTCGCGGCATGGTGCCAGCTGCGGCGTGCCGAGATCCTTGGTCTTCGCCGTCAAGACGTCGACCTGCTCCACGGCGCCGTGTCCATCAAGACCACCCGGACCCGGATGATGAATGGTCGGGTCGTGGAGAAGGGACCGAAGACCAAGAGCGGGCGACGCACGCTTGCCGTACCTCAGCACGTGGTCGAAGAGCTCACCGATCACCTCGATGACTTTGTCGGGCCGGGTCCCGATGACCGCCTCTTTCCCGTGTCCTCGAGGCAGCTCGACCTTGCGTGGTGGCCGGCTCGGGCCAAGATCGGTCGCCCCAAATTGCGGCTCCACGATCTTCGCCACACGGGGCTGACGTACGCCGGCGCCACGGGTGCCACCATCGCCGAATTGATGCATCGGGCCGGTCACTCGAGCCCGGCGGTGGCGATCCGGTACCAACACGCAACCAGGGATCGGGACAGGATCATCGCCGATGCCTTGGCCGAGATGGTGAAGCCCGCCGATGTAGTTCCGCTTGTCCCGCGCGATGAACGCGCGATGGGCGCCGAGGGGGATGCAGAAGCGGCCGGCGGAAACAGCGCCTGACCTGGCCAAACTCTGGAGCGGGCGACGGGAATCGAACCCGCGTTCTCAGCTTGGGAAGCTGATGTTCTGCCTCTGAACTACGCCCGCGCAGTGCCGAGCAGTGTACCGCCGCCGTAAACGCCTCCCGCCACCGGCCGCCACCGGCCGCCACCGGCCGCACCATTGGGCCCGGTCACCCCTTCACCACCCCGATCGGGCGCAACCGGGCGACGCGGCGGGCCAGCCCGGCTCGCTCGCACGTGGCCACCACCTCGTAGATGTCCTTGTAGGCCTCGGGTGCCTCTTCGGCCAAGCCCCGTAGCGAGCTCGCCCGCACGGCGATGCCGCTGGCCTCGAGTCGCCGGCAGAGCTCGGCCCCTCGCACGTGGCGGAGGGCCGCGTGCCGGCTCATCGTCCGTCCGGCGCCGTGGCACGCAGAGGCGAACGCCTCGCCGGGCACCACGCCGGTGAGGACGTACGAGGCCGTGCCCATCGACCCGGGCACCAGCACCGGCTGCCCGAACGGCCGCAGGTCGTCGGGGAGGTCGGGGTGTCCCGGTGGGAGGGCCCGGGTGGCGCCCTTGCGGTGCACGCACAGGAGGCGTTCACTCCCGCCGATGTCGTGGTGCTCGAGCTTGGCGAGGTTGTGCGACACGTCGTAGACGAGCTGGAGGGATCCGGCCGACGTTCCAAGGGCCTCGGCGAAGGCAGCACGGGTCGTAACGGTGAGCGCCTGCCGGTTCGCCCGCCCGTAGTTGGCGGCGGCGGCCATGGCTGCCAGGTACGACCGCCCCTCCGGTGAGCGCACGGGGACGCAGGCCAGCTGGGCGTCGGGCACCGTGATCGCGTAACGGGCCATGGCGTCTCGCATCAGGCGGACGTGGTCCGAGCAGATCTGGTGGCCGAGGCCCCGCGAGCCGCAGTGGATCATGACGCACACCTGCGAGGCGGAGAGGCCGAAGGCCGCGGCGGTCGTTGGGTCGTCGACCTTCTCGACCACCTGTACCTCCAGGAAGTGGTTGCCCGATCCGAGGCTGCCGACCTGGTGCAGGCCTCGCGCCAGGGCCCGCTCGCCCACCTGCGCCGCGTCCGCGCCGACGAGGACGCCGCCGTCCTCGCACCGCCGGAGGTCCGCCTCGGTGCCCAGGCCCGCCTGCGCGGCGGCACGTGCTCCGCCTTCGAGGACCTTCCGCAGCGCCCCGGCGTCGGGAAGGTGCCAGACGCCGCCGCTCCCCAGTCCCCGGGGGATGGTGACGCCCAGCCGGTCCATCAGCCGCCTGAGCGCCGCGCCCACTTCGCCGAGCGTGACCGGTGCCGCCAGGAGCCGCACCCCGCAGGAGATGTCGAAGCCGACGCCGCCCGGCGACACGATGCCTCCGTCCTCCACGTCGGTGGCGGCGACGCCGCCGATCGGGAAGCCGTACCCCCAGTGCACGTCGGGCATCGCAAACGACGCCTCGACGATGCCGGGCAAGGTCGCCACGTTGGCGACCTGGCGGAGCGCCTCCTCCTCGGCCACTTGGGGGAGGAGCGCCGCCGAGGCGAAGACCACGCCGGGGACCCGCATGGCCCCCACCGGTTCGATGCGCCATCGGTCGGCGAACCCGGGGACCGGCACGAGCCCTGGTCCACCTCGGCCGCTTCCCGCCTCGGGCACGGCAACGGCGTCCGCGCGCAGGTTCAGACGTCGACGAGCACGTGGCATCGCCAGCCGCCGTCGACGGGCCCGATGGAGAGGTCGTGGTAGGAGATGCCCTTCGGGACGGGGCCGATCAGCCGGACCTCGTCCGCCCGTACGACCTCCATGTCCCCCGCGAGGCCGCCGTCCTCGGTCTCCTCCAGATGGAACCGCACGGGGACCACCGAGAAGACGTCGAGGACGTAGATCACCTCTTCCAGCAGCGTGACCACCGCGTCCTCCGCGCCACCCGACGACGCCGCCAGAGGGAGCACGCGGCTCGTCGCCGTGTCCGGGACCTCCGCGAACGAGCCGACGAGACCCCCCAGCGCCTCGACCAGGCATACCGGCAGGTCTGGTCCCCACGACTCGACGATGCAGTCGGCGGTGTGCGGCACGAGGCGGTGGCCCCGCGGAGGCTCCTGGGTCGCAGCTCCCGCGTCGCCGGATCGATGGACGGTCGCCACTCGGCCTCTCCTTCCTCCCGTCGAACCCTCCCGCCGAAGGCGAAGCGAAGGAAGGAAAGGAAGAGGCCCACGGGAGGGTCTTCCTTCGCCGGCATTGTCCGGATCAGGTCCTGGGGTCGCCGGGCTTTCACCCAGCCTCTCAGCCTTTCGGCTCCCTCGCCCGTCTCGCAGGCCCACTGCCAGTATCGCTACATGGCCGTCGAGGGGGTAGGGCCGAACGTCCCGTCCGCCCACGACCCCTTCCGCACAGCAACCGTCCAACTATCCCCGGGGCGCCCGACCCACTATCGTCTGGCGCGCCATGGTTCTGTCCGACCGCACCATCCGGGAGGAGCTCGAGGCAGGCCGGATCGTCATCGAGCCCCTCGGCGAGGACTGCATCCAGCCGTCCTCGGTCGACCTGCACGTCGACCGGTACTTCCGCCTCTTCCGCAACCACACGCAGAGGGTGATCGACGTACGGGAGGACCAGGAGGACCTCACCGAACTGGTCGACGTGGGCGAGGAGCCGCTCATGCTGCACCCGGGCGAGTTCGTCCTCGGGTCGACCGTCGAGCGGGTCCGCATTCCCGACGACCTCGTCGCCCGGCTCGAGGGGAAGTCCTCGCTCGGGCGCCTGGGCCTCCTGATCCACTCCACCGCGGGCTTCGTCGACGCCGGCTGGGACGGGCACCTCACGCTGGAGCTCTCGAACGTCGCCAACCTGCCGATCACCGTCTACCCCGACATGAAGATCGGCCAGATCAGCTTCCTTCGCATGACGACCCCCGCCGACCGTCCTTACGGCACGGTGGGGCTTGGGTCCAAGTACCAGGGGCAGTGGGGTCCCACCCCCAGCCGGTACGCCGACAACTTCCGGCGTTGACGCCGCCGGCCTGGACCGCCGCGCCGATCCGAGGAGCGGCCGGCTCGGTGCCGCGCTGCGGGCCGTGCGGCGGCAGCCCGGGTTGCGCGACACGACCGTGGGGAATGTCCCGTCCGGTCGTTCCCCACGCGAGAACCGCACGCCGCCGGGCGACGAGCTGAGGAGGATTCGTGGCCGTCAGGATTGCGATCGGCATGGCCGTCACGGTCGTCTGCCTGGCCGTGGCCGGGCGCCGCTTCTACTGGCTCTCTCGGCTCATCCGCTCTGGGCGGCCCGCCCCCGAGCGGACGCGGGGCAGCATCTGGCCGCGGGCCGAGGCCGAGGTGACCGAGGTCGCCGGCCAGCGCAAGCTGCTCAAGTGGATGGGCCCTGGGCTCGCCCACTTCTTCACCATGTGGGGCTTCACCCTCCTCCTCTTCACGATCGTCGAGGCCTACGGCGACCTGTTCCAGCCGACGTTCCACATCCCGGGGATCGGCACCTCGCCCGTCCTCGGGTTCATCGAGACATTCTTCGCCGTGGCCGTGCTGGTGGCCCTCGTGGTGTTCGCGATCATCCGCATCAAGAACGCCCCCAGCCGCCGCGAGCGGACCTCCCGCTTCTACGGCTCCCACACCGACGCCGCGTGGATCACCCTGGCGCTGATCGCCTCGGTGATCATCACCCTCCTCGTCTACCGCGCCGCCCAGGTGAACACCGTGCCCCGCCAGTTCCCCTACGACGACTGGGCCTTCGCCTCCCACGCCATCGGGGCCGGGTTGGCCGGGCTCGGCGCTGGTGTGAACGGCGCCTTGGCGACCACCTTCCTCATCCTCAACATTGCCGTGATCAGCGGGTTCTTGGTCTTCGTCTCGTACTCCAAGCACCTGCACATCTTCATGGCGCCCCTCAACGTGGCGTTCTCGCGCCGGCCCCGAGCCTTGGGCGGCCTCGACAAAACGCCCAACATGACAATGGAGGAGGTGACCGAGGACACCGTCTTCGGTGTGGGCCTCGTCGAGCAGTTCACGTGGAAGCAGCTGCTCGACTTCGTCACCTGCACCGAGTGCGGGCGCTGCCAGTCGGTCTGCCCGGCGTGGAACACGGGCAAGCCCCTCTCGCCCAAGCTCCTCGTCATGGGCCTGCGGGACAACATGTTCTCGTCGGCCAACCGGCTGCTGCACCAGCCCGTGGCCGGCCACGGCGGTGCCGACGGCACGGCTGCGGCGGCCGAGCCCGAGGCGCTCGTGCCCGCCACCATCGACCCCGACGTACTGTGGTCGTGCACCACCTGCGGGTCGTGCGTGGAGCAGTGCCCGGTCGACATCGAGCACGTCGACGCCATCGTCGACATGCGCCGCCACGAGGTGCTGATGGAGTCGCGCTTCCCCCACGAAGCCGGCCTCATGCTGCGCAACGTGGAGAACCAGGGCGACCCGTGGGGCCTCGGCCAGGCGAAGCGCACCGAGTGGACCAAGGCGCTCGACTTCGAGGTCCCCGTCGTCACCGACGCCATCCCCGACGAGGTCGAGTACCTCTACTGGGTCGGCTGCGCCGGCGCCCTCGACGAGCGGGCCCGCAAGGGCGTCCAGGCGACGGCCCGCATGCTCCACCGAGCCGGCGTGACCTTCGCCATCCTGGGCCCGAAGGAGTCGTGCACCGGCGACCCGGCCCGGCGCATCGGCAACGAGTTCCTCTTCCAGGAGCAGGCCAAGGCCAACATCGAGACCCTCCATGGCGTCGGCGCCAAGAAGATCATCGCCACCTGCCCGCACTGCTTCAACACCATCAAGAACGAGTACCCGGCCCTGGGCGGCGACTTCGAGGTGATCCACCACGCCGAGCTCCTCGACCACCTGGTGCGGGCCGGCAAGCTCGTGCCCGGCAACGGCTACTCGGGGACCGTCACCTACCACGACCCCTGCTACCTCGGTCGGCACAACCGGGTCTTCGACGAGCCCCGCACCGTGATCGACGCCATCCCCGGGGCGAAGAACGTGGAGATGCGACGGTGCCGCGAACGCGGCTTCTGCTGCGGCGCCGGCGGCGCGCGCATGTGGATGGAGGAGAGCATCGGCACCCGGGTCAACATGGACCGCACCGCCGAGGCCCTGGGCACCGGCGCCGACGTGGTGTCGACCGCCTGCCCCTACTGCATGATCATGCTGGACGACGCCGTGCGGGCCAACCAGAAGGAGGAGGAGGTCCGCGTCCTCGACCTCTCCCAGCTGGTCGAGGAGTCGCTCCTCGTCAGCGCGACGGCCGCGACGGCCGCCCCGGCCGCCCTCCCCGGGCCCGACGTGGCTGCCCGAGAGGGGACGCTGTCGGCCAACGAGGCCAACGAGTCCAGCGAGGAGTAGCTGCGAGCGACCGTCAGCTCGGCGGGATGCCGTAGGCGCGCTCGACGCGCAGGCGGACCACCAGCCGGCGCTCGTCGGCCATGACCGAGCGGTACTCGGCCCAGTCGGGGTGCTCGCCGCTGATCGAGCGGTAGAGGTCGACCAGCTCTTCGACCGTCGGGTCGTCGGGCGCTTGGGCGACCGGGGACAGGTCGGCCGTGCCGTCGAGGACGAGGTAGGACCAGAAGCTGTCCCCGGGGACGTAGAGCGTGGCCCGGGCGTCCCGGCGGAGGTTGCGGGTCTTGGCCCGGCTGTCGGTCACCGAGATCCGGACCGTGCCGGCGCCGTCGACGGCGTAGACGATGTTCGACAGCTGCGGCCGGCCGTCCCGGCGCAGCGTGACGAGGACGCCCTGGTGCCGGCGGCGGGCGGCGTCGAGGGCGGCGCCCAGGTCCATCGTCAGTGCGAGATGAGGGCGGACGCCTTCGAGTCGGCGTCCCGGAGCCGGGTGGCCATGGCCGCCAACAGCTTGCGGGACAGGGCCGGCACGGCATCGAGGAGCCCATTGAACTGGCGCTGGCCGAGGACGAGCAGTCGCATGTCGGTGTCCGCCACGACCGTCGCCGACCGCGGCTTTCGGTCGAGGAGGGCGAGCTCGCCGAAGTACTCGCCGGCCCCGAGGGTGGCCACCTTGCGGTTGCCGCGGCGCACTGACGCCTGCCCGTCCACGATGAAGAAGAACTCGCGGCCAATGGTCCCCTCCTCGGTGAGGACTCGACCCTTCGGCACGGTCACCTCCTCCAGGGCACGGCGGACGGTCCGCAGCTCGCGGGTGGAGCAGGTCGAGAACAGCCAGATCTTGGAGAGGTCGAGCTCCCCCGTACCGTTTGCCATGGCGCAAAGGGTAGCCCCCGGCCTGTGCCACCGCTTGTGAATGCTCGGTTAACGGCGTCGTCTCTGCGGCTGCGGTAGGAAGGCGGCGCGGTACCGTGACCCCATGCCCCGTGGTCTCGACCCCAAGGGCCCGTCGGTGGGCGGCGAGCCGCAGGGCGGCCTGCGCCAGACGCTCAGCCGGTGGTTGCTCAAGCCCCCCGACCCCAGCGCCCCGGCGCGCCCGGCGACCCCGGCGCCGGCGAACCGCTCGGTGGAGGACCTCGAGGACGAGGCCCGCTACGCCGACGACAAGGAGCGGATGGTCGGCCTCATCGCCGCCCCGATCGCCGCGGGCATCGGCTTCGCCGTCGCCCGCTACGCCCACGGCACCCTCACGAGCAAGTCAGAGGTGCTCGTCGTCGCCGTCGTGCTGGCGCTGGGCATGCTGGTCTTCGCCTGGTTTCGCAAGCGCCTCTTCCTCGGCATCACCATGGCCCTCTACGGCCTGAGCGTCTTCACCCTCGGCTACTGGGGCTTCGGCGTGCCGTTCGTGCTGTTCGCCGCCTGGCTGTTGGTGCGGGCCTACCGGATCCAGCGCGACCTGCGCGAGGCGACGGGGACACTTCCCTCGGGCGGCAAGGGTGGGTCGGGCAGGACCGCCTCGGCGCGTTTCGCCCCCGATGCCAGCAAGCGCTACACGCCGCCCGGGGCGCCGAGGAAGCGCAAGGCCGGCTGATCGGGGCCCGCCGGGAGCGCCGGGTCCCCCCGGCGAATCCGGCGCCGCCGGACGAGCCCCGCGGCGGCCACCAGCGCCACCGCGGCGACCGCCAGCACGGAGGGCAGCACGAAGACCCTGGCCGTGGGCCGCTCGGTCCTCGCTGCGGCGGGCGTCGTCAGCAGGCCCGGGTCCTGCGGGTCGACCACCAGCGTGGCGGTCGTCCCCGGGGGCCGCAGCGTGCTGCCCGGGAGGGCGGCGGCGTAGCGGTGCCCGCCGGAGGTGTACGTGCCCCGGCAGGCGTAGCCGACCGGGTTGGACCCGCTGCCGCCGAGGAGCCCGGTGCAGCCCGTCGACGTCACGACCACCGGTACCCCGCGGTCGTGGAGCGCCGCCACCTGCGCGTTGCGGTGGGCGCCGCTCACGAAGAGGAGCACGGCGGCGGCGACCAGGCCGGCGACGCAGACGGCGAGGGCCGCCGCCCGGAGCCGGCGGGGGTCCACCTCCGCCGCCTGGGCGGCGCGCAGCTGGGCGACGCGGCCGCCGGGCCCGGGCCCAGCCCCTGCCTCGGCCGGCGTCCCCGGGGCGTGTGGTGTCGACGTGTTCGTGCTCACGGTTGCCAGCGTCGCGTGTCGCCGGCCCGAGCGGCGAGCGATCGGCCAGCTGTTCACACGCGCGTAACAGGCGCGTGACGGCGTGGAAACGACCGCGCCGCATGCTGCCTCCGCAGCGAAAGCGAGCCGTGGCTCGCCCGGGCCCCGATGGCCGCGGGCGCATGAGGGGCGTGACGGCGCACGAGAGGAGAGCGAGTGCTAGCGGCGGCAGTGACGGTTCCCTATCCCAGTTGGCTGAACCCGGCCGACAACACCTGGCAGCTGACGGCGGCCACGTTCGTGGGGCTCATGAGCCTCCCGGCGCTGGCCGTCCTCTACGCGTCGATCGTGCCCAAGAAGTGGGCGGTGAACGTCATGGCGATGATGTTCGCCGGCTTCTCGCTGGTGCTCATCGCCTGGGTGCTGTGGTCGTACAAGATGGGCTTCGGCTCGACGTCGCTCGGGGGCGGCGTGCACAACGGGGTGCAGACGCAGCTGACGGGGGTCGGATGGGTCAAGCACTTCTTCGAGAACCTGGTCGGCAAACCGGGGCAGATCACGACAGCGGTGGGTGAACAGGGCCAGGCGGTGTCGGCCGCCAACACGGCGATCCCGTTCCACTTCCCGAACGGCACGCTGGCGTACTTCCAGTTCGTGTTCGCCGCGATCACGCCGTTGCTCTTCCTCGGCAGCGTCCTCGGCCGGATCAAGTTCTCGGCATGGGTCCTGCTCGTCCCGCTGTGGTCGACGTTCGTGTACGCCATCGACGCCTTCCTGCTCTGGGGCGGCGGCTACTTCGCCCAGGAAGGAGCGCTCGACTTCTCCGGCGGCTACGTCATCCACATGTCGGCGGGCGTGTCCGGCTTCGTGGCGGCGTGGGTCCTCGGTCCCAGATTGGCCCGAGATCGCAAGAACGCCATCCCCAACAACCTGGTGATGGCGGCCGTCGGCGCAGGGATCCTGTGGCTCGGGTGGAACGGCTTCAACGGCGGCGACCCGTACTACGCCGGCGCCAGCGCGGCCGCAGCCGTGATCAACACGAACCTCGCCACGGCGACCGGAGTCCTCGCCTGGATGGGGCTCGACGCCGCGCTGACGAAGACGCGCAAGCCGACGTTCCTCGGCGGGATCAACGGGATGATCTGCGGGTTGGTCGGCATCACGCCGTCCGCCGGCTGGGTCGACGGCTGGGGTGCCATCCTCGTCGGCCTGATCTGCACCGTCATCGTCTGGGTGGCGTGGAACTACCTGTCGAAGGTGCGGCCGTTCTCGAAGGTGGACGACGCCCTCGGGGTCGTGTACACCCACGGCATCGCCGGCTTCGCCGGTGGCCTGCTGCTCGGCATCCTGGGCGACCCGGGCATCGTGGAGTACGGCTGCGGCACCCTCGGCAAGGCCGGACAGGTCGTCAACACGAGCGGGTCGCAGTACCTGGCCGCCGGCGGCAAGTGCACCCCGTTCTCGGTCAACGGGCTCCTCTACACGGGGTCCTGGCACCAGGAGTGGCAGCAGTTCCGTGCGGCCATCTTCGTGATCCTGTGGTCGGCCGTGGGAACGTTCCTCATCATGAAGCTCATCGGCTTGGTCCTGCGTGGCGCCCGCTACAAGGACGAGATCCTCGAGGTCGGCGACCTCGCCATCCACGACGAAGAGGCCTTCCCGGAGGAGACCCTCGCCCAGCGGACCGGGGGCTTCGCCATGGCGGGTCTGGCCGAGTCCCGAGACCATCCTGGGCAGCTCATGGCGACCGGCGACGTGTCGCCTCCGGGCTATACAGGCGGCAGCTGACCCGGACCCATCGAACCAAGGAGAACTCACCATGAAGCTGGTCGTAGCGGTCCTCAAGCCGTTCAAGTTGGACGACGTCAAGGAGGCGCTGAAGAGGCTCGGCGTGCAGGGCATGACCCTGACCGAGGCGCAAGGGTTCGGCCGCCAGCGGGGGCACACGGAGGTGTACCGAGGCGCCGAGTACGAGGTCGACTTCGTCCCGAAGATCCGCCTCGAGGTCGCGGTGGACGATGCGCAGGCCGACGAGGTGGTCGACGCCATCGTGGCGGCGGCCGCCACGGGCAAGATCGGTGACGGCAAGGTGTGGGTCGTCCCGATCGACACGGTGGTCCGGGTCCGCACCGGCGAGCGGGGCAGCGACGCCTTGTAAGCCGACGGGATCCGACCAGGGCGAGTGGAGCCGGGGTGCGGCGAGGTGCCCCGGCTCCGCCGCGTCCGGGCGCCCGAGCCGAGCCGGCGTGCTCCGAGTGGGCTGAGCCGGCCGAGTGGGCGCTAGCCGGCCTGGCGGGCCACAGCCTCGGCCGCCGCCCGAGCGGCGTCGGCGTCGCCGAGGTAGCCGGCCTCGCGGATCGACAGGTCCTCGCCGAGCCGCAGCCGGTACGGGATGCCGGTCGGGATCTCGACCCCGACGATCTGGTCGTCGGCGATCCCCTCGACGTGCTTGCGCAGCGCCCGGATGCTGTTGCCGTGGGCCACCACCAACACCGCCCCGCCGCGGGCGGCGGCGGCGTAGAGATCCGGCACGAGCACGTCCTGCCAGTAGGGGAGGGCACGGACCACGACGTCGGCCAGGCACTCGGACGCCGGCAGCGCGTCGGCTGGCACGTCCAGATAGCGCGGGTCACCGGTGGCCTGCCCGGGGTCGTCGGGGCCGATCTTCGGCGGCGGGACGTCGTAGCTGCGGCGCCACACCTTCACCCGGTCGAGCCCGAACCGCTCGGCCGTCTCCTGCTTGTTCTTGCCCTGCAGGGCGCCGTAGTGGCGCTCGTTGAGCCGCCACGATCGGTGCACCGGCAGCCACGGCCGCCCGGCGGCGTCGAGCGCCAGGTTGGCGGTGCGGATCGCCCGGGTCAGCACCGAGGTGTGGACCGACCGCAGGTCGAGGCCGTCCTCGGCGGCGAGGAGCTGCCCGGCCTTCGTGGCCTCCGCCTCCCCGACGGCGGTGAGGTCGACGTCGACCCATCCGGTGAACAGGTTGTCGGCGTTCCACGCCGACTGCCCGTGCCGCAGCATGACGAGGTCCAGGTCGAGGGCCACGACCAGCCAGCGTAGCCAAGGCCCGTCCCCGGACGCCCGTCCGAGCTGGATGGACGCCGTTCGACACCGGGCCGGCCGACCCCGACCCCCCCGACGCCCAGGCTCGACGGCTCGAC
>DAHUZJ010000048.1 GCA_027306585.1 Acidimicrobiaceae bacterium | reverse complement strand
GAGCGTCGTGGCCAAGACCTCCTACGCCCACGACGCGCCCCTGGGCGTCGTCACAGTGCCCCCGCTCACGGCCACGGCCAGCGCCACACAGTTCTACTGGTGCGACACGATCGCCGACGGCTCCTCGAGCAAGTGGACAACGAACCAGGGGATCTTCACGTTCCTCACAGACCCCTCCTCGAGCACCTACGCCTACCGGACGACACTCACCGCCGACGCCGTCTACAGCCCGGCGATCGACTACGACAACGACATCGGCATCGACGCCTTCATCTTCCAGGCGTCGGGCTGACGAGCCTGAGCGACGCTCGGGATCGAGTCCGGACCCGCACCTTCGAGGCCACCTCGACGAGGTATAGCTAAGTTAGCTAACTTACTGTCGTGCGGGTCAACATGCACGAGGCCAAGACCAACCTCTCGCGGCTCGTCGCTGCCGTCGAGGGAGGGGAGCTCGACGAGGTCGAGATCGCACGGGCAGGCCACGTCGTCGCTCGGATCGTCCCGCCCCGTGGAAGCCCGCCACGCCGTCCCGGCCAGTGGGCGGGACGCGTTCGGATCCACGAGGACTTCGACGAGCTTCCGGAGGAGATCGCGGCGGCCTTTCGCGGCGAGCGGTCGTGAGGCTGCTCCTCGACACGCGCATCCTGTTGTGGTGGCTGTCCGACGACCCCCTCCTTCCGGCTGCGGCTCGCGATGCGATCGCCTCACCTGAGAGCGAGGTCCTGGTCTCGGCCGCCACGGTCTGGGAGATCGCGATCAAGAAGGCCGTCGGCCGACTGGAGGCGCCGGACGACTTGCTGGAGGTCATGGTCGCCAACGACTTCGACAGGCTGCCGATCACCGCCCCGCACGCCATCGCGGCAGGGGCCCTTCCCCCTCATCACTCCGATCCGTTCGACCGCATGTTGATCGCACAGGCTCGTGCCGACCAGCTCGAGCTCGTCAGCGTCGACCGTCGCTTCGCGCACTACGACGTCGAGCTGCTGGCGTTGGGATAGCAGAGGGTGTGGCGGGCCGGTATGCCGCCCGCCGGCCTCACCCGAGGGTTGAGGACGGCACGATCTGGATCGTCTCGAGGGGGATGCGGGCACCCGCGGCGCACTGGTCGATGGCCAGCTCGATGTGGATCCCTCGCAGCCGGCCCTCCCGTCCCAGGCCGGCGATCTCCTCCCTCGTGAAGTACCCGACGCTGGGGTGCTCCTCCGAGGTGGTGATGGCACCGCCGGCGACCTGGGAGCGAAAGACGAAGTTGACCACGCCCACGCCCTCCGAGGTGCGTGCGCACTGGTAGATGCCGACGAGGTACTCGGGCACCACTTCGAGGCCCGCCTCCTCCCGCGCCTCCCGGGCGGCGGCCTCCATCAGGGTCTCCCCGATCTCGGGCTTGCCCGCCGGGAAGTTGTACCGGGCCCGGGCCGTGGCCTTGGACTCCTGGACGAGGAGGTACCGGCCGCCGTCGAGGACGAGGTTGGAGCAGCCGATGACGTAGCTGAACGGGTTGGAGGCCATGCCCCCTCTGTTACCAGCCGCCGGGGCGGCGCGCACGCGCGCGCCGCCCCGGCGGGGTGACCGCCCGGCTACGCCGCGGCGATGCCCACCACCGGCTTGTTGAGCGGGGTGCCACCCATCGAGCCGTAGAACTGGGCGTCCCCGAAGGCGAACAGGCCGCCGTCGGAGGCCACTTCCAGGTAGCCGTGGTTGGCCGGCTGGACGTCGACGGTCGACGTGGAAGAAGCGCTCCAGCCGTCGGCGTCGGTGACCGTCAGCGTGACGGTGTAGGTCCCGGCGGCGGCGTAGGTGTGCGTGGCCGATGTCGTCGTGCTGGCGGGGGCGGCGCTCCCGTCCCCCCATGTCCAGGCGTACTGGAGCGGGGAGCCGTAGTAGGCAGCCGGGTTGGTGGACGCCGAGGCGTCGAAGGTCGCCGGCGCGCCGGACCTCGATGTGCTCGGCGCGGTGAACGACGCCGTGGGGACGGTGATCGACCCGGTGCAGCCGTTCTTTGTGCCTGTGGCGTGCCACGCTTCGTTGTTGAACATCAGCTGCGTGAGGTAGTGGTGACCGTTGATTGTCTGGTTCCAGTAGGACCCTGTCGTGCCGCCCTCGGCAGGGCCGAACACGTAGGCGCACAGGTCGCCGATCTCCCATTCGTTGGCGGTGATCCAGGAGCTCCCGGCTGTCGGGTCGGTGATCGACTCGTTGGCCTCGTGCGCCGTGATGCTGATCATCGTTGTCGCCTTGACTGTCCCGTTCGGCGCCTGGGTTGTGTCGCAGTTGGCCGGGAACGGCATGTTGCCGTAGACGAACGTCGAGCCGAGGATCTCACTGTGGTAGCCGCAGAACGCCGCATGGCCTCCGGCGCCCGATGTGCATGTCGTTGCTGTGGAGCAGGTCTCGACGTGCTGCGGCAGGTACACGAGGTAGAGGTGTGTCAGGGTGCCTGCGGCGTGGTGCACCAGCTTCAGGAGCATTGTCTGCAGCTGTGCGTCGGTGATGCACACGCTGGCCGTCGTGAAGGCGCCGCCTGTCGGGCAGTTCGTCGTTGTCTTCGGCGGGAACGCTGTCGTGACGACCGTTGTCCCGCCGAACTTGACGTCGTACTTCACGTGGACCCGGTGGCCGCCCGTTGTGGCGGAGTACTGCGTCGCCACCGAGAAGGCGTTCCCCGGGGTGGCGCTGGCGTCCTGCACGTCGGTCAGGTACTGGTCGATGAGCGTCTGGTAATTTGTGGTGTAGCCATAGCCGGCGGGGTCCCAGTAGATGGCGTAGATGGTGGTCTGGCCCGACGCCGTCCCCATCACCGCACCGGTGGTGGGTGTCTTCTGGGTGAGCGGCGGATCACAGGAACCTGCCCCTCCAAGATCTGTTGTGTTGCACGGGTACGACAGGCGGTGGACCGGTGCGGCGGGGGCAGCGGGACCAGCAGTGCTCGGCGCGACGGAGTTGCTGGCCACCGGGTAGATGCCGCTGATGCGGTTGCCGCGGGGCGCCACCACGTGCGCCGGTGGCGGCGTCACCACCTTGGGGGAGGGGATCATGGCCGCCGGCGTCGCCGAGGAGCTCTGCCCTGCCGGTGCGGACGCCGCGCCCTGGGCCGACGCGCCGGCGGTCGCCGCCAGCGGCCCGGCAACGCCGAGCACCCCACCGAGGACCGTCGCCGCGACCAGCGCCGCCCGCCTGTGCCGTCCCGCGGTCGCAGTACGGGCGCTCACCCAACGGCGCATCGCGTCTCTCTCCCGTCCACGCGCGACACGTCCACCACCGGTTGCCATTCCCGGGGCCCGCCGCCGATTTGGTCGCAGATGTGTAGCAAGTGCTGTCCTGGCTGTCAAACGTCCCGCGTGCCGTCCCGTCGGTGACTTGCGGGACCTTGTGCCGCAAGGACCAGGGAGTGGAGTCGCTGGAGCCCTCGTATCGGCGCCTTCGGACCCGATCGCGCGCAGCGGCCAGATCGGTTGGCGCCACCGGCACCGGCCGATCGCACGTCGGACCCGCCGGCCGCCGAGCCCGGGACTCGTGACCCCACCCGCCGCGAGGGAGCGGGTGGTCCGTAGGGAAGGGGCCCGCCGGAGAGTGGCGGCGGATCCGCCGCGAACCGGCGGGAAGGCTCCCTGAGGATCAGGACCCGCTCCTGGCCGCACCGCCGCACGACTGTACGCCGCCGCGCCGACGGGTCCCGATCGGTCTCGGCTCCCCTCAGGGCCGTGAGGCGCTGCTCCGCACCTCGACCCGGGTGCGGACGCGGATGGCCCGGCGGGGGCAGTGGCGGGCGGCCTGCTCGGCCCGTGCGACGAGCTCGGCGGGGACGGGTTCCCCGCCGACGACGGGGTAGCCCCACTCGTCGAGCCCGACCAGCTCGGGGAGGAGCTCGGCGCAGTAGCCGTAGGCGTCGCAGGCGGTGGGATCGATCGTGAGCACCGCGGACATGGTGCCTCCGGTCAGGCAGGGGGGAGGGGGACGACGGTCCGGCGCCGGGAGTGGCCGCACGGGCGGCCGGCGGCGTGGCGGCGCAGGTCGTCCTCGAAGGCGTCCAGGGCGCTGGCGACCATCCGGACCACGCCGTCGGGATGGCGGCAGGCGCCGCGCCCGGCGACGAGGGCCAGGCGCCCGGTGAGCCGCAGCTCGATGGCGGCGCCGCCGCGGCCGGCGACGAGCAGGTCGAGGTCGTCGGCGATGGCGGGGAGCCCGAAGACGCACGGGCCGCACTGCCCGGCGCTCTCGCCTGCCATGTAGCGGGCGATCCGGGCCGTCTCGGCCAACCCGCAGGCCTGCGAGCCGAGCACCACGAGGACGCCGGCCCCCGGTGCGGCGCCGACGGCGCCCAGCGTGTCCTTGCGCAGCGGCGTGCCGAGCGCGCCGGCGCCGAGCCAGCTCCCGCCGAAGCCGCCGACGAGGACGGCGACCGGCGGCCCCTGCGGCGTGGCCATGGCCACGATGTCGGCGATCGGCGTGCCCAGGGGTACCTCGAGCACCCCGGGCCGGGCGACGGCGCCGGAGACGGTGACGAGGGTCGTGCGGTCGGCCGCCAGGGCTTCGGGGTCCGCCGTGCTCGACGCGCCGGCCGCCTCCCGGGCGAGGAGGGCGACGTGGGCCATCGTCTCGGCGTTGTGCACGAGCGCCGGGGCTCGGTCGAGGGCGAGGGGCACCCCGCGCTCGGGGCGGAAGGCGGGCACGCCGCGCCCGCGCTCCAGCCAGCCGACGAGCGCCGACTCCTCGCCGCCCACGTACCGGCCCGGCGGCCGGGCGACGGTCGTCGGCACCGGCAGCTGGCTCGTGCGCTGGCGCTCGGCGACGGCCGTGGCCACGCCCGCGGCGAGCTCGTCCCGGTCGTCGGCGACGCACACCACCACCTGGCGCGCTCCCACCGCCACCGCCGCCAGCTGCGCCCCGTCGAGGACGAGATGGGGGAGCAGCGACAGGAGGACGTGGTCCTTGGCGCTGGCCGGCTCGCCCTCCATGGCGTTGACCACGAGGGTCGGGCGCGACCGGGTCCGCGGCAGGGACTGCAGCTTGATCGCCGACGGGAAGCCGGCACCGCCCTTGCCGACGAGGCCGGCCGCCTCGACGGCGGCGACGAGCCGCCGGGGGAAGTCGCCGTGCAGCGGGGGGAGCGGCCCGTAGTGGGCCACGTGGGCCGCGAGGTCGCTGCGCCCGCTGGCGCGCCAGCCCGACAGGAGGGTCGGGCGGCCGGCGGCCGGGTTGGTGGCGGTGGCGGTGGCGGCGGCCACCGTGGCCGCCGGTGTGGTGGCCGCCGGTGTGGTGGCCGTCATGCGTCCACCCGGTGCTTGACCCCGACGCCGGGCGGCCGGGTGCGAACGGCGGGCAGGTCGGCGGCCCGCCGCCGGCGCTCGAGGGCGTTCGCCAGGCGGATGCCGGCCGCCGCCACGACGGCGACCACGCAGCCGATCACGAGGTCCAGCACCCACCGGGTGTGGACGTCGGTCCCGATCCCGATCGTGTGGATGACGGCGACGGGCCAGCTCACGTACGCGAGCCAGTGGACCCCTCGCCACAGCCGCGCCGGGACCCGGTGGCGCAGGATGCTCGTCAGCGCGATCGCCAGCATGAGGTCGAGGGAGATCGTCCCGAGCCCCACCCACACCGTCTTGTAGCCGGAGAGAAAGGGGACGAACACGGCCGCCCAGCCGATGTGCACGAAGGAGTCGAGCACGCTCGTGAGGACGTGGCCGGCGACGAAGAGCACGCTCAGCAGCGAGACCCGGCGGTGCAGGTCCTGCTGAGCGACGCCGGGCCACCACCGGGTGGCGAAGCGCGTGGAGGTGAGCAGCCCGAGCAGCATCGTGCCGGTGAGGAGCACGAGCGCCATCACCCCGGTGGCACGGGTGGCGTACCAGAGGACGGGGGAGCTCATCGCGTCCTCCTCGGGGCCGGGGCCGGGGCCGGGGCCGGGGCCGGCGCCGCCGGCGCGGGTGCAGATGCCGGGGCCGGGGCTGGGGCAGGGGCCGGGGCGGAGACCGGCTCGTCCTGGGGCCAGCCGTTGAGGGCCAGCACCTCGCCGGCCTGGCGCACCAGGCGTGCCGGGTGGCCGCTCGCCACGAGCTTGGCCACGGCGGCGTCGCCCCAGACGACGGCGGCCGTGGTGAGCGCGTTCGCCGTGACGCACGTCGGCGCTGCCACCGAGACGAGCGACCACACGGCCGGCGCCGACGTCCCCGTCCGCGGGTCCACGATGTGGTGGCGGACGACGCCGCCTCGGCGCCACGACCGGATCCCCGGGCTCGACGTGGCGAGCCCGCCTGACGTGACGGCCACGACGTGGTCCACGGCGTGCATCGGGGCGTCCGAGCTCCGAGCGATCCCGACGGGCCACCCCCCGTCGGGGGCCGGACCGGCAACCGACAGGTCGCCGCCCAGGCTGACGAGGGCGCCGCACCCGAGCAGGTCGGCGAGCAGCCCCGCCGCCCGGTCGGCGGCGAACGCCTTGGCGCTGGCACCCACGTCCAGGTGGACGCCCGCCGGGACGTGGACGGTACGGCGGTCACGGTCGAGCTCGATCGATGTCCAGCCGGGGGCCGGGCACAGGTCGAGCCCGCCCGTCGGGGCGTCGGCATCGACCAGCTCGAAGTCCCGGTCGTAGCCGAGGAGCTCGATCGCCCGGCCCACCGTCGGGTCGACGGCGCCCTCGGTGCGGCGCGCCACGTCGCAGGCGGTCTCGAGCACCTCGAAGAGCAGGTCGCTGACCACCGCCGGCTCGCCCAGGCGTTGGACGGCCACGAGCTCCGAGTCCGGGCGGAAGCGGCTGCACGCCAGGTCCAGGTCGTCGAGCTCGGCGCGCAGGATGCCCTCGGCTGCGTCGGCGGCGGTGGGATCGGTCACGGCGACCACCGCGGTGGTCCCGATGGCCTCGAACGCACGGACGGTGTCGCTGGCGGCGCTCATACCGGCTTCGATCCTCCGGACACGACCGTCGGGGTCTTCGTCGTCGTGGTGGGCTTGGTGGCGGCCGAGCTGCCCGACGACGCCTTCGACGAGCCCGTTGCCGTGGTGCCGGTTGTCGTGGAGGTCGTCGGCGAGCCGGCGCCGTCGTCGCCGCCCGAGCCGTCCGAGCCCGACGTCGGGACGGTCGTGGCCGTGCCGCCGGTGCTGGTAGTCCCGCTGCCCGTCCCACCGCTGGAGGAGGTGCCGGCAGTAGGGGTCGTGGTGGCGGTGCTCGTCGTGCCCGGGATCTCGCGGGCCATGGTGACGCCCATGACGATGCTGGCGGCGACGGCGCCGCCGGCGACGAGGCGGCCGAGGGTCTTCGAACGGACGAGGCCGTTGCGGCCGTTGCCCGTGGGGGCCGTGCGGTGGGGGGTGGGGTCGCTCGGACGGCTGGGACGACGCCGCCCGCCGCCGGAGGGGGAGGGGATGGGAGGTGTCATGGGGCCATGGAACTCGCCCACCATGAGCCGCAGCCGTGGCCCAGTTGTGAGCCAGCTGTGAATACGCGGCGCTGAGCCGCGTGCCACGTGCTGGCGAGCAACTCGCGGCACCTGACAGGGGGCGGTGCGCGGAGGTGGTGGGGTCGCCCGCTTGACCATGACCTCGTCGCCGAGCGGTCCGTGAACGTGGAAGTTGCGGCAGCCCAAGAATTCCTGAGACGTATCGCTCAACTCATTCCGGGAGGGAACCGATAAACCCTCCCGAGCATGCGGCAGACGGGCACGCCCGACGGGCACCCAGGGGAGCAGAGGGATGACTGCTGGAACTGAGAGGGCGGCGGCTCGAGGGTGGGTGCTGCGAGTGCGGCACCCGCGACGACGGCTCGGGGTGTGGAGTCGGGTGGCGCTGTGCGTCGCCACGACCACGGTGGCGGGGCTCGTCGGGATCGGGCTCTCGTCGGGGGTCGCCGGGGCCACGACAGGCCTGGCGTTCTCTGCGGTTGTCGTAGGCGCCGAAGGCGCCTGTGCCGTGACCACGACCGGTCACGTCTACTGCTGGGGGGCGGGCGGGACAGGCGAGCTCGGCAATGGCGCGACGACCAACAGCTCCACTCCGGTCGAGGTCAAGGGCGTCGGTGGGAGCGGGAGCCTCTCCACAGTGACGTCGGTCGGTGTGGGTTATCACACGGCTTGCGCCGTGACCACCACACGCCACGTCTACTGCTGGGGGTCGAACGCGACAGGTGCAATCGGCAACAACACAACGGCCAACGTAGACACCCCGGTCGAGGTCAAAGGCGTCGGTGGCACAGGGTTGCTCTCCACAGTGACGGGAGTGTCCGTGGGCAACGGCACGACCTGCGCTGCGACCTCCACGAGCCACGCCTACTGCTGGGGGGACAACTACTGGGGTGAGCTCGGTAACAACACGACGACCTCGGAGCGTGCCCCGGTCGAGGTCGTCAGTCCCACGGGCACCGGGGCCCTCTCCACAGTGACCTCGGTCAGTGTGGGCGACAACACGTCCTGCGCGCTTACCTCCTCGCAGAACGTCTACTGCTGGGGCCACGACCAGTACGGTGCGGTCGGCAACGGGAAGTCGACAACACCACAGCGGAACCCTGTTGAGGTGGTGACCGTCAGTGGCACCGGGATCCTCTCCACAGTGACGTCGGTGAGTGCGGGCACAAACACGACCTGCGCGCGGACGTCCGCGGGCCACGTCTACTGCTGGGGGTACAACAGCAACGGCCAGCTCGGTAACGGGGCGACGTCCGGCACATCACCCAACGTGAACCCGGTCGAGGTCGAAGGGGTCGGTGGCACTGGCTACCTCTCCACAGCGACCTCCGTCACCGAGGGCACGTACACGACCTGCGCCGTGACCACGACACACCACGTCGACTGCTGGGGGGTGAACGGGACAGGCCAGATCGGCAATGCCACGACGACCACAGAGACCACCCCCGTCGAAGTCGTCGGCGTGGGAAACAGCGGCCACCTGTCCACAGTCGCAACCGTGAGCGCGGGCAGGTACTCGACCTGCTCGCTGACAACGGCTGACCATGCCTACTGCTGGGGGTCGAACGGGACAGGCCAGCTCGGCGACGGCAACACCACCCCGTCGTCCACGCCGGTTGCAATGTCGACGCCCGCCACCAAGCCCGCGCCCCCGACCGGTGTCGGCGCCACCGCGGGCGCAACCTCGGCGACCGTCTCGTGGACGGCTCCCACAGACGGGGGCTCGGCGATCACCGGCTACACGGTGACCAGCTCCCCGGGTGCCAGGACCTGCACGACGACGACCGCGACCTCGTGCACCGTGACAGGCCTCACCAACGGCACCAGCTACACGTTCACGGTGACGGCCACGAGCTCGGTGGGGACGAGCACACCGTCGAGCGCGTCGAGCCCGGTCACGCCCGGCGTGGCACCGAGCTCGGCACGCATCGGCTATCGAGAAGTGGGCTCGGACGGCGGGAACTTCGCCTTCGGGAAAGCCACCTTCGACGGCTCGATGGTTGGTCGCCACCTGAACGCTCCCATCGTGGGCATGGCTGCGACCCCGACAGGGATCGGCTACTGGGAGGTCGCCTCGGACGGTGGGATCTTCACCTTCGGGAGCGCAGAATTCTACGGCTCGATGGGCCGCTCGCATCTCAACGCTCCCGTCGTGGGCATGGCCGCGACGCCGACGGGTGGCGGCTACTGGGAGGTCGCCTCGGACGGTGGGGTCTTCGCCTTCGGCGACGCGACGTCCTACGGCTCGATGGGTGGGTCGCACCTGAACGCCCCCATCGTGGGCATGGCCGCGACGCCGACAGGGAACGGCTACTGGGAGGTCGCCTCGGACGGTGAGGTCTTCGCCTTCGGCGACGCGATGTCCTACGGCTCGATGGGTGGGTCGCGCCTGAACGCCCCCATCGTGGGCATGGCCGCGACGCCGACAGGGAACGGCTACTGGGAGGTCGCCTCGGACGGTGGGATCTTCGCCTTCGGGAATGCCAAGTTCGACGGCTCGATGGGTGGGTCGCACCTGAACGCTCCCATCGTGGGCATGGCAAGGGTTCCTGAATCGGCCTGAGGAGGAGGGGTCGACGGGCGTGGTGCGTGTGTTGTCGCAACTGCCCAGCGCTGGGAGGTTCGGGAGGCCATGGAGCTCGCCGACCACGAGGAGCAGCCGTGGCCCAGTCGTGAGCCAGCGGTGAAGACTGTGCGTCGACCAGTGACATCGGGGTCACGTGCCCTCTTCAGGCCGGCGTTCGTGCCTCAGGCGGCGTTCGTGCGGTCCGAGGGCGCAATTGTCCGTGGAGGCGGCCGGCGCCGGTCCACGTACGCCGAGGCCAAGTAGAGCAGGCCCGTGGCCACCGGGATCGAGCTGGCGGCAGCGAGGGAGACCATGCCGTTGTGGCCAGTGCTGG
>DAHUZJ010000044.1 GCA_027306585.1 Acidimicrobiaceae bacterium | reverse complement strand
ACCCGTAGGCGAAGCCGAGGAGCGCGATGAGCACCAGGGCCAGCAGCAGCGAACGGCGCACGTAGGTGAGCATCCGGAGACCTCTCAGTACCAGTGGACGGCCGTGAGGAACAGGTCGATGAGCTTGATGCCGGCGAACGGCACGATGATCCCGCCCACGCCGTAAACGAGGACGTTGCGGCGGAGGATCGCCTGGGCCCCGCTCGGCCGCCACCGCACCCCTCGCAGTGCCAGCGGGATCAGCGCCACGATCACGAGGGCGTTGAAGATCACCGCCGAGAGCACGGCGCTGGTCGGGCTGTGCAGGCCCATGATGTTGAGCGTCTTCAGCTGTGGATAGGTGGCCACGAACAGCGCCGGGATGATGGCGAAGTACTTGGCGATGTCGTTGGCGATCGAGAAGGTGGTCAGCGAGCCGCGGGTGATGAGCAGCTGCTTGCCGATCTCGACGATTGTGATGAGCTTGGTGGGATTGGAGTCGAGGTCGACCATGTTGCCGGCCTCCTTGGCAGCGGTCGTCCCCGTGTTCATGGCGACTCCGACGTCGGCCTGCGCCAGGGCCGGGGCGTCGTTGGTGCCATCGCCGGTCATGGCGACCAGCCGCCCGCCTTCCTGCTCGGCCCGGATCAGCTCGAGCTTGGCCTCGGGGGTCGCCTCGGCCAGGAAGTCGTCCACGCCCGCCTCCTGGGCGATGGCGGCCGCGGTGAGCGGGTTGTCGCCGGTGATCATCACCGTACGGATCCCCGCCGCCCGCATCTCGGCGAAGCGCTCCCTGATCCCGGTCTTGACCACGTCCTTGAGCTCGATCACGCCCAGGACCTCCGGTCCGTCGGCGACGACGAGCGGCGTCGACCCCTGCCGGGCGATCCCGTCGACCACCTGGTCGAGACCCTCGGGCGGGGTCCCCCCTTGCTCGGTCACCCACCGCCGGACGGCCTCCGCGGCCCCCTTGCGGATCTGCCGCCCGTCCACGTCGAGGCCCGACATCCGGGTGGTGGCCGAGAACGGCACGAACTCGTGCCCTGCGGTCAGCTCGCGCTCACGGATCCCGAACCGCTCCTTGGCCAGGACCACGACGGACCGGCCCTCCGGCGTCTCGTCGGCCAGCGACGCCAGTTGGGCAGCGTCCGCCACCTCCTCCTCGCGGTGGCCCCCGACCGGGTGGAACGCCGAGGCCATGCGGTTGCCGAGGGTGATCGTCCCGGTCTTGTCCAGGAGGAGCGTCTGGACGTCGCCGGCCGCCTCGACGGCTCGCCCGCTCATGGCCAGGACATTGCGCTGTACGAGCCGGTCCATCCCGGCGATGCCGATCGCCGACAGCAAGGCCCCGATGGTCGTCGGGATCAGGCACACGAGGAGCGACACCAGCACCACGATCGACACGGTGGCGCCGGCGTAGTGACCGAACGGCCGCAACACCACCACCACCGGCAGGAACACGATCGTGAGGACGGACAGCAGGATGGTGAGGGCGATCTCGTTGGGCGTCTTCTGCCGGCTGGCCCCCTCCACCAAGGCGATCATCCGGTCCATGAAGGTCTTGCCCCGCTCGGCCGTGATGCGGACGACGATGCGGTCCGAGAGGACCTTCGTCCCGCCGGTGACCGCCGATCGGTCGCCACCCGACTCGCGGATCACCGGCGCCGACTCCCCCGTGATCGCCGACTCGTCCACGGAGGCGACGCCCTCGACGATGTCCCCGTCGGAGGGGATGAGGTCCCCCACCTCGCACACCACCAGGTCGCCCCGGGCGAGGTCGGCGGCAGCGACGCGCTCCTCCACCCCGTCGGACCGCAGCCGACGGGCCTCGGTCTCCGAGCGCATCCGGCGCAGGGTGTCGGCCTGGGCCCGACCCCGCCCCTCGGCCATGGCCTCGGCGAAGTTGGCGAAGAGCACCGTGAGGAAGAGCCAGGCGGTGATCGACCACGAGAAGAGCGTCGGGTGGGCGATCGACTCGGCCAGGGTCACGACGGTGCCGATGAGCACGATGCACATCACCGGGTTCTTGACCTGCACCCGGGGGTCGAGCTTCTTGAAGGCCTCGCCGAAGGCGTAGCGCAGGATCTCCCGGTCGAACAAGCTCCGTTGACCGGCCACCCCACGGGCCACGGGCGCCGCGATGCCGGTCGAGGTCGGCGGCGGTGCGGTGGTGGCGGCATCGGTCATGGCAGCAGGAGCCTCCAGTGGACGAGACCGGCGAGGTGCGGCAGCGCCAGGCCGAAGAACTTGCCGCGCGACAGCTGCTCGACGATAGGACCGAGGGCCACCGCCGGGAAGAACGTGAGACCGCCGACGATGAGGATGGCCCCGATGAGCAGGCCGACGAACATGGTGTTGTCGGTCCGGAAGGTCCCCGCCGACACCGGCACGAGGTTCTTGGCCGCCAGGGCGCCGGCCAGCGCGAGGGTCGGCACGATGATGGCGAAGCGCCCCATCAGCATCGCGATCCCACCCGTGACGTTGTAGAAGGCGTGGTTGCCTGTCAGGCCGGCGAAGGCGGAGCCGTTGTTGTTGGCCTGCGAGGTGAAGGCGTACAGGATCTCGCTGAAGCCGTGGGGTCCCCCGTTGAGGGCTCCGGCGCGCCCGGCATGGATGGACACGGCGATCCCGGCGAGCACGAGCACGGTGATCGGCATCACGAGGATGCCGAACCCGGCCAGCTTCACCTCGCGCGCCTGGATCTTCTTGCCCAGGTACTCGGGCGTTCGCCCGATCATGAGGCCGCCGATGAACACGGCGATGATGGCGAACAAGAGGATCGTGTACAGCCCGCTGCCCACGCCGCCCGGGCTGACCTCGCCGAGCATCATCCCCGTGAGGAGCCCGAAGCCTCCGATGGGCGTGTACGAGTCGTTGGAGCCGTCCACCGAACCGGTGGACGTCTGGGTGGAGGTGACGTCGTAGAGGGCGGACTGGGTGTCCCCGAACCGCACCTCCTTGCCCTCCATGTTGCCCGTGGGCTGGTGGGTGATCCCGGCGGCCGCCACCGCCGGGTTGCCCTGGTGCTCGGCGTAGGCGGTGAACGCCGTCCACGCCCCGAAGATCAGCGTCATCGCCGCCAGGACGGCCACGCCCTGGCGCAGGGCGCCCACCATCTTGCCGAACACGTAGGTGAGGGCGACCGGGATGCACAGGATGAGCACCATGGACAGGAGGTTGGTGAGCCCGGTCGGGTTCTCGAAGGGGTGGGCGCCGTTGGCGTTGAAGAACCCGCCCCCGTTGGTGCCGAGCTGCTTGATCGCCTCCATGAAGCCGACCGGCCCGAGGGCGATCACCTGGGTCACCCCGTTCAGGACGTCCTTGACGTGGGCGGGACCGGCGAGGGTCTGCACCGCCCCCTGGCCGACGAACACGATGCCGAACACGAAGGCGATCGGGAAGAGCACGTACAGGCAGCCGCGCACGGTGTCGACCCAGAAATTGCCGATGGTGGTCGACCCCTTGCGCGCGAAGCCCCGGACGAGGGCGATGGCCACCGCGATCCCGACGGCGGCCGACACGAACTGCTGCACCATCAGCGCGCCCATCTGGGAGAAGTACGACATGGTCGTCTCGCCGGCGTAGTTCTGCCAGTTGGTGTTGGTGACGAACGAGACGGCGGTGTTCCACGACAGCGCCGGAGGTACGGCGCCCAGGTGCTGCGGGTTCAACGGCAACGACCCCTGGATGCGGAAGATCAGGTAGTCGACGAGGAGGAAGACGCCGGAGAAGACCAGCAGCGAGGTGGCGTAGCGCTTCCAGGTCTGCTCGCGGTCCGGGCTGGTGCCGATGAGGCGGTAGATCGGGCGCTCGACGAACCCGAGGAAGTGCACCCGTGTCTGGTACACGGCCACCATGTAGGCGCCGAGGAAGCGCCAGGCGATCGCCGTGAGGGCGACGAGCGCCACGATCGTGAGGGCGAGGGCCACGAGCCGATCGCCTCAGAACCACTCAGGCTTGAAGAGCGCGACCCCGACGTAGACGAAGACGGCGATCGACACCGCGAGCAGGATCCCGTCGGTGACGGTCATACTCGTTCCAGCGCCCGGACGAGCCCGAGCATGGCGGCAAAAAACACGACCGTGCCGAGCACGGCGAGGACGTCACCCATGCCTCCACTGTGCGCCGTCGGTCGTCAACCGGATGTGGACGGATCGTGTCGACGCGTCAATTCGGCGTCAACAGCCCCCACGTAGGATCGCCGGGTGGCACGCGGCCATCCACCGGCCACCCCTCCGGACGAGGCGACGGGACGGCGATCGCGTCCGCGGCGGGTGGCGGCGCGCGCGACCGCAGGGGCCCTCGTCGTCGCCGGCGCCGCCCTCGCCGCGTGGCAGGGCACGCTGTCCCGGTCGTCGGGCGCCGCACACGTCGCCGTCCTCGCCACGGTCGCAGCCGCGTGCGCTGCCACCCTGCTGGCCGGGCTCGGGCGCCAGCGCTCGCCGAGCGGCGCGTGGGTCGGTGCCTCGTGGCGCGCCGTCGCCGGCTGGCGACGGGCGCCCCGCGCCGGGGTGGCCGGCGTGACCGGATGGGTCGTGCTCGGGGCAGCCACCGTCGGGTGGGACCTCAACAGCTTCCTGCACCAGGCCCACGACCTCCCGACGCTGAGCTCGCTCATCGGGCACGTGACCGGGGTCCCCGCAGGGCGCGGGCTGCTGTTCGCCGCGTGGCTCGTCCTCGGCGCGTCCGTCGTCGCCATGGGCCGCCGGGAGCGCCGGGACGACCGGGCACGGCGATCCCCTCCCGCGGTGCGGACACCGTGACCCTGGCGGTCACCCCCGGCGGCGTGGTGTGGGCCGTGATCGGCGGCCTCTGGTGCGCGTGGTTGGCCACCACCCTGTGGTGGCGCCCCCTCCCCCACGCCGGCGCCGTGCTGCGCTGGCTCGTCGGGTCCTGGCTCGGCCGGTCGCTGGCACTGGCCGTCTGGGCGGAGATCGGCTGGCACGTCTTCTGCCAGCGGCCGTGACCGCTGCCCGTCAGCCGACGCGTGGGAGGGCGTCGCGAGCCCGGGCCACACCCGCCGCGAGGGCTCGGACCTCTCGGTCGGCGTCGGCCACCAGCAGCGCCGCCCGTGTGGCCGCCGCGTCGCCCGCTGCCGCCAGGGCAGCGTGGCGGATGCGGTCCGACGCCTGCACGACGTCGTCGACCTGACGGCGGAGCGACCGGACCTCCGGGAGCGCAGGCGGCAGCCCGTCGGCGATGGCGAGCAGCCCGTCGAGGTCGAGCCCCACGTCGTGGAGGCGGCGGGTGAGGGACGGCAGGTCGCCGACGGGGCTGTCGATCACCGCCGCGTGGCGGACGGCCCGCTCGGCCGTTCCCACGGCTCGCCAGAGCTCGTGCCGTGCGCGCGCGGTGGAGCGCGTCGCCCCGAGCAGCGGCACGGCGAGGACTCCCGGCCGGGTGACCGCCCACAGCGCTGCCACGCTGCGGACGGCGGTGTGGCGGCGCAGCGCTCGTAGCCGGCGGCGGGCACCGCG
The DNA here is from genome assembly GCA_027306585.1 of Acidimicrobiaceae bacterium. Lineage (GTDB taxonomy): Bacteria > Actinomycetota > Acidimicrobiia > Acidimicrobiales > RAAP-2 > DAHUZJ01. The sequence goes on along the minus strand of DAHUZJ010000044.1, from coordinate 27,981 downwards.
CCATGCGAGGTAGGCGGCGCTCACGACCGTGACGGCCACGACCGCCACGAAGACCAGCGACCCGACCAGGAAGGCGTCCGAGGCCAGCACCGCCCCCAGTATACGGCCGGCCCTCCGGCAGACCCCGCTCGGCCGGCTCCTCGTGCGCCGTCCGGCGCTCAGTGCGCCGTCCGGCGCTCAGTGCGCGGCAGGTGCCGGGTGGACCCGGCCCTCGAGCTCCGGTGTGTGGGCGGTGCGCTCGTGCGCCTCCGCCTGGAGCCGAGGCACCACCAGCTCGCGGTTCCGCACGTAGAGGAACCGCCCGATCATGAAGATCGCGCCCTGGATGCCCATGCCGAGCAACCCCAGGAAGATCAGGAGCCCCAAGGTGTCGTAGGCGTTGCTGTGCTCGATCGACCGCTTGCCGAGGATCCAGGTCACCAGGGCCATGGTGAAGAAGAGGGCCCCGCACGACGCGCCGAACGCCTGGAGCAGCGCCTTGGCGACCTTCAGGCGGGCTCCCGACAGCGTCCGCAGGGGCCCGGGGATCACGCCGGCACCCGCCATGAACACGAGGAAGACCAGGCCTGCCGCCACGCCCAGCGGCCACGACTGGGCGTACACGCTCCAGGTCGCGAGCGCCATGGACACGGCGAACACCACCACCAGCGCCGCCAGCCACCCGTACAGCTTGCCCACGGCTCCTGCTCCTCTCGCCCCTCGTCCCGATCGTCGTCAGCTGCTCGTCACAGCATGCCTCACCGAGGCGGCGTCGCACGTCTCCTGAGGCGCCTCTCAGGCGGCGCCCCAGCGTCGGCCCTGGTCAGTGACGCGGACGCCCGGTGGGCACGAGGCCGGTGACCGTTGCGCACCGGCATTAATTCGCTCTTACTGCAGGTGGCGACAATGGACGGGCCATGGCACCCCACCCCAGCACCGCGGTCCGACGCTTCCACCCGCACGTGCGCGACCTCTGGACGGCGAACGTCCGCCGCGCCACGTCCTGGGTCGCCATCGCGTCGGTCGGCCTGACGGCAGCCCTCGTGGGGCTGGCCGCCAAGGAGACGCCGGCGCGCCACACGACCGGCACCGGGACGTCGGTGGGCGGGACCGGTGGCAGCACGGGCACCGCGATCCCCGCCGGCGGGTCGTCCGGCGCCACCGCACCGTCGACCAGCGCCGGCGCCACAAGGTCCACGACCGCGACCTCGCCTTCGGCCTCGACATCCGGGTCGATCGTCCAACCGAGCACCGGGAGCCCCCAGGTGTCGACGGGCCTCTCGTGAGCACGCCCGTGCCAGCGCTCGCCGTCACCAGCCCGCTCATGTGGTACTCGAGCAGGGCCACCGGGACCGTCACCCTCCTGCTGCTGACGGCCACGGTCGTCCTGGGCATCCTGACGGCCACCCGGACGGGACCTGCCGCCGTCCCGCGCTTCGCCGTGAGCGACCTCCACCGCCGGATCTCGCTGCTCGCCATGTGCTTCCTCGCCGTGCACATCCTGACGGCGGTGCTCGACACCTTCGTCCCGGTCGGCCTGGCGGCGGCGGTCGTCCCGTTCACGTCGCACTACTCCCCCTTCTTCATCGGGGTCGGGGCCATCGCCTTCGACCTGCTGTTGGCGGTGGTCGGCACCAGCCTGCTGCGAGACCACCTTCCCGCCAACGCATGGCGCGGCGTCCACTGGCTGGTGTACGCCAGCTTCCCGGTCGCCATCGTCCACACGGTCGGCGTGGGCACAGACCTCAAGTTCGGCTGGATGCAGGTCGTGACCGGCGCATGCCTGGCGGCGGTGCTTGTCGCCGTGGGGTGGCGGCTGTGGGCCAGCCCCCACGCCGGTGGCGCCACCACCGCCCGGCCGTCGACGCGGGGCCCGGCCCGGCCGCCGACCCGGGCACCTGCGCAGCCGTCGACCCGGGGTCCGGCCCGGCCGCCGACGCCGGTACGACCGGTCCCCTCCCACCGGCATCCAGTGGGGCCAGGAGAGGTGCGCTGACCGTGGAGCGGCTGCGGGTCGATCCCATCGCCTGTGACGCCTTCGGCTACTGCGCCGAGCTGCTCCCCGAGATGGTGTGGCTCGACGAGTGGGGCTACCCCGTCATCGACGAGGCGCCCGTCCCGCCACACCTGCTCGAGGAGGCCCGGGCTGCCGTGCGCGCCTGCCCCCGCAAGGCGCTCGCCCTTCACCGGTTCGACGGCCCCCCTCGTGCCCCGCGCTCCCCCGGCACCCCCCGTCCGCCCCGTCCCGCCGTCCCGCCCGGCGCCGCCGACACCCCCTCGCCGCCGGCCGGTGCGGTACGGCTCGTCGCTCGAACCACCGACCGCCGTCGCGGTCCGGTGCGGGGCGGCTGACCACCAGAGGGAGCGGCGGGCACGCGGCCGGCCACCGGGCGCCACACGACGGCCAACGCGGCCACGGCCGCCAGGCACGTGCCGGCCACCACCTCGAACGGCAGCCACGGGGCCACGGAGAAGAGCGCCCCGGTGCCTGCCGCCGCCACCGCCGTCGCCCCGGTCCCCCCGGCTGCGAAGAGGCCCTGCGCACGGCCCGCCTCGCCCGCCCCCATGTCGGACCCGAGCAGGGACTGCGCGGCCGGCAGCGCAAGGGCGAACCCCGCCGACTCGCCCACGGCGAAACCCAGGAGGAGGTCGACCCCCGGCAGCCACGGGTACACGGCGCAGAAGACGAGCACCCAGAGCAGCGCCCCGCCCACCAGCCAGCGCCGGTCCAGGTGGTCGGCCAGCCAACCGGCCGGTCGGGCGAACACCGCGTAGGGCACGGCGTACAGCGTCCAGCTCAGGCCCACCTGCCAGTCCGTGGCACCACGGTGGTGCAGCAGGAGGGTCCAGCACGCCTCGTACAGGCCACTGGTGAGGCCGACGACCACGGCGGCGAGCACCGCCCCGAGAGCCGAGCGTGGGAGCCGTGCCGGGCGGCGGCGCGCCGCGCGGCGCCGGCCCCCGGGCGGCGGCGCCGGCCCTCCCGCCGCCGCGCCCTCGCCGGCGACCACCGGCCCGGCTGCCCTGCTGCGGACCTCGACGACCACCACCGGGACACAGGCCGCCACCGCGGCCACGGCCGCCACCGCGAAGACCACGCGGATGGCGCCGAGCCCGGCGAGGCTCCCGAGCAGGGGTCCCACGCCCATGCCGGCCAGCCCCGCCCCGTAGACGGTGGCGAAGGCCCGGCCGCGGCGCGCGAGGGGCACCGTCCGGGCGACGAGTGCCAGCGCGGCCACCTCGGCCGTCCCGGCGCCGGCGCCCTGCAGCGCCCGGAAAGCGATGGCGGCACCCGGTCCCACGGGCAGGAGGAAGAGGAGCGCGCCGGCCGCATAGACGACCTGCCCCACGAGGAGCACGGGAAGCCGCCCGATCCGGTCGGCCAGGCGACCCGCCGGGTACTGAAGGACGACGGCGGCTGCGAAGTACGCGGCCATCACGGCGCCGATCACCGCATCCGAGCCGCCCCGGGCACGGACCTCGAGCGGGAGCAGCGGCAGCATGGCGTTGTTGCCCGCCCACTGCAGGAAGATCGCGGTCGCCACGGCGGGCACCACCGCCGAGGACCGGGCGCCCGCGCTGGTCACGTCCATCCACCGATGATGGCCGCAGGCTCAGGGCCCCGGCCCCGCTGCGGCGCCCGCGCGCCCACGTGGAACGGGCACTGGCGGCCAAGCTGGGCGCGCCGGGGCACCCGCATGCCGAGCCAGGCCGGCCGGTGACCGGCCGGCCTCGCTCTCTGCCGCGCTCGGGACCGGCCGCGAGGACCCAGCAGTCACTGCCGGTCGGGCTCGCCGACCACGCCGTCGGCGAACAGCCCGTCGAGCTCGTCGTCGCTCAGCCCCAAGGCGAGGAAGACCTCCCGCGTGTGCTCCCCGACCGCGGGGGCCGGGGAGGTCACCCGCGGCGGCGTGCCCGAGAGGGTGAACGGCGCGGCCAGGGTCTCGAACGTCCCGACCGCAGGGTGGGCCACCGCCGCGAACACCCCGTTGGCCCGCGCCTGCGGGTCGTCCACGAGATCGGGCAACGTCGCCACCGCCGCCCACACCATCCCGCACGCATCGAGGGGTCCAGCCCACTCCGCCGCCGTCCGGCGGGCGAAGACGGCGTCGAGCGCCGCCACCAGCTCGGGGCCATGTCGGAACCTGTCGCCCACCGTCGCGTACCGCTCGTCCCCCGCCAGCTCGGGTGCGCCGATCGCCCGACAGAAGCTCCCCCAGATCGCCTGGTCCTGAGCGGAGAGCGTGAGCCATGCCCCGTCGCGGCAGCGATACCGCGTGTTGATCGGGCTGATCGGCTCGGAGCGCGACCGCTTGCGCGGCTGCGCACGGTCGACCAGTGCCACCGCCACGTCACAGCCGATCGTCCACGCCGCCGCCCGTAGCAGCGACGTCTCCACGACCTGCCCCTCGCCCGTGCGGTCGCGCACCCGCAACGCGGCCAAGATCCCCGCCACGAGTGCCCAGCCCGTGGGGTGGTCGCCCTGCCCGTAGCGAAACGCCGGGGGCGGCGCGTCGGGCTCGCCGACGAGGCTCATGATCGCCCCACGCCCGAAGAAGGTGGTCGCGTCGAAACCGGTCCGGTCGGCCTCGGGACCGGCCGTCCCGTGCCCGGTGAGCAGCGCGTAGACGAGCCGCGGCGCCGCAGCCCGCAGCTGGTCGGGCCCCAGCCCGAACCGCTCGAGGCGCTGCGGCAGGAGGTTGGTCACGACGACGTCGGCGCCGAGCACCAGCCGGCGGACCAACGCCGCCCCACGGGGGTCGGCCAGGTCCACGGCGATGGACCGCTTCCCTCGGTTCTCGAGCTGGAACGGCACGTCGAGGTCGACCAGCGCCTGCGGCGCGCCACCCCGCCGGCTGGGCTGGCGGAGCTTGCCCCGCATCCCGTCACCGCCGAGCGGCTCGACCTTGACGACGTCGGCACCGAGATCGGCCAGGACCGCGCCGGCAGTCGGTCCTGCCACCCAGTTCGCGATCTCGACGACGCGGACGTCGGCCAGCGCCTCCGGTGCGGGGTCCGGGTGCATCGGCCCGCCATGGTAGACGGCGACGCGCTGCCGCCTCCGTGGTCACCGGCAGCGGGGGTTGACCTCGTGATGCCGTGGGTACCGACCCCAGCCATGACGATGGACCCAGCCATGACGACGGAGGAAGTCCGACCGCCGACCGTGGACGAGTCCCGCCCGCGCGAAGAGGAGATCGAGCAGGCGTTCGACCGGATCGTGCGCCTGGGCGTCCCGCGGCTCCAACGCTCGACGGTCGAGATGCTGGCCACGGGCGCCGTCGGGGGGCTCGACGTCGGCTTCGGGGTCCTGGCGCTCCTCTACGTGGAGCGAGCCACCGGGAGCGTGCTGCTGGGAGGCCTCGCCTTCTCGATCGGGTTCCTCATCCTGCAGCTGGGACGGAGCGAGCTGTTCACCGAAGGGTTCCTCGTCCCGGTGGTCGTGGTCGTGGCCGGAGAGGCCAAGGCCCGAGACCTCTTCCGGCTGTGGGGCTGCACGCTGGTCGCCAACCTGGCGGGTGGCTGGCTGCTGGCCGCCCTGGCGATGGCGGCCTACCCCCAGCTCCAGCACCAGGCGATCGTCGCGGCCTCCTACTACGCCGGCACCGACCCCGGCGTCCACGCGCTCTGCCTGGCGATCCTCGCCGGGGCGGGCATCACCCTCATGACGTGGATGCACACCGGCACCTCGAACGAGGTGGCACGGGTGCTCGCCTCGATCGCCACCGCGTTCGTCCTGGCCGGCTTCCGCATGTACCACTCGATCCTGGACTCGCTCCTGATGTTCGCCGCGCTCCAGTCGCCGCACGCCCCCTTCGGCTATCTCGAGTGGTTCGAGTGGTTCGGCTGGGTGATCGTGGGCAACCTCATCGGCGGCATCGGCCTCGTCACCGTGCTGCGGCTGGTCCGGGCCAACCGCCGGGTCGCCGACCATCGAGAGGCGCACCGGCGGCGCATGCGCTGGCCGCGGCGCCCTGTGGCGCAATGACCCGGTGGCCCGGTGGCCCGGTGGCCCGGTGGCGCGATCGGGTGCCGGTTGCGACGCCGCCGTGCCGCAACCGTCGCAGTGCGACGGCGAGAATTCGTCCTGGGGTCGCGGCGGCGCCCCGGCGGGTTAAGACGCAGTTCTTACGCTCCGGCGCGGGAGGACCGAGGACCACTGTCGGCACGACACGCCGGCGAGGTCGCACGGCCCCCGCGCCGGCCGCTGGGGTCGGCGTTCGTATCAGCACGCCGCACCCGCGGCGTCCTCGAGGAGGGCTGCATGCGACGATTCCGACGACGACTCCTTCCCATCCTGGCGGGCCTGACGCTCGTGTCGGGCGGATTGGCGACGGGCGCCATGTTCACCGACACCGGCAGTCCTGCCTCCGCGGCAGCGAGCTCACACGGTGTGCTCGTCGACCAGGCGGGCGGCAACCCCGCGACACAGGCGCACACCACCACCCCGATCAAGCACCTCGTCGTCGTCTTCGACGAGAACGTGTCGTTCGACCACTACTTCGGCACGTATCCCTACGCTGCCAACCCGGCCGGCGAGCCCTCGTTCACCGCGACGCCGGGAACGCCGACGGTCAACGGCCTCTACAACCAGGTGGCCTCGAGCGGCGTCACGGGACCACTGCTCACGCGCAACGGCAACGCCTCGAACCCCGCCCGCCTGGACCGCAGCGACCCGATGACCTGCGACCAGAACCACGGGTACACGGCCGAGCAGAACGCCGCCGACCACGGGGCCGAGGACGCATACCTACAGAACACCGGCAACGGCCTCAACCTCCGCCACTGCCTGGCCACACTGACCGACAACGGCGCGTCCGAGACGGTGCCGGCCGGCGTGACAAGCACAGCCAACGCCGCCGTCATGAACTACTACGACGGCAACACGGTCACGGCCCTGTGGCACTACGCCCAGCACTACGCCATGAGCGACAACGCCTACGGGACCACGTACGGCCCGTCGACGCCGGGGGCCCTCAACGTGACGTCCGCCCAGACCTACGGCGCCCTCTGCGGACCCGCCGGGGCGACGATCAACGACAGCCCGTGCACCGCACCCCCGGGCTACACAGCCAAGGACGTGGCGGCCTCGCACCTCACGACGGCACCGGTGGCACCGACGACGAACCCGGCCGGCACGACGTCGGTGGCCAACCAGTCGCCGGCGGGGACCGGGACCGACTTCAACGACTCCGATCCGTCGTTCGACGTGTGCTCCTATCTGCCGAGGTCTGACGGCGGTGACGGGAACGCGCCGACAAGGACCATCCAGATGGGCGGCAACAACATCGGCGAGGAGCTCACCACGTCCGCCATCACGTGGGGCTGGTTCCAAGGCGGCTTCGACAACGGGTACGTGCCGGGGACGGGCACGGCGCCCACGACGGCCCAGGTCTGCGGCGAGGCCCACAAGAACGTCGGCGGCCAGACCGTGACCGACTTCATCCCGCACCACGACCCCTTCCAGTACTACGCGTCGACGGCGAACCCCATGCACCTCCCGCCCACGTCGGTGGCGGCGATCGGCCACACCGACCAGGCCAACCACAACTACGACCTCGCCGACTTCTGGGCGGCCGCCGACGCCGGCAACCTGCCGGCCGTGTCCTACCTGAAAGCGCCCGGCTACCAGGACGGGCACGCCGGCTACTCGGACCCGCTCGACGAGCAGACGTGGCTGGTCGACACCATCAACCACCTCGAGAGCCTTCCCACCTGGTCGTCGACCGCGGTCGTGATCACCTGGGACGACTCGGACGGGTGGTACGACCACGTGCTGGCCCCGGTCGTGACCGGCTCGCAGACCTCCCTCGACACCCTGACGGCTGCCGGGGCCTGCGGCTCCTCCGCACTCGTGCCCACGACGTCGGCCGGGACCCCCGAACAGGGCAAGTGCGGCCTCGGCCCGCGGCTGCCGTTCCTCGTTATCTCGCCCTGGGCCAAGTCGAACTTCGTGGACAACACGTTGATCGACCAGAGCTCGGTGGTGAAGTTCGTCGAGCAGAACTGGGGGCTGCCGGCCCTCGGCAACGGCGCCGCCGACGCCACAGCCGGTTCGATCCTGTCGATGTTCGACTTCGGCCACGGTCCCCAGAACCCTCCGCTCCATCTCGCCGCAGCGTCCGGTGAGCCCACCACCGGGCCGCAGGGCCACGGGCAGGGACCTGGAGGCGGCGAGGACCAGGGGCAGGGCGGGCAGGGCGGCCGGGGTTCCTGAGCAGGCCGCTCGGGCGCCGCACCCGCGGTCGCCCCGCCGGCAGCGCAGGACCGCCGGGGACATCTCCCGGCGGTCCTGCGCGCTCGGGCGCAGGAACCGTATGAGAACACTCTCATCTCCGACTCATCGGGACGTCATGGCGCGGGCGCACGATGCCGGTACACGGTCAGACGAGGAGGGATCGATGGGGACGTCCGGGCGAGGGATCGCTGCGGTGACGGCCAGACCTGGCAACACGCCAGCGCGACGGCACCGCACTTCGGCAGTCGGGGTGACGGGAAGGGAGTGCCGCCGTGCGCACCGCGACCGTTGACCTCCGAGAAGGCTTCGTCGTCGGCACGGCCGCGGCGATCGCATCGTGCGCTCGGGTCGTCGTGCGAACCGACCTCGAGGAGCGCGTGGCCGGGTGCGACCCGGCACTGGCCGTCTTCCGTGACGTGGACGCAGCGTGCTCGCTGCTCGACCCGGACAGCGACCTCAGCCGAGTGAACGCGGCACCGGACGAGTGGCACGTCGTCAGCCCCGCCTGCTTCACCGCGCTGCGAGAGGCCTGGTGGGGCTTCCGGCGCACGTCGGGGCGGTTCGATCCTCGGCTGCGCGTCGACCCCGCCACGCCGCCGCCCTCCGGATGGGGCCTCCGCCTGCCGTGGCGACCTCGCATGGTGGACGCCACGCGCTCGGTGCACATCGGCGGCATCCCCATCGAGCTCGACGGGATCGCCCGTGGTCTTGCGCTCCGTTGGGCGAGCAATGCCTTGGGCGGGGCCCATCATCTGCTCGAGGTGGGCGACGACTGCTGGTGCGCCGGCCGGTGCCCCGACGGCGGCCCGTGGCGGGTCGGGATCGCCGACCCCGATGGCGACCCGACGCCGCTGGCCGTGCTGGCGATCTCGGACACGGCCTGCATCACCTCCACCCGTTCGCCGGCCGGCACCGGCGCGGCGCCCGGCGACGTCCGGGCCGCCACCGTCCTCGGCCCGGACCCCGTGGCCGCCGCGGTGTGGAGCCGGGTCCTCCTCCTGTCCGGTGCCGAAGCGATCGCCCAAGAGGCGGGACGTCGCCGGCTCGCAGCGGCCTGGGTGACCGCGGACGGGGCGCTCCACGTGAACTCCGGGCTCGAGCCGCGCATTCTCTGGCAGCGCTGAGCTCCGGCGGCCCCGGCCCGGCTGCCCCCTCCGGGGGCGGCCCGCGAGCACTTGGGCTCGCACGAAGCCGCGGATGGGGTCAGAATGGACGTGATGGGGAGCCCTCTGGGGGGGATGGCTCCCCGAGGGGCAGAAAGTGCCCGCTCGGGGAGCCGTCGAATTCGTGTGCCTTGGCGCGAGCGCTGGGCAGTGTGGACCGGCGCGGGGACTGGCGCGGCGGTGGTCGTCGGTGTCGCCCTGTGGGTGGGCGGTGTCCCCGGCGTCGTCCTGCCAGCGGCAGTGTCGCTGGCAGCACTGCCACCGACGGCACCCGCGTCGCCAGGCGTTGCGCCGCCGAGCACGACGCCGCCCAGCAACGCGCCATCCGGCACGGCCGCGCACACCGCCGGTCTCCCAGCCGCCGTCACGGTGGTCCCCGTCGTCCCGACTGTCGTCGTGCAGTCGACGTCCACGCCTTCGACGGGCAGCCAGTCACGTCCGGCGGGGTCCGTCGCGTCGAGCGCGATCGCGACGCCCCCGGCACCCGCTGCACCCGGGTCGCTGGTGGCGTCGGGGACGCCGGCCGCATCCACCGCCGGCGCCACCCCGTCGACGGAGCCGAGCACGACAGCCGGCACGACGAGCACGACAGCCGCCCAGGGCACCCCTGACCAGGTAGGTGGCGGCCCACCACCGGGTCGTTCACCGGGCACACCGGCGGCCCGGACGGGCGCTCAGGGCAACGGCGGTGGCAACAGCGCGAACCGGTGGGCGATCGCCGCGACGGGGCATGAGCCAGGTGGCGCCCCCGATGAGGGCGGCGCGCGAAGCGTCGGTGCCTCGGCGACCACAGGACGTGGTGGCCCACCGGGACAGGCCTCGAGCGGCGGTGGCACACCGTCGGGGAGTCGCGGCGGCGGGTGCGCCGGCGGGCCGAGTGGCTCCGAGGGCGGGCCCGGCTGGTCGTCGAGCGACCCCGGTGGGCAGGAGTGGCCCGGCGGTGGCGCAGCCGCCCACGAGCAACCCGGTGGGCCGCACGGAGCGAACTGACCTCGAGGGGGACCGATGGGAGACATGCGGGTGGCGCGAGCCCCGCGACCCCCGGACGGAGGGGTCACCATGCTCGACGACCTGACGGCGGCGGCCAGCCGCGGTGGCGCCGCGCCGCGCTCCCCCGCTCCCCCCCTCGACGGCGATGCGGTCCCGCAGCCCCACGGAACGTCCCGGAGCGCCTCGCGACGGCGTCGCCGCCGGCGCTGGGCAGGCACGGCGCTGCGCCTGGCGGCGTTCCAGACCACGGTCCTCACCGCCGTCCTCGGCATCGTGGTGATCGCGCTGGTCCACCAGTTCTCCGGCAGCTACCAGTCCATTGCCGCCGACGCCCTGACCGGACAGCTCCGCTCGTTCGCGGGCGCCGCGTCCAGGACGCCGGCTGCGGCCGGCAACCTCTTCACGTTCTCGAGGAACTACCTGCAGGTGCACAGCCTGCCGTCCGGCGATGCGGTCCTCGTCGCCATTCCCGGCCACGGCACCGTCGGCAGTCCCGGCAGCACCGCCCTTGCCAGCGATCCCGCCGTGGCCCGATGGATGGCGAACCCGCCGCGCCAGACCCAGCTCGGGGTGCTCAGGGTCGGCGGGCACGACGTCGAGGTGCTGGCGGCGCCCGTCCGCCGTCAGGGACACACGCTGGGCACGTTCGTGGCGACCAGCAGCCTCGCCGCCGACGAGCGCCAGCGCGTCCGGGTCCTGGCCCTCTCGATCGCCGAGGCGGCGGTGGCCGTGATCGGTGGCGGCCTGAGCGCGCACCTGCTCCTCCGGCGGCTACTGCGGACCGTGGGACGCATCACCACCGCCGCCGAGGAGATCCAAGAGGGGGACCTCAACCGCCGGCTGGGCGACCCCGGCACCGACGACGAGGTCTCCCACCTCGCCAACACCTTCGACGCCATGCTCGACCGCATCTCGTCGGTGATGACAACCCAGCGCCGGCTCCTCTCGGACGTCTCCCACCAGCTCCGCACCCCCCTGACCGTCGCCCGCGGCCATCTCGAGGTCCTCGCCCGCAGCGGCTACACCGACCGCGCCGCCACCGACGAGGCCGTGTCGCTCGTCCTCGACGAGCTCGGGCACATGAGCGGGCTGGTGGACAGCCTCCTGCTCCTCGGAAGAGCCATCGAGCCCGACTTCCTGCAGCTCGAGCCCCTGGACCTGCGATCCTTTCTCGGCGACCTGCACGAGGCAGCCGCGGTCCTGGCCGACCGGCGCTGGACCATGAGAGAGGTCCCTGACCTGGTGGTCTGGGCCGACGCCGGAAAGCTCCGCGGCGCCCTGCTCAACGTCATCGACAACGCCGTCAAGGCCACCCAGCCGGGAGACCCCATTGCCCTCGGGGCGTTCCTGGACGGCGACGAGAGCGGGAGCGGAAACGGGAGCGGGAGCCAGAACCAGTGCGGGAGCGGGAGCCGAGCGGGGCAGGTCATCGTCCTCACCGTGGACGACGGCGGCCCAGGGATCCCCCCGGCGCAGCGTCAGGCCGTGCTCGGCCGTTTCGCTCGGCTCCCCGGCACGTCACGACCGGGCACCGGGCTGGGGCTCGCCATCGTGGACGCGGTGGCGCGCGCCCACGGCGGAAGCGTGCACATCGCCGAGTCACCGCTGGGCGGCGCCCAGGTCGGCATGGTCCTGCCGGCTGAGCTGCTGTGGCACCCCGAGGACCACCGATGAACGTCCTCTTGGTCGAGGACGACCCGCGCATCGCCTCCTTCATCCAGAAGGGCCTGCGCGCCGAGGGCTACATGACCGCCGTGGCGTCCACCGTGCGCGACGCCGTGGGCTACGTGACCGCCGACGACGTGGACCTCGTCCTCCTCGACCTCGGCCTGCCCGACGGCCATGGCGAGGAGGTCCTCCTCCACCTGCGCCGGCTCGGCCTCGTGCTCCCGGTCATCATGCTCACGGCGCGCGGCGAGATCGCGGACAAGGTGCGGGGGCTCGAGCTCGGTGCCAGCGACTACATCACCAAGCCGTTCGCCTTCGAGGAGCTCCTCGCCCGCATGCGGGTGGCGCTGCGCCCCGCCGCGCAGCCGACGGCCCAGGAGCTCGTCGTCGAGGACCTGCGCCTCGACCTGCTCACCAAGGTCGCCTGGCGGGCGGGACGCCGCGTCGACCTTGCCCCTCGGGAGTGGTCCCTCCTCGAGCTGTTCATGCGCAATCCGACCCACGTCCTCAGTCGCACCCGCATCCTCAGCCGGGTGTGGGAGTTCGACTACGACCCCGGGAGCAACGTCGTCGACGTGTACGTCGGCTACTTGCGCCGGAAGCTCAACCGACCCGGCCTGCCACCCCTGATCCAGACGGTGCGCGGGGCCGGCTATCGGCTCGTCCCACCGGAGGACTGACCGGCGCGCCGCCGGCGGCGGCCATCAGGGTCAGCGAGGCGAGGGGGCGCCCGCCGCCGGCGCCTCGATCGGCGGCACGACGGGGCGATGGAAGAATCGGTCGAGCAGCGCGCTGGCGGACCCCTCCTCGGCAACGGCCCTGCGGATCACCATCATGAGGGCCGGCATCGCCCAGAAGTCGCCGCACACCCACAGGATGGCTGCGCCGATCTCCTGGTCGACCAACGGCGACAGGCGCACGCCGGGGAGATGGTCGTACACGGAGTACCACGAATGGGTCGCGAAGATGCTCATGGCCATGGCCAGAATGGTCATCACCACGTTGGTGCCCAGGATGGCGCCGATCTTCCCCATCGAGGTGAGCCGCGGGATGAACGGCGGCGACCGGAGGATCTGGAGCCAGAAGGCCACGCCGGCAACGAAGAAGCTGCCGTGCATGAGCCAGATGTGCACCATCGAGCTCGACACTGCCAGGTCGAACGGACCCGGGATGTGCCAGAACACCATCACCAGGTTGAACACGACGACGGCGACGGCGCCGCTGGTGAGGAACCTCCCCACCGCACGGAGGGGCCCCGCCCACACGCCGAGCAGGACCGCACGGCCCACCCGCCGGCGGGCCCCGACCGGGAGCGCGTGCATGAAGGGGAGCCACGGCGCGCCGGCCACGATGAGCATGGGGGCGAAGAACATCAGGATCAGGTGCTCGACCATGTGGACCATGAAGTACCGGTCCGCCCAGTAGTCGATCGGCGACGTCACGGTCAGGAGGAGGAGCGCCAACCCCCCGTAGAAGAGCAGGGACCGCCGACGCCGCGCGCGGGTCCGAGCAGGCCGGGATCGGCGCGCCAGGTGTGCGATCCCCATCTCGTGGGCCATGACGACCAGGGCCACGACGACGATGAAGGGGTCGAAGGACCACTGCGTGAGATAGCCCATCGGCCGTGACCCCCTTCCTCGGCTCGTCACCGGTCGTCGGTTGTGGTCCGTCACGCCGCCGGGACCGCAGCGCCCGCCCATCTTCGCGCCGGTCGCCGCCCTTGGCGGCACCGCACCCGCAGGTCGGCCACGGCGTCCTAGAAGGCCGCCGCGATCCCCGCGATCGGTGCATCCAGCGGGCGCCCACCCATCGAGCCGTGGAAGGCAGCGTCCCCGAACGAGAAGACGCCGCCGTCGGTCCCGGCCTCCCAGTAGCCGCTGGGCGTGGGCGTGGACGCCACGCCGACGATCGGGGCGCTGAGCTGGTGACCGCCCATGGACCCTTCGAACGCGGCGTTCCCGAACGAGAAGATGCCGCCGTCGGCAGCGACCTCCCAGTAGCCGCCCCCTGTCGGCGTGGCGGCGATGCCCACGATGGGCTGCCCGAGCGGGCGGCCACCCATCGAGCCGTCGAACGGCGCTGTGAAGGCGAAGATGCCGCCGTCGGCAGCGACCTCCCAGTAGCCGCCCGTGGCCGAGTCGGCAGCGAGGCCCACCACCGGAGCGTTGAGCGGGCGGCCACCCATCGAACCGTGGAAGGGTGCTGTGAAGGCGAAGATGCCGCCGTCGGCAGCGACCTCCCAGTAGCCGCCGCCCTGGGGTGCACGGGCGATCCCCACCACCGGGGCGTTGAGCGGGTGCCCGCCCATCGAACCGTGGAACGCCGCCTTGCCGAAGCTGAAGACGCCGCCGTCGGTTGCCACCTCCCAGTAGGACGCCAGCGGCGGTGGCGCTGTGGAGGGGCCCGGAGTCGGTGTACCGGGGAGACCGGCGCTTCCTTCGAAGGCAAGGACCTTGTTGCCGTCTGTCCCACCCGGGGCCAGGAGGAGCCCGTCGGCGACGGACGGCGTCGGGAAGTGATTGGCCTCGTGGCCGACGCCCAGGCGGACCACCGGTGACCCGTTGGCGGGATCGATCCCGAAGAGCGCTGTGGAGCCGATCGACCACACCAGTCCCCCGGCAACGATCGGTGGTCCGGCGGTACCGTTCGTCGCTCGCCACTGCACCGACAGGGTCGGTGTCGTCTGGACGGCCTCCACCCCGCTCTGGCACCCGACGTAGACGACGGTGCCGACGACGGCATCACCGCCGTCGGCGTCGCCTGTGCAGACATGCGTGGCCGCCTGCAGCCCGAGACTCGACCCTGTCAGCAGGTAGCCCGTCTGTGATTTGCCGACCTGTAGGACTTTGCCGTCGCCCAAGAGGGCAGGGGCGCTCGATCCAAGGTCGAGGTCGTGCGCATTGTCCGTCGGCCAGCTCGAGGGCGCGAAGGCGTGGATCTGGTTGAGCGCGGGTCCCAGCTCGACCACGGCGTCGCTGCCGTCGTACTTCGACGGTGTCGTCGACGAGCCATTCCCGATGGCGGCCCAGATGTTCCCAGACCCGTCGACCTCGGGGGCGGCCCCACCCATCCATACCGCCCCTTCCCGTTGGCCCACACCGGCGTCGATTGTGTAGTACGCGGACGTCCCCCCGACCTCGGGAACCGATGCGATCGCTCCGTGGTAGGACCCGCAGTCGCCGTAGTTGCCGCCGAAGCCGACGATGACGTCACCGCCGGTGAGGTTCAACCCGGTCCGCTGGAGCACCGCTCCGGGTGTCGCGCCCGGTGGGTCCACGACCTGGTCGAGCTCGACGGCGCCCGTGTAGACGTTGAGGCCGACCAGGTGGTGCTGGGGCACCCCGTGGAGGAGCTCGTCGGCGACCACGAACAGCTCGCTCGTCGTGATGTCGACCACCGGGGTCCCGGTGATGCCGACGGTGGGGCTTATGTCACCGCACGGCAACGAGCTGCTCGGCACCGCGGTCCCCAGTTGTGCCGACCAGAGGATTGTCCCCGTGTTGGCCGCCAGGGCGTAGACAGTGTCGGCCTCCGTGGCCACGAACACGCGCCCGCTCGCCGCGAGAGGTTCGCCGTAGATCTGGCCGTCGAGGATCGGCGACGACCACGCTTGGCTGGCGTGCCGGAATGTGGCGCCTGTCGTGGCGACACCCGTCCCCTGCGGGTCTCCGTGGTAGACGGACCAGGACGACGTCACACTCGCCGCCGTCGGCGTGCTCGGCGCGGCGAGCGATGCTCCGCCCGCGAGCGACCCAACGAAGAGCGCGGGCACCGCACCTGCGCGACCGACCCTTCCCAGCACGGTCCTCCCTTCCCTTCCCGGCGCGATCGGAGCCGCAGTCGCCCCCCCGCCCGAAAGGCTAACCAGCCCCGCCGAGGCCCGCTCCTCCACGCCGAGCCCACACCGAGCCGGACGAAGCCCGGCTCCGCCCATAGGCAATGAGCACTGGGATCGGTCGCATGACGACGCGAGCGGGGATCGCGCCGGGCGAGCTCCTCCCAACCGGGTGCCGGACGGCCGGGCGAGCCTGGCGGCCAACGAAGCTCGCGCTCCCCACCGAGATCGGCGCGCCGGTCGCGTAGCCGAGCCAGTGCGACGGCTTCTCCGCCAGCACCTTCTCGCGCGCTTCGACCGTGCCGGGATGGCCCGCCGGTAGGTCCAGGTCCCGCCAGGAGATCTTGCGGGCCTCGGACTCGGGTGGGTCCCAGGGGCGATGCGGGTCGGGGAAGCTCATCCAGCAGAACCAGTCCTCGTCGTCGGCGAGCGAGGACAGCCCCGACATGGTGCGCTCGGCCACCCCATCGGTGTGGCACGCCCGCAGGTGACGGCGCTGCTCGCCGCTCTCGTCCACGAGGTCCGAGCGGAAGGGCCGAACGCCGCACGGCCGGTGTTCAAGGTCCCGGCCGGCACGGCGGTGGCTACACCGGAGGCGGTTCGTGAACCGTCCCGAGTGGTGGGCCGTAGAGGACTCGAACCTCTGACCCCTTGCGCGTCATGCAAGTGCGCTACCAGCTGCGCCAACGGCCCGTGCGTCCAAGCTACCACCGCCCACCGCTGCGGTCGGCCCGCCGCTCAGCGGGTGGAACCGGCCATGTGCAGCACCGCGGCCCCAGTGATTCGGTCGTGGGCCAGGTCGGCCAGGGCGACGTCGGCCCTCTCCAGCGGGTAGGGCACGGTGGTTGCCCGCACGCCGAGGCGGGGGGCCAGGCGCAGCAGTTCCTCCCCGTCGGCTCGGGTGTTGGCCGTGACACTGCGGAGCACCCGCTCCTCGAAGAGATGCCGCTGGTACTCGAGGGCCGGGATGTCGGTCAGGTGGATGCCGGCCACCGAGAGCACGCCACCCCGGTCGAGGGCAGCCAGGGCCGGCAGGACCAGGTCGCCGGCCGGCGCGAACAGGATGGCGGCGTCGAGCGGCTCGGGGGGCGCTGTTGCCGCTCCGCCCACCCAGACAGCACCCAGCTCCCGGGCGAGTGCCTGGGCGGCGGCCGAGCGGGTGGCGACGCAGACGGCGGCACCCTCGGCGATGGCGATCTGCGCCGTGAGGTGGGCTGACCCTCCGAACCCGTAGATCCCCAATCGTCCGCCGGGGCGAAGGCCCGTGGTCCGCAGGGCCCGGTAGCCGATGATCCCGGCGCACAGGAGCGGCGCCGCCTGGTCGTCGGGCAGGTCATCGGGCAGGCGGTAGGCGTACCGCTCGTCGACCACCGTGGCTTCGGCGTACCCGCCGTCGACGTCCCAGCCGGTGAAGGTGGCCGCGAGGCAGAGGTTCTCGGCTCCCCGCCGGCAGAACCGGCACACGCCGCACGTCCCGCCGAGCCAGGCCACGCCGACCCGGTCCCCCGGAGCGAACCGGCGGGCCTCGGGTCCGCACACGTCCACTCGACCTACCACCTCGTGCCCGGGGACCACGTGGGGCCGGTGCACCGGGAGGTCGCCTTCGGTCACGTGAAGGTCGGTCCGGCACACGCCACAGGCGTCGACGCGGACCCGGACCTGTCCGGGTCCGGGCTCGGGCACCTGTCGCTCCGCCAGCTGCAGAGGTCCGGTGTCGATGGCGCCCGGAGCCACGACCTCCCAGGCCCGCATGGTCTCGTCCACGTGCCCCACTATCGCACCGGGGCCACCCGACGCTCAGGGAGCACCGCCACCAGGCACGGCTGCGGCCCGGTGGCAACGGGTCACCCGGCGGCGGCCATCCCGCCGAAGACCTCCGCCGTCGTCCAACCCGCGAGCGGCCACTGGGCGTCGGCCGGATCGAGGGGGGGCAGGCCCTGTCGGCTCCGCCACTCGCCGTAGGAGGTCGCCCACTGGCGATGCCAGAGAACTTGGTGCCGATGGAGGTCTGCGAGCGACGCGGTCGAGAGCGCCGGATAGCGGCGGCACATCGCAGCGACGATGCCGAGCGTCGCTTCGGCGTCGGCGCCCGCGTCGTGGGCGCGCTCGATGACGATTCGGTACTCGTCGCACAAGTCCGAGAGGCGTCGCCGTCCCTTGCGAAAGCGATCGAAGTGCCGGTCGAGCACGAGCGCGTCGAGCACCGGGCCCTCGAAGCCGAGGGCTCGCAGCCCGTCGCCGTGTACTCGCCGGCACTGGACGTCGAGGATCGTGAGGTCGAAATGGAGGTTCATCCCCACGACCGGCACCCCCCGACGGGAGGCACCCACCAACATGTCCGCCAGGAGCGTGACGGCGTCGGCCAGCCGCATGCCCTCGGTCCGAGCCTGCGCCGACGTGATGCCGTGCACCGCCGTCGCGTCCGCGGGGATCTCCCGCTCGGGGTCGACGAGGGATGCCTGCCGGTCGTGCACCTCGCCGCCGGCCATCGTGACGAGGGCGAACGAGACCGGCACGTCCACGAGGCGGTCGACCCCCGTCGTCTCCAGGTCGAACGCCAGCAGCTCGCCATCCGGCCAGGACCCCTCCGTCGCCATGGCCGGCAGCTTGGCACCGGGGTGTCTCATGGCCGCGGATGGTCCGTGGCCGTGCCGAGCGTCAGCCGGTCAGGTGGCTCCCACCGCCCATGGCGTAGGCGGTCTCGGCGTGCTGGGTGAGGTCCAGGCCCTGGAGCTCGACGTCAGGCGGAACCCGCAACCCCATGACGAGGTCCACGCCTTTGGCGATGAGCCAGGTCATCCCGAAGCTGAACGAGGCGGCCACGACGGCGGCCAGGACCTCCCACCCGAAGAAGTGCCAGCCGCCGCCGTTGGCGAGGCCGTTGGCCCCGGCCGGATCGATCGCCCGCGAGGCGAAGATGCCGAGGAGGACCATGCCGACGAGCCCGCCCACCCCGTGGATGCCCAGCACGTCAAGGGAGTCGTCGTAGCGGAGCCGGAACTTGAGGCGGACCGCCAGCGCGCACACCAGCCCGGCGACGGCGCCGACCAGGATCGAGGGCATCGAGCCGAGGAAGCCGGCGCACGGGGTGATGGCCACCATGCCCGCCACCGCACCCGACGCAGCGCCCAACGTGGTCGCCGTGCGCTCTCGGACCCCCTCGAACAGGAGCCACCCGAGCAGTCCGGCGGCGGCGGCCAACTGCGTGTTGACAAAGGCGTGCACCGCAACTTGGTTGGCGCCCAGTGCCGAGCCGGCGTTGAAGCCGAACCACCCGAACCACAAGATGCCGGCGCCCGTGAGGCTCAGGGGCACCGAGTGGGGTGGCATGGGCTCACGCGGCCAGCCACGGCGGCGCCCCACGACGAGGATCACCGCCAGCGTCGAGAAACCCGAGTTGATCTCCACCACCGTGCCGCCGGCGAAGTCCAGGACGCCGTGGTGCGCGAGCCAACCGGTGGGACTGAACACCCAGTGGGCCAGCGGCGCATAGACCAGCAGCACCCACAGGGCGATGAACGCGACAAACGCCGGGAACCGCACCCGGTCGACCATCCCTCCGGTGATCAGCGCCGCCGTGATGACGGCGAACATCATCTGGAAGACCATGACGGCGAGCGGCGAGACGGTCAGGTGGTGGAAGCCGGGCAGCGCGCCGGCCATGTGGGCCAGGCCGCCCAGGTGGAGGGTGCCGATCAGGCCGGCACCGGCGTCCGGGCCGAAGGACAGGCTGAACGCCAAGACTGCCCACAGGATCGTGACCAGCCCCATGCACAGGAAGCTCTGCATCATGACGGCGAGAACACCCTTCGAGCGGACCATCCCGCCGTAGAAGAGGGCCAGTCCTGGGGTCATGAAGAGCACCAGGGCGGCGCTCACCAACACCCACGCGGTGTCGCCGGTGTTCATCGTCCTCCTCGCTCACGATCGAAAGCCCGGGAGACCCTACAGTGCCGGTGGGGCTCGGCTCCCCGGCACGGCCCCGGGCCACCGCCGGCCCGCTCGGCGTGCGGCGGGGCACGCCCGGGTACGTCTCCCGGGCCGACGGCAGAGCGGAGGGTCGGGTGAACGAGTCGAGGGCGAGGTTCCGGCACGGAGCGTTCCCGCGCGGCGACGGGTGGACGAGGTTCAGCGTCTGGGCGCCGCGAGCGGAGCAGGTGGAGCTCGTCGCAGGCGACCAGGCGGTGGTCGCGCTGGAGCCGGCGCCCGACGGCTACTTCGAGGCAACCGTCGAGGCCCCGGTGGGGACGCGCTACCGCTACCGGCTCGACGGCCGCGGCCCGTTCGCCGACCCCGCCAGCCGCGGCCAGCCGGACGGCGTGCACGGTCCGTCGGAGGTCGTGCCCACGACCCCGGCCGGTCCCGACCCGGGCTGGTACGGCGTCCCCCTCGCCGCCCAGGTCGTCTGCGAGGTCCACGTGGGGACCTTCTCGGCCGCCGGCACCTTCGACGGCGTGGTCGACCACCTCGACGACCTTGCGGGCGCCGGGTACACGGTGGTCGAGCTGATGCCCGTCGCCGCCTTTCCCGGCAGCCGGAACTGGGGCTACGACGGTGCCTTCCCCTTCGCCGTGCAGCAGAGCTACGGGGGCCGGGCGGGGCTGGCCCGCCTGTGCCGGGCAGCCCATCGCCGAGGACTGGCGGTGGTGCTCGACGTCGTCTACAACCACCTCGGCCCGGAGGGATCGGTGCTCGAGGAGTACGGGCCGTACCTCACCGACCGCTACCGCACGCCCTGGGGCAAGGCCGTCAACGTCGACGGAGCCGGCAGCGACGAGGTCCGGCGGTTCTTCGTCGAGCACGCGCTGAGCTCCCTGCGCGAGCTCGGGGTCGACGGCTTCCGCCTCGACGCCGTGCACGAGATCACCGATATGACGGCGTCACCGTTCGTCGGCGAGCTGGCGGCGGCGGTGCACGCCGAGGGCCGCCGCCTGGGGCGGGTGGTCAGCGTCGTGGCCGAGAGCCCGGCCGACGACCCCCGGCTGGTGACGCCCCCGGCAGCGGGCGGTCTGGGCTGCGACGGTGTGTGGAACGACGACTTCCATCACGCCCTGCGGGTTTCGCTGACCGGCCAGCGCGACCGGTACTTCGGCGACTACCGACCCCTCGAGGACCTGGCCCTCGCCTGCACGCACGGCTTCGTCGTCGCCGGCCGGTGGGCGCCCTCGCGCCGCCGGCGCCACGGCGCCCGCCCGACCCGGGCGCTCGGCGGCGAGCACCTGGTCGTCTTCGCCCAGAACCACGACCAGATCGGCAACGGCGGCTTCGGGCGGCGACTGGCCGACGAGCTGCCGCTCGCCGCGCAGTACCCCGTCTCCGCTGCCGTGCTGTGCTCGGGGTACGTGCCGCTGCGGTTCATGGGCGAGGAGTACGGCGAGACGGCGCCCTTCCACTTCTTCACCGACCACGGCGACCCCGCGCTCGCCGAGACCGTCCGTACCGGTCGGCGGCAGGAGATCGGCGACCACGCCGGCACCGAACCGCCGGACCCGCAGGACCCCGCCACGTTCGCCGCCTGCCGGCTCGACTGGTCGCTGCCCGAGAAGGGCCCGCATGCCGCGCTCCTCGCCTGGCAGCGCGCGCTCCTGGACGTCCGTCGCAAGGAGCCCGCGCTCGGCAGCCTGGAGCCGGAGCGGACCGAGACGTGGGCCGACCCGACCGTCGGCGTCCTCGTCGTCGTCCGGCGGGCAGACCCGTACCTGGCCGGGCGCCCGGTGGTCATCGTCGCCCTGTTCCGGGACGTGGCAGCCGAGGTCCGACCGCCGCCCCTCGCCGGCTGCCGCCTCGAGCCCCTCGCCGGTCACCACGCCCCTGTTCCCGGCAGCGAGGCCCTCGAGCCGGAGGGCAACGGGCCGCCACTGATCGCCCTCGGCCCCTACGGGGTCCTCGTGGCCGCCGTGGACCAGTGAGCCTGCGGCCCGGCCTCGGCGCCACGTACCGGGTGCAGCTGGGCCCGGACCTCTCCTTCCGCGACGCTGCCGGGCTCGTGCCCTACCTCTCGCGACTCGGCGTGCAGACCCTCTACTGCTCACCCGTCGCGGAGGCCGTCCCGGGCAGCACCCACGGCTACGACGGGACCGAACCGACCCGGCTCCGGGCCGAGCTGGGCGGCAAGGACGGGTACGGCGCGATCGTCACCGCCTGCGAGCAGCACGACCTGGGCATCCTCGTGGACATCGTCCCCAACCACCTGGCGACGTGGCCGGGCGGCCCGTGGTGGCGCCGCCTGCTGGTCGAGGGGCCCGCCAGCGACCTGGCGCCGGTGTTCGACGTCACATGGGAGGTGGCCGGCGGCAAGGTCGTCCTCCCGCTGCTCGGCGCGCCACTCGCCGACGCGCTGGCGGGCGGCACCGTCCGGCTCGGGACCCGCCGGGGCGAGGCGGTGCTCCTCGTCGGCGGGGTCGACCTGCCGATCGCCGGCGGGCACCCCCGCCCGGACGAGGCGGTGGCCGACGTGCTGGCGGCACAGCACTACCGCCTGACCGACTGGCACGACGCACGCGACCGCAACTACCGGCGGTTCTTCGACATCGACGGCCTGGTCGGCGTGCGGGTCGAGACAGCCGACGTGTTCGCCCTCACGCACGCCCTGGTGCGGGACCTGGCGTGCACCGGCCGGCTGTCGGCAGTACGGGTCGACCACGTGGACGGACTGCGTGACCCGGCGACCTACCTGCGCCGGCTGGCGGCGCTCACCGGCGTGCCGATCGTGGTGGAGAAGATCTTGAGCAGCACCGAGCCGCTCCCGCCCGACTGGGGTGTGCACGGGACCACCGGCTACGAGGCGATCGACGACGAGGGCGGGGTGCTCGTCGAGCCCGACGGGCTCGGCGAGCTCGTCCGACAGGCCCAAGCCGAGGGTGAGCCGGCTGTGGACGCGGCTACGGTGACAGCCCGCCGGTTCATCACCCACGCCCGCTTCCCGGGGGAGCTCGAGCGGCTGGCGCACCGCCTCGAGGTCCCCACCGAGGACTTGGCGGCGACGGTCAGCCACCTGACCCGCTATCGCACGTACCTCGACGACGGCCCGCCCCGGCCCGACGACGTGGCGGAGTGGCGCCAGGCGGCGCGGTCGGCGGCGGCGCCGGGGGTGGCGGCGGCCGTGCTCGATCCGGTTCGCCGGCACACCGTGCTGGGGCTCCAGCAGCTCACCGGGGCGGTCATGGCCAAGGGGGTGGAGGACACCGCCTGGTACCGTCTGGCCGGCCCGCTCGCCTTCTGCGAGGTGGGGGGCACCCCCGGCCGCGATCGCCACGACGGGGTGGCCCGGCTGCACGCCCGCGCCGCCGAGCGCGCCGCGGACGGCCGAGCCGGCCTCCTACCGGGGACCACCCACGACACCAAGCGGGCGCAGGACGTCCGGAGCCGGCTCCTCGCCCTCAGCGAGCATCCCGAACCCTTCGCCGAGGGCCTCCGGTCCTTCCGGCGGGCGCTCGGCCTCCCGGCCGACGGCGGCGACCTCTCCTTCGAGACGCGTGCCCTCGCCCAGGTCCTCCTCGGCGTGCTGCCCGCCTCGCCGGGCGACGACGACCGGATCGAGCACCTGATCGAGCGCCTGGCGGCGATCCTGCGCAAGAGCGCCCGCGAGGCGAAGGTCCGTTCGTCATGGTCGGGACCCGACGAGGCCTACGAGGCCCGCCTCGTCGATCTCGGGACGCGTGCCCTGCTCGGCGAGGGCGCCCTCGTGCGGGAGTGCTTCGGCGCCCTGGTCGCCGAGGTGGCACGGCTCGGCGCCCTCAACAGCCTGAGCGCCGTGGTGCTGCGGGCCGCCCTGCCGGGCGTCCCGGACTGCTACCAGGGCGACGAGGTGTGGAACCTCTCGCTGGTCGACCCCGACAACCGCCGCCCGGTCGACTTCCGCGCCCTGGCGGACGCGTTGGACGGCCTCGAGGACGGGACGGACCCGATCGCCCTGCGACGGGCGTGGCGCGACGGCCGGGTGAAGCTCCTCGTCACGGCGCAGGCCCTCCGGGCCCGGCGTCGTGCCGGCGACGTGCTCGACCCGACGGCCTCCTACGTGCCCCTGGCGCCGGTGGGCGCGGCGGCCCGCAACATCTTGGCCTTCGCCCGCCGGAGCCAGAGGGGTCAGTGGCTGGTGGCGGTGGTCGCACGGTTGGGGGCCTCGCTGGTCGCGGCGCCCGACGACCTGCCCGTGGGGAGCGCTTTCGCCGGCACCACCATCCCGTTGCCCGGCGCCGCGAGCGGACCCTTCCGGGACCTCCTCACCGAACGCTCGGTCCCGGAGGAAGCCGGCGGGCTGGCCTGCGAGGCGGCCCTGGCGGCCCTGCCGGTCGCCCTCCTCCTCGCTCCCCCGCCCCGCGAGGCCGCCCGCCACGCCGCCCAGCACGCCGGCCGCCACGCCGCCCCAGCACGCCGGCCGCCACGCCGCCCCGCCCAGCAAGACCCTTGACCGCATCGACGTCGTCGATTAGCCAGGCGCCATGACCACCACCCCGACCAACGGGCCGAGCGCCGGCCGTCGAGGCGCCGGCGGAGACGTGGACCGCGCCGACGACGCCCGAACGGCCTTCGCCGCCGCCGCCGAGGGCTTCGTGGACCTCGCCCGCCACGTGGGTCCCGACCGCTGGACCCTGCCCGCGCTCGGGAGCTGGGACGTGCGCGGCCTGGTCGGGCACGCCAGCCGCTCCCTGTCCTTGCTGCGCCAGTACCTCGATGCGGTGCCCGACGACGCCGTGATCGAGGTCGGGGACCCCGTCGCCTACTACGAGGCGGCGCTCTCGGCGGAACGCGACGCGACGGCGCGCCTCCAGCGGGACGCCGAGATCGCCGAGCGCGGGCGTGCAGCCGGCGCCGCCCTGGGCGTCGATCCGGCGCGCGCCGTGGAGGAGCACGCCCGCGCCGCCCTCGCTCTGGTCGACACCACGCCCGACGATGCGCCGATCGCCACGGCGGCGGGCGTGATGACCCTCGCCGGGTACCTGCCTACCCGCACGTTCGAGCTCGCCGTGCACAGCCTCGACCTCGCCGCGGCGTTGGGGCTGGCGCCGCCCCCCGCCCTCCGACCGGCCGTCGCCGCCTCCTGCCTGCTGGCAGGTCACCTCGCCGCGGCGCGAGAGGACGCCGGCGACCTCCTGCTGCTCATGACCGGCCGGATGCCGGCGCGCCCCGGGCTCTCCGTGCTCTGAGGAGCCCCGTGGGGCTCTTCGCCGGCTCAGGCGAGCGGCTGTGGCGCAGCCGACGGCTGGTAGAGGGCGACCCCGCTCCTCGAGCGCTTGGCCCGGTACATCGCGTGGTCGGCGCAGCGTAGGAGCTCGTCGGGATTGTCGCCGTGGTCCGGGAAGCAGGCGATGCCGATGCTGACGTGCACATCGAGCGGGCGCTCCGCCACGACCATGGTGGCCCCCAGGCTCTCCCACAGGCGGCGGGCGGCGATCGTCGCACCCGCCGGGTCGCCGCCGGTGGTGAGCACGGCCGTGAACTCGTCACCACCGAGCCGGGCGATGACGTCGGCCCCCCGGAGCGTGGCCTCGAGGCGGCGGGCGACCCCGATGAGCAGTTGGTCGCCGAAGGCGTGCCCGAACGTGTCGTTCGCCTCCTTGAACCGGTCGAGATCGACCAGCAGGAGGGCCAGCGGCACCGACCTGCGGCGTGCCAAGGCCAGGCCGGCGTGCAGCCCGTGGTAGAAGGCGCGGCTGTTGGCGAGCCCCGTGAGTGGGTCGTGGGTCGCCTGATGGGTCAGCGCGGCCGCGGCCTCGACCCGCTTGGTGACGTCGTGAAGGTTGGCCACGATGCTGCCTCCACCCGGGGTGGCAACGGCCGTGAAGCTCACCTCCAGGTGCCGCCACTCGCCGTCCTGCCGGCGCACCCGGCACTGCACGGCCGACGTGGGGCGACCGTCGGCCACCAAGGCCATGGCCACCCGCACGTCCTCGAGGTCCTCGGGGTGGACGACCGTCGGGAGGTCGAGCCCCCTCACCTGTTCGGGCGGGTAGCCGAGGACCAGTTCGAAGGCCGGGCTGACGAAGATCATCTCCCGGTTGGCGTCGAGGACGAGGATCGGATCGGTGGTGCGCTCGATGAGCGCGCGCCACCACGCCTCGCGCTGCTCCAGGCGCTGGGCGAGCCGGTGGGCCTCCTCGCGCGCCCGCTCATGCTCCTCGGTCTGCCGGCGCATCTCGAGCGACGGGAAACTGGCCAAGGCGAACGAAGCAACGATGACCGCCACGCGCCAGAGGTTCTGGGTCGAACCGAGCGGCGAGCCGGCGGCCACCACGGCGAAGGCGTAGGTGGTCAGCGTGGCGACCAGCAGGCAGAGCTGGTACGTCCAGGAGTACCCGGCGGCGAAGAAGACGGTCGTGAGCACGAAGGCCACCCAGAACCATGAGCCGGTCCCTCCAGTGGCCGCGATGACGGCACCGATCGCGCCGACGTCGACGAGCGACCAGGCACAGAGGAGCCGTTGCCCGCGCAGGGTGTCGACGAGGTTCGGCCACGGCAACAGCAGCACCGTGCCCGTGGTGGCGGCCGTGCAGCCGAACGCCGTCCAGATGACCGCCCACTGGACCGGGAAATGGCCCAGGGAGGCAACGAGCGGGATGGCGATCAGCATCAGCACCGTGGCGCCCACGCCGACCGAGAGGTACGAGAGGTAGACCGACTGGGGGCCCCGGCCGCCCGAGATGCTCATCACCTTGGGTATCGGAGCGGCGGGGCCACGAATTGACGCCTGGCGCCGCACGGGCAACGACGCACCATCCGTTCACCGCCGCCACCGGGAGCCGGCGCCCACCGTCAGGTGACAACGCCGGCCGGCCGGGACGTGACCGTCGTCACCAGGCGAAGAACCGGGCGGCTGCCTCCGGATCGCTCAAGAAGACCTCGATCCGCACGATCGAGCGGGCGTCCGCCGACACCTCCACCAGGAACACCAGCCGGGTGTTGGCGAGGCGACCGGGGCGTTGGAGCTCGAGCCGCACCACACCGGCCACGTTCGACTCCCCGGTGAGCCAGTCCTCCCACTTCAGGACGTCGACCGGACGCTCGGTCAGCTCGAGGAACCGCTCCAGGTGCTCGGCCACGGCCGCCCGCCCCACGAACGTGCCGCCGACGGTCCGGAGGCCGGGGACGCAGTACGCCACCGCGGGATCGAGCAGTGCCACCGCGTCGGCCACGTCGCCGTTGAAGAACCGCTGGAAGAACGTCTGCACCAGGCCGAGCCTGTCCAGCGACATGCGAGCCTCCTGTCGACGGCGTGCGGGCCCCGAGCAGGCCAGCCAGAGCCAGACAGAGAGCTGTTCATGGAAGGTAGCTGGCCCGGAAAATCGTACCGCTGCGGACTGTGACCCCCGCGCCGGGTCAGCCAAATCCCCCGCGACGGCTCCCGACCCCGGCCGGGATCGTCCTCGTCTGCCCGGGACCCAAGTGGCTGGTTGGGTGTGCGGACAATGCGGCTCTTCCGGTTTCAGCGGGGACCGCGCTCTTTTGCCGGATGGGCACCGCCACGCTCGGCGAGCTCACGACCGAATCGCCGTGCTCACCTATCAATCGGTGGTTTCTGGCAAAGCCGGGCGTCGGCGCTTCTCGGCCAACAAGCTCGCTCGCACGCCAGCCTGTCGAGCGAGCTTGCCGAACCACATACCAGCCGTTCGACGGTGCAGTAGCAGCGGTGCGTGCCGCACCAGCGCGCCGATGACGCGCCAGGCAGGAACTCGAGGGCTCAATTCGGCATCAGGCCGCACGCTCCGCGCAACCTCGCTCTGACGCCCATAGGCGTACTGCTGGCGCATGTGCGCCCGCAGGCTGGTCCTGTACCGGTAGTACATGATCGCATCGGGTGCGTAGCCGAAGGTGAACCCGGTGTTGCGGACCGACCACGAGAACGCGACGTCCTCGTACCCGCCGTGCCAGCCCAGGGGCCAGCCGCCGGCCCCCTCCCATGCCCGACGGCGCACCCCCAGATTGCAGCCGAAAGCTACGCCAACGTGGTCAGGCCGCTGCAGCGGTTCTCGCCATCCCCTGACGTCTGCGTTGAGCTTCTCGCAGTCGGTGTGGCCGCCGACCAGATCCCAGTGGTCGAGGGCCTCAACCATGGCTTCGACCCAGTGGCTGTCGGCAACGTCATCCTGGTCGCAGAAGAGCAACCTGTC
>DAHUZJ010000039.1 GCA_027306585.1 Acidimicrobiaceae bacterium | reverse complement strand
CGTGCCGGCCGTACCCGCCGTGCCGGCCGTACCGCCGCTCTCGCCGCCCCCACTCGGCAGGATCCGCCCACCGAGGGCGACCGGCCGGCCGCTCGGGTCGCAGATGGGGAAGAGCACGCGGCCCCGGAACGCGTCCTGCTGGCGTCCCCGGCGGTTCACGAAGCCGAGCCCGCTGTCGGTCAGGACCCGGTCGCTCACGTGGAGCGCCCTCGCCAGGGCATCCCAGTCGTCCGGGGCCCATCCAAGGCGGAAGCGGCGTACCGTGCCGCCGTCGTACCCCCGCGAGCGCAGGTAGTCGCGGGCCCGGCCGGCGTCCGGCGCCGACAGCAGTCGCTCGTGGTACCAGGCGACGGCCCGCTCCATGACGGCCAACAGCTCGGTGCGGCGCTTGGGCTCGCCCGCGGTCTCGGCCGAGTCGTGGACCACGATGCCGGCCCGGTCGGCCAGGAACCGCACCGCATCCACGAAGTCGAGGTGCTCCGTCTCCCGGACGAAGGTGATGGCGTCGCCCGAGGCGTGGCATCCGAAGCAGTAGTAGAAGCCCTCCTGGGCGTTCACGCTGAACGACGGTGACTTCTCGGCGTGGAACGGGCACAGGCCGACCCAGCGCCGGCCCTGCTGGCGCAGCGCGGCGTGCTCCCCGACGAGGGCGACGAGATCGGCCGCCGCCCGGACCTGGGCCACTTCCTCGTCACTGATCGCCACGGCCGCAGGGTACTGCCCGGGTGGCTCGACCGGCCCCGACCCCGTGGATGCGGCCGTACCCGGTGCGGCGCCGTCAGCGGCGGGGGCCGCTCCGGGGGCTCTTGCCGTTCGACGAGCGGCGGGCCGCCTTGGCCACCCGGCTCACGCGGTCGCTGCCGGCCGCCTTGGCCACCCGGCTCACGCGGTCGCTGCCGGCCGCCGCCGACCGGCCACCCTCGGCCGTTGCACCCGAACGTCCCCCGGCCGACGAGCGGGACGACGAGGACGCCGTGGCGCCGCTCCCCCGAGACCCCCGGGCCCGCCCCGGCGCCGGCCGGGCCGCCAGGTCGGCGTCCCCGGCCGCCACCACCGCCTGGGCGGCGGCGAGGCGCGCCACGGGCACCCGGTACGGAGAGCACGAGACGTAGTCGAGCCCGGCCTTGTAGAACAGGTCGATCGAGGCCGGGTCCCCCCCGTGCTCGCCGCACACCCCGACCTTCAGGTTGGGACGGGTCTCCCGGCCCCGGGCCGTGCCCAGCCGGACCAGCTCGCCCACGCCGTCGGGGTCGACCGTCTCGAACGGGTTGCGCGCCAGCAGGCCGAGCTCGAGGTAGCGGGCCATCAGGCGGCCCTCGACGTCGTCCCGGCTGAACCCGAAGGTCATCTGGGTGAGGTCGTTGGTGCCGAACGAGAAGAACTCGGCCACCTCCGCGATCTCCGCCGCCCGCAGGGCGGCCCGGGGCGTCTCGATCATGGTGCCGATGGTCACCTCGATGCCGCTGCCGTTGGCCGACGCCCGGGCTCGGGCGCGGCCTCGGGGCCGCCGCCCGTCGGCGGGCTCGGCCTGGGACTCGGCCACCGCCTCCTCCACCCAGCTGCGGGCGAGCGCCAGCTCTTCCCGGCTCACGGTCAGCGGGATCATGATCTCCACGATCGGGTGGCCGCCGGCCGACCGGCGCTCCTGGGCCGCCTCCATGAGGGCCCGGACCTGCATGGCATAGAGGCCCGGCTTGATGACGCCGAGCCGCACGCCGCGCGTGCCGAGCATCGGGTTGGCCTCCTCCCACGCCCGGGCCGCCTGGAACAGCTTGCGCTCCTCGTCGCTCAGGCCCTGGGTCGCCTCCTTCAGGGCCAGCTCGTGGGTGGACGGCAGGAACTCGTGCAGCGGCGGGTCGAGCAGGCGAACGGTCACCGGCAGCCCGTCCATGGCTTCGAGGATCGAGACGAAGTCCTCCCGCTGGACGCTGCGCAGCTCCTCGAGGGCCTCGGCCTCCTCGTCGGGGGTGTCGGCCAGGATCATCCGCCGCACCACGGGGAGCCGGTCCTCGCCGAGGAACATGTGCTCGGTGCGGCACAGGCCGATGCCGGCGGCGCCCATGCGGCGGGCGTTCGCCGCGTCCTCGCCGTTGTCGGCGTTGGCCCGCACGCCGAGCTTCCCCTCGCGCAGCTGGTCGGCCCACCCGAGGATGGTGTCGAACTCGGCCGGCGGGTCGGCCGGGGTCAGCTCGACCTGCCCGGCCACCACCACGCCGGTGGTGCCGTCGAGCGACAGCCAGTCGCCCTCGTCGATGACCACGTCGCCCACCCGCAGCTGGTGCCGGGAGATCCGCAGGGCCTCGGCACCGACCACGGCCGGCTTGCCCCAGCCGCGGGCGACGACGGCGGCGTGGCTCACCAGGCCGCCGCGGGCCGTGAGGACACCCTGGGCGGCCAGCATCCCGTGCACGTCCTCTGGCGAGGTCTCGTTGCGCACGAGGATGGACGGCTCGCCCCGCTGGGCGGCCGCCTCGGCGTCGTCGGCGGTGAAGTAGGCCCGCCCGACCGCCGCACCCGGGGAGGCGGCGAGGCCCGTGGCCAGCACGTCGTGGCCCGACCCCTTGAACTGCGGGTGGAGCACCGCCGACAGGTGGTCCTCGGTGAGGCGGCCCACGGCCTCGGCCATCGTCAGGCGGATGTGGCTGTCCGTGGTCATGTCGACGGCCATCTTGAGGGCGGCCCGGCCGGTGCGCTTGCCCACCCGGGTCTGGAGCATCCAGAGCTTCCCCTGCTCGATGGTGAACTCGGTGTCGCACATGTCGCGGTAGTGCCGCTCGAGCCGCTGGAAGACGCCCATCAGCTCCTTGTAGACCTTGGGGAAGGCGGTCTCGAGGTCCGCCAGGGGCTGGGTGTTGCGGATGCCGGCGACCACGTCCTCGCCCTGGGCGTTCACGAGGAAGTCGCCGTAGGCGCCTTGCTTGCCGGTCGCCGGGTCGCGGGTGAAGCCCACGCCGGTGCCTGACTGGTCGTCACGGTTGCCGAACACCATGGCCTGCACGTTGACGGCCGTGCCGAGGTCGTGGGGGATGTGCTCCCGGTCGCGGTAGGCGCGGGCCCGAGGCGAGTTCCAGCTGCGGAAGACGGCCTCGATGGCTCCCCGGAGCTGGTCCTCGGGCGTCTGGGGGAAGGGCGTCCCGGTATGGCGCTCCACGATCTGCTGGTACGAGTCGACCAGGTATCTGAGGAGCTCGGTGGGCACCCGGGCGTCGGACGTCGTGCCGGCCAGCTCCTTGGCCGCCTCGAAGAGGGTGTCGAACTCCCCCCCGGGGATGTCGAGCACGATGCGCCCGTACATGGCGATGAAGCGGCGGTAGGAGTCGTAGGCGAACCGCTCGTCGTCGGTCTGCTTGGCCAGGCCGTCCACCGACTGGTCGTTGAGCCCGAGGTTGAGGACGGTGTCCATCATCCCGGGCATGGAGAACTTGGCGCCGCTGCGCACCGAGACGAGGAGGGGGTCGACCGCGTCGCCGATCTCCTTCCCCATCGCCCGCTCCAGCCGGCGGCGGGCCCGGGCCACCTCGTCGGTCAGGCCCTCGGGCCACCCCGCGTCCATGAACGCCCGACAGGCGTCGGTGGAGATGGTGAAGCCGGGCGGCACGGGCAGCTCCAGCACCGACGTCATCTCGGCCAGGTTGGCGCCCTTGCCGCCCAGGAGGTCCTTCATCTCCATGGGGGGACGCCGGTGTGCGTGGCTGAAGTCGAAGACGTACGGCATTGGTCCTCCTGGCGGTGCGACCGGTCGGTGGCCCGGGATCAGCGGTCCGGGCGGGCGATCCACTGGACGGTCAACCTTACCGGGCACCGGACCCCTGCTCCCGAGCGCCACCGCCCGTCGCGCGGCGCGACGAGACGGGGCGAGACGAGGCCACGGACTCGCCCGCCCCGTCCGAGCGCGACGTGGGCGCCCCCGCCCCGATCGGCCGGGCCACGGCCGGCGGTACATTCCTGTGCCAGTGGATGGCAGCCCGGCGGTCGTGGCCGACGGCCTGGTCAAGGTCTTCCCGGGCCGGCGCCAGGTGCGAGCGCTCGACGGCGTCTCCTTCGCCGTGCCCCGGGGGACGGTGCTCGGGCTCCTCGGCCCCAACGGCGCCGGGAAGACGACGGCCGTCCGCATCCTGTCCACCATCCTCGCCGCCGATGCCGGGACGGCGAGCGTGCTCGGCCACGACGTGGCGGCCGAAGCCGGCGCGGTGCGGCGCCTCATCGGGCTGGCGGGCCAGTACGCCGCCGTGGACGAGAACCTCACCGGGCGGGAGAACCTGCGCATGGTCGGGCGCCTCACCCACATGACCCGGCGGCAGGCGACGGTCCGGGCGGGCGAGCTGCTGGTCCAGTTCGGGCTGTCCGACGCCGGGGGCCGCACCCTCAAGACGTACTCGGGAGGGATGCGCCGGCGCCTCGACCTCGCCGCCGCCCTGGTGGCCCGGCCACCGGTCCTCTTCCTCGACGAGCCGACCACCGGTCTCGACCCCCAGAGCCGGCAGGACCTGTGGCAGGTGATCCACACCCTGGTGGGCGCCGGGACCACGGTGCTCCTCACCACCCAGTACCTCGAGGAGGCCGACCGGCTGGCCGACCGCATCGTGGTCGTCGACCACGGCCAGGTGATCGCCGCCGGCACCCCGGCCGAGCTCAAGGCCGGGCTTGGCACCTCGGTGGTCAGCGTGACCTTCGCCGACACGGCCACGGCGGTCACCGCCGTGGCCGTCCTCGCACCGCTCACCCCCCGGCCCCCGGCCGTGAAGGGCGTGATCGTCGAGCTCACCGTGGACCGCGGCCCCGTCACCGCCACGGCGGCGCTGCGGGCGCTCGACCAGGCGGGCCACGAGGTGATCGGCCTCACGCTGCGCGAGCCGAGCCTCGACGACGTGTTCCTCAGCTTGACCGGGCACCGCGCCGGGCGTGCGGCGACCGGCCAGCCCGGCCCCGACGGCGCGCCCGCCACACCGGCCGCATCGGCGGCGCCGGCCGGGCGCGGGCCCGGGGAGATACCGTGACCGCCGCCGGGGCGCTGGCGCCGGAGCCGGCCGAGGTCCCCCAGGCCGTCGAAGGCGGGCGCCTGCGGTGGGCGGTCTCCGACGCCCTCGTCGTGGCAGGCCGCAACCTGCTGCGGTTCGTGCGCATCCCCGACGCCATCTTCTTCAGCGCCATCCAGCCGGTGATGTTGGTGCTGCTGTTCCGGTAC
Organism: Acidimicrobiaceae bacterium; assembly: GCA_027306585.1. Taxonomy (GTDB): domain Bacteria; phylum Actinomycetota; class Acidimicrobiia; order Acidimicrobiales; family RAAP-2; genus DAHUZJ01. The sequence continues at coordinate 15,378 of DAHUZJ010000039.1, read as the reverse complement.
GTCTTCGGCGGCGCCATCGACGTGCCGGGGATGAGCTACGTCAACTACCTCGTCGCCGGGGTGTACGTGCAGACGGTGATGTTCGGGTCGATGGCGACGGCCGTGGGGCTGGCCGAGGACCTCCACACCGGCCTGCTCGAGCGCTACCGGGCGCTGCCCATGGCCCGTTCGGCCGTCCTCGCCGGCCGCACCATCGCCGACCTGGTGCGCAGCGCCGTCGCCATGATGATCATCACCGTCACCGGCTATGCCGTCGGCTTCCGCGTCGAGGCGTCCGTCGGCTCGTTCGTGGCCGGGGTCCTCCTGGTGCTGCTGTTCGCCCACGCCTTGAGCTGGATCTTCGCCATCGTGGGACTCAGCGCCTCCAACAGCGAGGCGGCCCAGCTGGCGGCGTTCCCGGTGCTCTTCCCCTTCGCCTTCGCCTCGTCGGCGTTCGTGCCGGTGACCACGATGCCGGGATGGCTCCAGGCGTTCACCGTGCACCAGCCGGTGAGCCAGGTGGTCGACGCCGCCCGCCAGCTGATGTTGGGCGGGCCGTCGCCGCTGTGGTCCATGGCCGACGTGTGGCAGGCCCTGGCGTGGAGCGGCGGCCTGCTCGTGGTCTTCGTCCCCCTCGCCATCCGCCGCTATCGCCGGGTGAGCTGAGGCCGGGCGCCGGTGGCGGGCGGCGACGGGGCGGCCGCCTCCGGGCGCTCAGGCGGCGGCCGCCCGGGCGGCGTCGAGGCAGGCGTGGACGAGCCGGACGCTGCGCAGGTCGCCGGCCATGGCGAGGGAAAGACCGTTCATGACGTAGCCCATCGCCAGCTGGCGGTCGGGATCGGCCCAGCCGAGGGAGCCGCCGAGCCCCATGTGACCGAACGCCCGGGGTCCGCCGAGCTGGGCTTCGGCCAGGAGACCGCGATGGACCATGAAGCCCAGCCCCCACTGGAGGTCGAGCCCGAGGAGGACGCGGTCGGGGCCCTCGGTCTGCTGCTCGATCGCCCGGGCCAGGGCGGCGCCGGAGAGGAGACGGCGCCGGTCGCCGGACGGCGTCTCGGTCTCGCACATGGCGGCGCTGTAGATCCGGGCGACCGACCGGGCGTCGCCGATGCCGTTGGCCGCCGGCACCTCGGCGCGATGGAGCGCGGGGTCGTTCCAGACCGCCTCGTCGCTGCCGCCGAAGGCGCCCCCGGGCGCGGCGAGGGCCTTGGTCAGCGGACCGTCCGGGGCCAGGTAGTCGCCCGCCGTCGCCAGCAGGGCGTCCAGGTCGACCCCGCCCCCGCCCGGTGCCGGGACCAGCCGGGCCACCCGGCCCTCGTGCTCGGCGGGCAGCCCCACCCAGAAGGAGGCGCCGAGCGGGCCGGCGACCTCCTCGGCGAGATAGGTCCCGAGCGAACGGCCCGACACCCGGCGGACCACCTCCCCCACCAGCCAGCCGAACGTGACGGCGTGGTAGCCGTGGGCCGTTCCCGGCACCCACACCGGTGCCTGCCGGGCCAGCGCCTCGACCGCAGGGTCCCACGCCAGCGCCTCCGCCAGGGTCAGCGTCCCGTCCACCCAGGGCAGGCCCGCGCGGTGGGAGAGGAGCTGGGCCACGGTGACCGCCTCCTTCCCGGCGGCGGCGAACTCGGGCCAGTACTCGGCCACGGGCGCCGCCAGGTCGAGGAGCCCGGCGTCGGCCAGCCGGTGGGCGCACAGGGTCGTCGGGCCCTTGGTGGTCGAGTACACGAGGACGATCGTGTCCTCCTGCCACGGGGCGCCGGTGGCCGGGTCGGCGATCCCGCCCCACAGGTCCACGACGGGCCGTCCCCGGTGGAAGGCGGCGAAGGCCGCGCCCACCTCGATGCCGTCGGCGAAGTTGGCGGCGAAGGCCTCCCGGACCGCCTCCCAGCCCGGCGCCGTCCAGCCGTGGAGGGGAGTCGTCGAGGCGGGCATCCGGGGGCCGATGTCGTCAGGCGTCGCCGGCCCGCCGGCGCAGCTCGTCGAGCAGGCCGTCGAGGGGGACCCGCACCTGCTCGGTGGTGTCCCGGTCCCGGACGGTGACGGCCCGGTCCTCCAGCGAGTCGAAGTCGACGGTGACGCACCACGGGGTGCCCACCTCGTCCTGGCGGCGGTAGCGGCGCCCGATGCTCTGGGTGACGTCGTAGTCGCACATGAAGTGCGGCTGGAGGAGGTGGAGCACCTCGCGGGCGAGGGGCTCGAGCGCTTCCTTCTTGGATAGCGGCAGCACCGCCACCTGGTACGGGGCGAGGCGCGGGTGGAGGCGCAGCACCGCGCGCCGCTCGCCGCCGATCTCGTCCTCGTCGTACGCCGCCAGGAGGAAGGCCATCATCGTGCGGGTGGCCCCGGCGGCCGGCTCGATGACGTGGGGGGTGTAGCGCTCCCCGGTCGTGGGGTCGAAGTAGTCCAGGCGTTCGCCCGACGCCGCGGCGTGCGCCTTCAGGTCGTAGTCGGTGCGGTTGGCGATGCCCTCGAGCTCGTCCCAGCCCCACGGGAAGAGGAACTCGACGTCGGCCGTGCCGGCCGAGTAGTGGGACAGCTCGTCGGGGTCGTGGTGGCGCAGCCGGAGCTTGTCCTCGGGGATGCCGAGGTCCACGTACCAGCGGTACCGCTCGGCCAGCCAGTACTCGTGCCACCTGGGGCCCTCGTCGGGCGGCACGAAGTACTCCATCTCCATCTGCTCGAACTCGCGGGTGCGGAAGACGAAGTTCTGCGGGGTGATCTCGTTGCGGAACGACTTGCCCACCTGGGCGATGCCGAAGGGGGGCTTCTTCCGGGTGGTCTGGAGGACGTTGAGGAAGTTGACGAACATGCCCTGGGCCGTCTCCGGGCGCAGGTAGGCCTCGGCCGCCTGGTCCTCGACCGGCCCGGCGTGGGTCTTGAACATGAGGTTGAAGGAGCGGGCCTCGGTGAAGTCGGTCCCGCCGCAGTTGGGGCAGGCACCCTCGAGCTTGTCCTCGCGCCAGCGGGAGTGGCAGGTCCGGCACTCGACGAGCGGATCGGTGAAGTTGGCCAGGTGACCGGACGCCGCCCACACGGCGGGCGGACCGAGGATGGCGGCGTCGATGCCGACGACGTCGTCGCGCAGCTGCACCATCGCGCGCCACCAGGCGTCCTTCACGTTGCGCAGCATGTTGACCCCGAGCGGCCCGTAGTCGTACGTCGAGCGGAAGCCGCCGTAGATCTCGGCCGACTGGAAGATGAAGCCCCGGCGCTTGGCCAGGCCGACGACCTTCTCCATGAGGCCTTCGGCGGCCACCGGCTCGGCGGCCCGCTGCACGTCGGTCATGGCCCGGCAGGTTACCGGCTGTCCCGGGGCGCCCCGGCATCCACCGGCACGGGATCCCCGGCGCCCACCGGCTCGAGGTAGGCCGTCACGGCGTTGGCCAGGAGGCGCCCCCGGACGGTGAGGACCACCCGGCCGCCGGCGCGCTCGACCAGCCCGTCGAGCTCCGGCACGTCGGGCAGCGCCGCCTCGGGCACCCCCGCCGGCGTCCGCAGCGACAGCAGGAGGGCCTCGTGCGCCCGCCGCTCGGGCTCGAGGACCTCCTCGCCGGCCACCGGGGACCGCCGGCCCTCGACCGCCGCCACGTAGCGGTCGGGGGTGCGCACGTTCCACCAGCGACGCCCCCGGCGGTGGGAGTGGGCGGCCGAGCCGATGCCCCGGTAGTCGCCCTGGGACCAGTACAGGCGGTTGTGCCGGCAGCCGTGGCCGGGCAGTGCCCAGTTGGACACCTCCTCCCACCGGTAGCCGGCCGCCGAGAGCACCGCCTCGGCGCGCTCGTACCGGTCGGCCTGGACGTCGTCGTCGGGGTGGCGGCTCGGGTCGCCGGCGAGGGGCGTGCCGGGCTCGACGGTGAGGGCGTAGGCACTCACGTGCGGCGGCCGTAGGGCCAGGACGTCGGCCAGGGTCCGGTCCCAGTCGGCGTCCGACTCCCCCACGGCCCCGAAGATGAGGTCGAGGTTGAAGGTCGGGATCCCGGCCGCCCGGGCCAGCTCGACGGCCCGGCCCACCGCCTCGGGCCCGTGCCGCCGCCCGAGGCTGGCGAGGACGTGGCCGGCCGTCGACTGCACCCCGAAGGACAGGCGGGTGACCCCGGCCGCGCGGTAGGCGTCGAACCGCTCGTCCGAGGCGTCCTCGGGGTTGCACTCGACCGTCACTTCGGCGCCCGCCTCCCGGGGCACGGCGTCGAGGATCCGGCACAGCTCGGCGGCCGGGAGGCGCGACGGCGTCCCCCCGCCGAAGAAGACACTGGTGGCCGGGGGCAGTTCCCCGGCGGCCCGGGCGCCCCGCAGCTCCGCCACGCAGGCGTTGGCGTAGCGGCCCATCAGCGGGTCCCGGTCCGTGTAGGTGGCAAAGGCGCAGTAGTCGCAGCGCTGCCGGCAGAAGGGGACGTGGACGTAGACCCCGAAGTCGGCCGGGGTCACCGCGCCGGGCCCGTCACGACAGCCCGACCGTCGACCGGGCGGCCCGCAACCGGCGGTCGAGGTGGGCCTCGATCGCCTCGGTGGCGAGCGACGCCACCTCGCCGGCGCACGGAGGCGGCGGCGCCGCCAGCAGCGGGCCCAGGGCCCCGCCGAGGACGCCGCGCACCACCGCCAGCGCCTCGGGGCTCACGGGCCGGCCGCGCCGGCAGGACCGGCACAGCGCACCCCCCTGCGCCAGGTCGAACGCGACCAGGTCCACCACGTCGGCCCCCTCCCCGCACGACGCGCAGGCATCGAGGACCGGTTCGGCGCCCTCCAGGACCAGCGCCTTCAGGAAGAAGGCCGGCGCCACCATCGTCGGGTCCCGGGCCGGGTCGGCGAGGGCCCGCAGGGCGCCCACCAACATGCGGTAGAGGGCGGGGTCGGGATGTCCCTCCTGGGACAGCTGGTCGGTGACCTCGAGCAAGGAGAGGCCCCGGGTCATCCGGTCGAGGTCCTCTCGCACCGTGCGGAAGTGGTCGAGCACCTCCACCTGGTTGACGATCTCGAGGTCGCTGCGGCCCTGCCAGAGGAGGAGGTTCACGTGGCTCAGGGGCTCGAGCCGGGCGCCGAACTTGCTGGCCGTGCGCCGGACCCCCTTGGCCACCGCCCGCACCTTGCCGCGTGCCTCGGTGGCGATGACGACGATCCGGTCCGCCTCCCCCAGGCGGTAGGTGCGCAGCACCACCCCCCGGTCGTGGGAGAGGGTCACCGCCCCGCGTCCGGTGCCGCCGCCGGGTGCCCGCGCCCCGCCAGGTCGGCGCCCGGGCAGTACCGGTCGGTGGCAGCCGGTTCCCCGACGTCCGGCCCTGCGCCCCGTGGACCTGCGGCGGCTGGCCCGGCGGCAGTGCCGGGGCCGGCGGCGGCCGGCGGTCCCGCCGGTCGGGCACCGCGGGCCCCCCGGCCGTAGATGCCGAACTTGCCCGTCAGCCAACTGCCGCCCGAGATCATGGCCACCAGGGCGCCCAAGGTGACGAGGATCTCGGTGACGGCGGTGAACCCCTCGACGGCGAGATAGCACAGGAGACCGAGGACCCCCAGCCCGAGGAGCACCGCCACCTTGGTCGAGGTCACCGCCGGCTCCCGGCGCTCACGATCCCCCCGTACCGCCGGTGACGGCGCTGGAACTCGACGACGGCGTCGTAGAGGTGCCCGCGGCGGATGGCCGGCCACAGGTCGTCGAGGAAGAGCAGCTCCGCGTAGGTCATCTCCCACAGGAGGAGGTCCGAGAGCAGCCGTTCCCCGCCGCTGCGCACCATGAGGTCGGGGTCGGGCATGGACGGGTCGTAGAGGCGCCCGGCGATCGCCGTCTCGTCGACGTCCTTCGGGGCGACCCCCTCGGCCGCCAGGCGCTCGACGGCGCGCAGGACCTCGGCGCGCCCCGAGTAGCCGACGGCCAGCGTCACGACCAGCACCGGCGCGTCCGCCCCGTGCTCGTCGCACACCCCGTCGGGGCCGAACCGGCGGACCGCCACCCGAGCCGGGACCTCGGCGCCCCGGCGGAGGGGCCAGGTGGCGAGGGCCTCGCCCACGGCGCTCCCGGCGGTGCCGGCCACGGTGAGCCACCGGATGCCGACGGACAGGGCGCCCTCCACCAGATCGGCCAGGGCGACGTCGCTCGCCGCGGCCACGTCCTCCGCACGTCCACCGGCTCCGTTCCCCCTGCCGTCGGCGGCCCGGCCGTCGCCCGTGACCCAGGCCACATGGACCGGGACCCGGCTCGGATCGAGCGCGGACGGAACCGGCGTGGGGTCGGGCACACAGGGAAATTACCGCCTCGTGCGAGGCGTCTCTCGGCAGCTCCGGCCACTAGCCTCACGCTCGAGGCTGCAACCGGCAAGGAAGGGGCGGGACCGTGGCACCCGACATGGAGCTCACCGACGAGGAGTGGCGCCAGCGCTTGAGCCCGGAGCAGTACGAAGTGCTGCGCCAGAGCGCCACGGAGCCGCCCGGGTCGGGAAAGTACCTCCACGTCGACGAGGGCGGCGTGTTCCACTGCGCCGGCTGCGGGGCGCCCCTCTTCACCTCCACCAACAAGTTCGACTCGGGGTCGGGGTGGCCGAGCTTCGACCGGGCCATCGCCGAGGGCACGGTCGTCGAGCGGCCCGACCACAGCCACTTCATGGTGCGCACCGAGATCGTGTGCGCCCGCTGCAGCGGCCACCTGGGCCACGTGTTCCCCGACGGGCCGACCGAGACCGGGATGCGCTACTGCGTCAACTCCCTCGCCCTCGACTTCGAGCCCGGCGCAGGCGGGCAGGACGCCGCCGGCTGACAGCCGGGCGCCGCCGGAAGGTGCGGCGATGAGCCGCCCGACCGGCCGCCGTCCTGTCCGTCGAGAGCAGCCGACGGAACGGTGACCATGAGCGAGCCGGCGACCCGCGCCGCACCGGTCGACGGGGTGGACGTCTACTGGGAGCGTTCCTCGCCAGAGTGCCCGCGCGGGCCGTCGGGGCCGCGACGCGGTGGCGGCGTCAGGCGGTGGCAGCGTCAGGCGGTGGCGCTCCGGGCGGTGGCCCGACAGTCGGGGCAGCGACCCCGGAAGACGATGTCGACGTCGAGCAGCTCGAACCCGTGCTGCTGGGACGCCGGCAGCGCCAGTCCGTCGGTGCCCTCGGGGTTGATGTCGCGCAGCGTGCCGCACTCGACGCAGTAGAGGTGGTGGTGCGCGGCGGCGGTGTTGGGGTCGTAGCGCTTCGGGCCGTCGCCGGCCGAGATCTCCAGCACCTCCCCCATGCTCACCAGCTCGTTCAGCGTGTTGTACACGGTGGCCAAGCTGATCTCGGGGAGCAGCCGCTGGGCTCGCCCGTAGACGTCGTCCGCCGTCAGGTGGACGTGCTCGCCCGACAGGACCTCGGCCACGACCCGACGCTGGGCCGTGAGCCGCCACCCCCGGTCGCGCAATCGCTGGACCAACTCGTTGATGGCTGCCTCCTCGATCGGCTGGGCCGACACCCTGCCGAGGGTCGGTGGGCGGTGCCCCGCTTTTTGTATCGATTCGTTTCCTTGACTAGTTCTAAAGTTGGATGTAGTATACATGGGCACGAGCCAGTCGGTGCGAACCTCTGGCCACGTGGGTCACGTTCCACCGGGTCGGTCCACCCGATCGAGCCGCGGCCACCCGGGCTGCAGGAGTGCTCCCAACCCAAGACCGGCCACCGGCGCTGAGCCGTGCGGCCACCACCACGAAGTGAAAGTGAGAGGAGAAGCACCGACGTGCCTGACCGCGGCAGCGACAGCGAGAACCCCGTCATCCCCTCCCCGGCCCCGGCGCCGCACCCATCGATGTCGAACCAGGACTGGTGGCCGAACCAGCCCAACCTGCGCGTCCTGCACCGGAGCTCACGCCAGTCCCCGATGCGCGAGGACGTCGCCTATGCCGACGCGTTCGCGTCCCTCGACGTCGAGGCGTTGCGGCAGGACGTCTTCGAGGTGATGACCACGTCGAAGGAGTGGTGGCCCGCCGACTACGGCCACTACGGGCCGCTCTTCATCCGGATGTCGTGGCACGCGGCGGGCACCTACCGGATCCACGACGGGCGTGGCGGTGGCGGCGCCGGCGCCCAGCGCTTCGCGCCGCTCAACAGCTGGCCCGACAACGCCAACCTCGACAAGGCGCGCCGCCTGCTGTGGCCGGTGAAGCAGAAGTACGGCCAGAAGATCTCCTGGGCCGACCTCATCATCTTCGCCGGCAACTGCGCCTTGGAGTCGATGGGCTTCACGACGTTCGGCTTCGGCTTCGGCCGGGAGGACATCTGGGAGCCCGAAGAGATCTTCTGGGGCCCTGAGGACACCTGGCTGGGCGACGAGCGCTACAGCGGCGACCGCCAGCTGGCCAACCCCCTCGGCGCGGTCCAGATGGGGCTGATCTACGTCAACCCCGAGGGCCCCAACGGCAACCCGGACCCGGTCGCCGCCGGCCGGGACATCCGGGAGACCTTCGGCCGCATGGCGATGAACGACGAGGAGACGGTGGCGCTGATCGTCGGGGGCCACACCTTCGGCAAGACCCACGGTGCCGCCTCGGCGGAGCACGTCGGCCCGGAGCCCGAAGGTGCACCCCTGGAGCAGCAGGGCCTCGGCTGGAAGAGCACCTATCGCACCGGGACGGGCGACGACGCCGTCACGAGCGGCCTGGAGGGCGCCTGGACCAGCGCGCCCACCACGTGGGACAACGGGTTCCTCGACAACCTCTTCGGCTACGACTGGGAGCTCACGACGAGCCCGGCCGGTGCCAAGCAATGGACGCCGAAGAACGCCGAGGCCAAGGGCACCGTCCCCGACGCCCACGACCCCTCCACGCGCCACGCCCCCATGATGTTGACGACGGACCTGGCGCTGCGGATGGACCCCGTGTACGAGCCGATCGCCCGGCGGTTCCACGAGCACCCCGAGCAGCTCACCGAGGCCTTCGCCAAGGCCTGGTACAAGCTGTTGCACCGCGACATGGGCCCCGTCTCCCGCTTCCTCGGACCGTGGGTCCCCGAGCCGCAGCTGTGGCAGGACCCGGTACCGGCGGTCGACCACGACCTGATCGGCGCGGCAGAGATCGTCGCCCTCAAGGAGAAGGTCCTCGGTGCCGGGCTGTCCATCCCCCAGCTGGTCGCGACCGCGTGGGCGGCAGCGGCCACCTTCCGCGGCACCGACAAGCGCGGCGGCGCCAACGGGGCACGGATCCGGCTGGAGCCCCAGCGGAGCTGGGAGGTCAACGACCCCGGCAAGCTGGCGAGGGTGCTGCAGACGCTCGAACAGGTCCAGCAGGACTTCAACCGCTCCCAGGCGGGCGGGACGCAGGTGTCGCTCGCCGACCTCGTGGTCCTGGCCGGGTGCGCGGCCGTCGAGCAAGCGGCGAGGAACGCGGGGCACGGCGTCACGGTCCCGTTCGCACCGGGCCGTACGGACGCCTCGCAGGAGCAGACCGATGTCGAGTCCTTCGCCGTGCTCGAGCCGACCGCCGACGGCTTCCGGAACTACCTCCGTCCCGGCGAGAAGTCGTCCCCCGAGCAGCTGCTCGTCGAACGGGCCAACCTGCTCACACTGACGGCGCCCGAGCTGACCGTCCTCGTCGGCGGCATGCGGGTGCTCGGCGCCAACGTCGGTCAGTCCCGGCTCGGGGTCTTCACCGACCGCGCCGAGGCGTTGACCAACGACTTCTTCGTCAACCTGCTCGACATGGGCACCGAGTGGAAGGCGTCGGCCTCGGCGGAGCACGTCTACGAGGGTCGCGACCGCGCCAGCGGCGAGGTGAAGTGGACCGGGACGGCCGTCGACCTCGTGTTCGGCGCCAACGCCCAGCTACGGGCCATCTCGGAGGTCTACGGGAGCGACGACGGCGAGGAGACGTTCGTGCACGACTTCGTGGCGGCATGGGACAAGGTCATGCGCCTCGACCGCTTCGACCTCGCCCGCAGGGGCTGATCGCCCTCCCCGCCCGCCGCCTCCTCAGCGGGTGAGTCCGGCCTCTACGAGCTCGAAGACCGCGGCCATGTGGGCCGCCTCCTCGCGATGTCCGTGCCGGCCGAGCAGCGTCTCGGCCAGAGCCAGGGCGCCGCACACCTCGAACACGTCGTCCTTGCGATAGCGGACCCACGGCCGGATGGCGACGGGTGCGGGCGGCCGGTCGCCGCCCGCACCCTCCGTCCCGGTCACGTGCCGGTGGCCGCCAGCACGCCGTCGGCGTCCTCGGTCTCCTCCGGTGGCGCGTCACCCGTCCGCTCGGGGCGGTGGACCTCCACCGTGGCGAACCGCAGGCTCGCCCCCACCTCCTCGGCGACGATCTCCACCCTCGAGCGGCGCTCGCCCTCCTCGTTCTCCCACGACCGCTGCTCGAGCCGCCCGGTCACCATGACCCGCGCCCCTTTGGTGAGCGACATGGCGACGTGCTCCGCCAGGTCGCGCCAGCACACGACGTCGAAGAAGGACGTCGACTCCTCCCACTCGTGGGTCTCGCGGTCCTGCCATCGCCGGTTGACGGCCACGCCGAGCAGGACGCTCGCCTGCCCGTCACGGGTGTACCGGATCTCGGGATCCCGCGTGAGGTTGCCGGTCACCGTGGTCGTGTTGCTCATGGGGCACTCCTTGGTCCGCTCGGTCCGGCCCTCGCCGGCACCGCGCCCGAGCGTGCGGGAGCGACCTTGCTGGGAACCTCGCCGGCGACCTGGCGACAGTGCGTCCCCCGGGGCTCAGGTGCCGGCCGCCGTCTCACCCGCCACCTCGACCCGCCGCAGATGGAGGTGGGCGACGCCACCCGAGCACGCCAGGGGGGAGCAGGCGTACCCGGTGAGCCCGGGGAGGTCGGCGAAGAGCCGCTCTCCCCCGCCGAGCAGGACGGGCGCCACCGCCACGTGCAGCTCGTCGACCAGCCCGGCGGCGACGAACGCCCGGACGGTCGCCACTCCCCCGCCCAGCACCACGTCCTTGCCCCCGGCCGCCTCGGCGGCGCGGGCCAACGCCTCGTGCGGGCTCGCGTCGAGGAAGCGGAACGTCGTGCCGTTGCGCATCGCCAGGTCGGGCCGCGGGTGATGGGTGAGCACGAAGACGTCGTGGCCGAAGGGCGGGTCCTCGCCCCACCAGCCTCGCCAGGCCTCGTCGAGCCACGGCCCCCGCACTGGCCCGAACATGTTGCGGCCCATGATCGTGGCCCCGACGCCCTCGGTGCGGGCCCGGAACAGCTCGTCACCCAGCCCTCGGTCGCCGCCGGGCTGTCCCGTCAGCTCCCGCATGGCCCGGGTCTCGAAGATCCACTCGTGCAGCCGGCGGGCGCCCTCCCCCAGCGGCTCCTCGAGCCGTTGGGCCGGGCCGGCGCCGTAGCCGTCGACCGAGATCGTGAAGTTGTGCACTCGCAGCCGGCTCATGTCCCGCATCCTGCCGCCATTGCGCCGGGCCGCGCTCGCCCGCGGCCGGTGGCGGCCGTCGGTCGGGCTCAGCCGTCGGCGCGTGGATCCCGAATCTGGGTCTGGTCGACATCGGCCCACCGCAGCCAGCTCTGCTCGATGGCGTCTTCGGCGTCAGCGGCGACCCCCGAGCACCTCGTAGGCGACGGTGGACAGCAAGCTGCGATGGACGACGAACGGGTCGTCGATCATGCCGTCGGGCGGAGCTCCGCGCTCGGCGTCGGCAAGGGCTCCAGCCCACAGGCGGCTGCCAATCCCTGGGACTTGACGCCGTAGGCGACGTAGGCGCGGGTCATGAAGTCCGTGAGCCCGACGAACGCGGCGAGCTCAAAGCGCGCCGCCGGTCCGAGCGCCTCGAGCAGCCGGTCCGACAGCTCGCCGGTCACGGTCGGCGGGGTCTGCGTCATCGCCTCGGCGTACTCCATCACGTCGCGCTCGAGGTCGGTGAAGACCGTGGCGGCGCGCCACCGCGGCACCTCGGGCGCCTTGGCAGTCTCGATGCCGCGGTGCTTCGCCTGGAAGTAGCCGAGGTCGAGACAGAAGCTGCAGCCCACGAAGCTCGCCGCCGCCATGTGGGCGAGCGACTTCAGGCCTTCATCACACTGGTCCCACTTCAGCACCTTGCGGCTCAGGGTGAGGCTGAAGGTCCTCACCTTCGGGTTGTGCCAGATCACCTCGATCGACTCGGGGACGTCGCCCAGCATCTTGCGGGCCATGCGCTGCACCACCGCGCCGTAGATGCCGGTCAGCTCCGCTCTCGGGATCCTCGGCGTGCTCGCCATCCTGCCTCCTCTGCTGGGCCGTCCGACATGAAGACACCGGACGGCGCGCCGTTGCGACAGGGGACAGGACCGCTAGCCGTGGCGACGGCGGGCTCGACTCGCACGTCGGTGTCGGTCTACCGCCGCATGATTGTCCAGTGTCCGTCGGCGACTTTCGTCGCCTACTGCGGCCGTGGTCGGCGAGGAGACAGCCTGAGGAACCCTCCCGTCAGTGCGTCATCCACCGGGTGCGGTCCCCGAGCCGCCGCGTGCCATCACCTGCTCCCGCACGCGACGCAACTGGCGGAGGACCCCCTGGTCGAGGCGCTCGGCAAAGTGCCGCTCGATCGATGCCACGTAGGCGGGCCTCGCCCGGTCGAACACCGCCTCCCCGGCGGCCGTGAGCGCGGCGTACACGGTGCGCCGGTCCCTCGGTTCCCGCTCTCGTCGCACCAGGTCCCGCGCTTCGAGCCGGTCGACGGTCTTGGTCACCGCGCTCTTGGCGATGGCGAGCTGGTTGGCGAGGTCGACCATCCGCAACCGCCGCCGTGGGCTCATGGCCACCTGACAGAGCACCACGTTCTCCGCCAACGTCAAGCCCGCCGACTGCTGCAGGTCCCGGTTCACGAGGATCCGGACGTGGTCGACCACCTCGCAGAGGTCGGTCCAGACCGTCAAGCCTTCTGGTCGATCCTGTCCACGAGCGGGCACGGGCACCAGCCTACCGACCGTTGACCGCAGCACGGTTCTCTTGATAACGTTACCTAGAGCACTTTCTGGCGGCGGGCGCGCACCCACACCAGCCAGGTCGCCGACTGCTGCCTGCCGTTGGAGGGAGGGGTGATGAGCGTCTTTTCCACCCAAGAGCTCGAGTACCTGGGGGAGCGGCGACTCGGCCGCCTTGCCACCGTCGACCCCGACGGGAGACCCCATGTCGTTCCGCTCGGCTGGACCTACAACGCGGCGCTCGACACGATCGACATCGGCGGCCGGGAGCTCGAAGGGACGAGGAAGTTCGCGTACGCGTCGTCCAACGCCAAGGTGGCGTTGGTGGTGGACGACGTGCTCCCTCCGTGGCGACCCCGCTGCGTGATGGTGCGCGGCGACGCCGAGGCCATCAGAGCGGCGACCGATGCCGACGGCAACGCCGTCGGGGCGATCATTCGGCTCCATCCCACGCAGGTCATCAGCTGGGGACTCGACGCGGCGGACGGGTGAGCGGCGAAGGTCCGCGGGCGCCGAGCGCCGCACCCTTCGCGTGGCCACGCGGGCTACGCGTGGCGCAAGGTGCGCACCACCGCGGTCGTGCCGGGTCCGCTCGCGGACACCTCGAGGTGCAGCGACGGGATGGTCCAAGCACGGCCGCCGGAGCCACGGACGGCGCACAGCCGGAGCCCGTTGACCACCCGGGCGCGACCGCCACTCGAGGTCGAGTGCCGCGTCATCTTCCCCAGGTGGACAAATCGGGGAGCTGGGGTCGTCGCCACCATCGGGCAGAACAGCCGGGGAGCCGACGGCGGCGCTGTCCCGATCACGAGCGTCCCGACGCGGTCGTTGGGACATGCCTGAAGGTACGCGAGGGTCCAGCTCATGGGCACCGAGATCGCCACGCCGCCATCGGTCACCGTCTGCCACCCTGCCGGCGGTCGATACGCTGACTGACGCTCGACCCGCGAGGGGACCTCGGTGACGCCGAGCACGGCAGCACCGGCCACCAGCACTCCGAGGACTCCAACCAGACCCTTGGGGAGCAGCCCACGATGCACGCTGGCACGCTAGGGCGTGGCGCGGTTGTCCCGGGCGTCGCCGGGCACCGAGGCGCGTCCCGTGCTCCGCGGTCAGCGACCGCTCGGCGGTGCCCCTCGCCGCTCGGTCACCGATCGTTGGCGAGGCTCGAGGGCGTGAACCTGACGACCGGGAGTTGGCGCACGAGTGCAAGCCGGCTCTCGTCGGTCCCGTCGTAGGTGAACCCCGCCAGTTTGCTCAGCACGCGTCGGATGATCGGCCCTGCCCCACCCCGACATGACCACCGCTTGGGCGCTGGACCGGTCGTAGTCGACCACCTCGAGGACCGTCTGGTAGGGCCGGCCACTCGTGCGCCCGACGTGCTCCAGCAACAGGAAGCGCCGGCCACGAGGTCGTCGTCGCCGGCAGCGCGAGCATCGTCCACGCCCTCGGCGAACGGGGCCTCGTCGACGAGTACCGCATCCTCGTCTTCCCCGAGCTGGTCGGCCAGGGCACACGACTGTTCACCGACCGGACGGCGCCGGCGACGTTGCGGCTGCTCTCGGTCGCCAGGTCCGGCCCGACCACCCTCGTGCGCTACGAGCGGGAAGGGCAGTGACGGCCGGCGAGCATGGTCTTGCGAGATCGAGGGTCTCCTCGCCGATCCCACGGATCCTCGCGCCCGCAGCCCGGCGCTTGGCGTGCTAGCACTACGGGTGCAGTGTCTCGACGAGAGAGGGGGAGGCCATGCGGCGACGACCGGGAGCGGAACGACGGGGTCCCACGGCACGCGGATGGGGACGAACGGTCGCCCGGCGGGTGCGCATGACCGTCGCGATCGCGAGCGCGGGGCTCGCCGCTTCCTGGCTCGGGCTCCTGCCGGGGTCCACGGCAGCAGCCGTCGCCGGAGTGCGCCAGGCCGCCGGTGCCGTCGGATCCGGCGCCCAGTGCACCTACACCACCCAGCTGGGTGTCGAGTACCCCAGGCTGTCGTCGATGCCCCCGGGGCCGCGTCGGGTGATCGGGATGTCGGCCTCGCCGTCGACGCCCGGCTACTGGATCACGACGGACACGGGCGACACGTTCACCTGCAACATGACCTCGACGTGGGGTTCTTGGCTCCTCGCAGGCCCTCCCGGTCAACAGCCGCCCGTCGTCGGAGAGGCCGCGACCCCAAGCGGTGGCCTGGATCTCGTGACGGCCTCTGGCGTCGTCGGCAGTTTCGGCGGCGCGTCGCCGCACGGTTCGATCGCGCCGGGCACCACCCTGAACGCGCCCATCGTGGGTATGGCGATCGACCCGGCGACCGGCGGCTACTGGCTGGTGGCGGCCGACGGCGGGGTGTTCAGCTTCGACGCCCCGTTCTTCGGGTCGATGGGCGGCAAGCCCCTCAACCAGCCGATCGTGGGGATGGCCGACGCGCCAGGCGGCCGGGGCTACTGGCTGGTGGCCGCCGACGGCGGGGTGTTCAGCTTCGGGACAGCGCCGTTCGCCGGCTCCATGGGCGCCACGCCGCTCGCCGAGCCGATCGTGGGCATGGCCGGCGACCCGGC
>DAHUZJ010000026.1 GCA_027306585.1 Acidimicrobiaceae bacterium | reverse complement strand
CGGTGGCGCTGGGGCCCGGCCAGCTGCCACGATCGTCGGCGCCCGCCAGGGCCCGCCGCCAAGACCGAGGGGGACGAACCATGCCAGAGAGCTTTCACATCGCCCATCGCTGGGACCTGCAGTGGCAAGACGATTCCGAGGTCCTGTCGCTCGGCTCCGGGGTGCAGGTCAAGGTGCTCTACGAGGACCCGGCAGCGGGCATCGCCGACATGCTGGTCAAGTTCCCGCCCGGGTACGTGGAGCCCGAGCACGCCCACGAGAGCAGCCATGCCGTCGTCGTCCTCGAGGGCACCCAGATCGTGCGGGGCGAGCACCTGCGTCCGGGGGACTACGTCTGGGCCGCCGGCCCCGAGCCGCACGGACCCTTCGAGTACCCGGAGGGCTGCGTGGTCTTCGCCAGCTTCCGCGGCACCTCTGCGCTCCACCGCTACGAGGGCTCCCCGGCCGGCGAGATCTGAGCGTCGGCCGTCGGGCGCCGGAGGAACGCCGGGGCCGGCGGGGGCCTTCGTCAGGCGGCGTCGTCGGCGAGCCGCACGGGCCCCTCGATCCCCGCCGGCACCTCGCCGACCCCGGCGCCGGGGAGGTCGGCACGGCGCGCGCGGACCACCGTTGCGGCGGCGAGCACGGCGGCCAGCATGAGGCCGGCGCTCACCGTGAAGCCGGTCGTGTAGCCGTGGACCGGAGCGAGGCGGGCGACGTCCGGCGTGTGGACGTGGGCCGCGGCGTAGGTGGTCGCCGCCGTGGCCGCCAGGGTGTTGAGCAGTGCCGTCCCCAAGGAGCTGCCGACCTGCTGGGTGGTGTTGACCATGGCGCTGGCCACACCGGCATCGGAGGGGTCGATGCCCACCAGGGCGGTCGAGCTCATCGGGACGAAGGCGAGGCCCATGCCCACGCTCGTCACGACCTCTGCGGGGAGCACGAGCGCCAGGAAGGACGAGCCGAGCCCGAGCCGGGTGAAGACGAACAGCCCGGCGGTCGCCAAGGTGAGGCCCAAGACCATCAGGAGCCTCGGACCAGTCCGGGGAAGGAGGCGGCTGGACAGCGTGGCGCCCACGATGATCCCGATCGAGAAGGGCAGGAAGGCGAACCCGGTGCGGACCGCTGAGTACCCGAGGGTCCCCTGGAAGTAGAACGTGAGGAAGAGGAACGTGCCGAGCAGGGCGCTCCCGACGAGGAGCGACGCGAGGAAGGACCCTCCCCGATTGCGGTCGAGCACGACACGGAGCGGGAGGAGCGGGTGCTCCGCCCGCACCTCGAGCACGACGAACAGCGCCAGGCCGGCCACGGTGGCGGCGAGGAGCCCCAAGGTGAGGGGCGCCCGCCAGCCGTCGGTCCCGGCCGCAGAGAAGCCGTAGACGAGCAGGAACAGCGAGCCGGTGACGGCTACGGCCCCGCGGAGGTCGTAGCCACCCCGCACGTCCGCCCGGCTCTCCCTCAGCACCCGCCGGCCGATCACCGCGGTGAGGACCGCGATCGGCACGTTGATGAGGAGCGTCCAGCGCCAGGAGGCGAACTGGGTCAGCGTCCCGCCGAGCACGAGGCCGACCGCAGCGCCGCTGCCGGCCACCGCCCCGTACACGCCGAACGCCCGCGCACGCTCCCGAGCCTCGGTGAACGTGGTGGTCAGGAGCGACAGGGCAGACGGCGCCATCACGGCGGCGAACGCACCCTGCAGCGCCCGGGCACCGAACAGCAGGCCGGCCGTCGGCGCCAGCCCTCCGAGCGCCGACGACGCCGCAAACCCGAGCAGGCCGACCAGGAACGTCCGGCGCCGTCCCAGGTAGTCGGCGATGCGGCCGCCGAGAAGGAGCAGCGTCCCGAACGCCAGGGTGTACGACGTCATCACCCATTGGCGGTCGGCCACAGAGATGTGCAGGGCGTGCTGGGCCGACGGCAGGGCGACGACGACGACCGAGGCGTCAAGGACGATCATCAGCTGGGCCACGGCGATCACCGCCAACGCACCCGCCTTCCAGACGGGGGGCTGGCTGCGGGGCGCGGCCGGACCAGGTGCGAGTGCTCGCATGGGGCTTTCTCCTGGGGGGTGGGAGGGGTACAATGCGGAACGGTGATTCCGCTTACATCGAGGACTATACGGAACCTTCGTTCCGGTTGTCAACCCCTAGGGGTGCACGCCCCATGACCGGGCACGCCCCGGGGATCGAGGCGCCCGGTGCACCCGAGACGGCGCCCCGGCGGCGGCGGGTGGACGCCGAGCGCAATCGCCAGCGGATCCTCGAGGCGGCAGAAGCGACCTTCGCCCGCGCCGGCATCGGTGTGCCCGTCGACGAGGTCGCCCGCGCCGCCGGCGTCGGGGTCGGCACGCTGTACCGCCACTTCCCCACCAAGGAGTCGCTGTGCGAGGCGATCATCCTCCGGCACATCGACCTCCTCGTGACGACGTGCGACGAGGCGGTGGAAGGCACGGCGCACGCGCCGGTGGACGCCTTCTTCGCGTTCCTCCGGCACATGGCGGACGAGATGACCGCCAACCGGGACCTGTTCGACGCCCTCGGCGAGTCGGGGACCGAGCTCAAGGCCCGCTGCCAGGTGGAGTTCGGCCAGCTCGAGACGTGCATCGACACCCTGCGCCAGCGGGCGGTCGACGCCGGTGGCGTCCGGGCCGACGTCACCACCCCCCAGGTCGTGGGGCTCGTGTCGGGGACGTGCAAGCTGGCGCAGCCGGGCGCCGATCCGCCGGGTGGCTGCCGGATGCTCGACGTCGTGTTCGACGGCCTCCGCCGCGGCTAGGGGCGTGGGTCACAACCCCGCCGGGGTGAGCCGCTGGCGGAGTTGTGGAACGGGGCCAGGACCAGCGCGTTCGGCAGCCGGCCGTACTCGCGAAGTTGCTGGTGGTGGGCGGGTAGTTGCCTGTGGCCGTTGCCAGCGATCAGCTCTTGTTCGTGGACCAATTGAGCGAGCCAGCACCGCCCCGCCCGAGGTGCCTGCCGGACGACAGCGGGCCTTCGGCGCCTGCGAGCCGGACCAGCAGTTCCTCCCGCCGCCTTCGATCGACGACTGGCTGCTCCAAGGCCACGAGGCCCGGTTCTGCGGCGATCGGCACCACGTGACCGGGGCACCCGTCAGGGGGCGGTGAGAGCCGACCCCGCGTGGCGCTCGAGCGCCACCGACTCCACGACGGCGGCGAAGGGCAGGAGGGCGACCAACAAGAACGCGACCACGAAGGGACCCCGCCCTGCCGACCCCCCGCCGACGGCCCGGGCGATCGGTGCACCGGCGTCCAGCGCAAGGGCGCCGATCGCCACCCCGAGGCCCATGCTGAGCTGCTGGATGGTGCTCGCCAGCGTGTTGGCGTTGTTCATCTGCTCGTGGGGCACGTCAGCGAACACGATCGTGTTGTAGGCGGTGAACCCGACGGACCGGAAGACGCCGCTCGCCAGCAGGTCGGCGACGAGCAGGACCATCGGCGTGTGGGCCGTGAACGTGGCGCACAGGGCGAGGGTGACACCGGTCAGGCAGTCCGACACCACCAGCGTGCGGCGGAAGCCGAACCGCCGCAGGATCGGCGTGGTCGCCGGCTTGATGGCGATGTTGCCGACGAAGACGGGGATCACCATCAGACCGGCCTCGAACGCGCTCCAGCCGAACGCCTCCTGGAAGAGCAGCGGGAGGAGGAACGGTGCCGCGCCGATGGCCATGCGGAAGCACGAGCCGCCCACCGTCGTGACCCGGAAGGTGGGGACCCGGAAGACCCGCAGGTCGACCAGCGGGTGGGCGGCGCGGCGCAGGTGGCGCACCGCGACCGCCAGGACCGCGCCGCCGGCGACCAGGGCGGCCACGACCAATGCCCACGACGCCGACCCGGCGGTGACCGTCTCCAGCCCACCCACGAAGACCGCCACGCCGAGCCCGGTGAGCACGAACCCCCACCAGTCGAGGGCGCGCCGCTCGGGTCCGCGCACGTCCGGCACGATCCGCAGCGCGATGACGAGGGCAACGACACCCAAGGGCAGGTTGACGAGGAAGATCCACCGCCACGACAGGAAGGTCGTGAGCGCGCCGCCGACCGCCGGCGCCACCATCGGCGCGGCCAGGGCCGGCCACGTGAGGTAGGCGATCGCCGTGATGAGGTCCGACTTGGCCGTCGCCCGCAGCACTACGAGGCGGCCGACCGGCACCATCATCGCCCCGCCGACGCCTTGCAGGACCCGCATGGCCGTGAGCTCCGGCAGGCTCGTGCTGGTGGCGCACAGGGCCGAGGCGAGGGTGAAGACGGCGATGGCGAGGGTGAAGACGGTCCGCCCGCCGAAACGGTCGGCCACCCACCCGCTGACCGGGATGAGCACGCCGAGGGTGAGCAGGTAGGCCGTGATCGTCAGGTTGAGGGCGGCGGCCGGCACCCCGAACGTGTGCGCCATCCGTTGGGTGGCGGTGACCACGATCGTGCCGTCCAGGTTCTCCATGAAGAAGGCGCCGGCCACGAGGAGCGCGAGGGGCCGCCAGTCCTTCTGCTCGTTCTCGGGCATGGTGGCCCACAGTCTGTCCGCTCCGAGGGCGCGCCCGACAACGGCGCCCACGGACCGGCGTCAGGGGGACACGGCGCGCCGCACGGCGTCGAGCAGGTCGCCACCGGCCGGGGAGGCGAACCACTCGGCATGTCCCACGAAGTAGTCGCGATAGGCGAGCGTGACGTCGCCGGGCGATCGGGCGCAGGCGGCGAAGTACTCGACCTCGGAGAGGGCGTACTCGACGTGGGCGACCCGGACGGCGTCGGGCAGGGCAGCGCGCTCGGCGTCCGTCAGCGGCCGCTCGTCCCCGTAGCCACGGAGGAGGGCGGCCACGGCCGGGAGGTCGGCCCGCACCCTCCCGGCCGGCGCGAGCCAGTCGACGCCCGCCCGCTCGATGGCCACCGCCAGGTCGTGGACGGCCGCCGTGCGGTTGGCGAGGCCGAGGTCGAGCACGGCGGCCACCCGGGCGGCGGCTCCCGGGGCCGTCCACGTCAGGTTGGAGGGGTGCCAGTCGCCGTGGCCCCACCCGACGCCGCACCGGGCCAGGAGCGGCTGGACACGCTCGACCGCCGGCAGGTGCCAGCGGACGAAGTCGCGCCGCACCGTCGCCGGGTCGACGGCGGCGGCCAGCGCTGGCCGGGCCTCGAAGAGGCGGTCCAGGGCGGCGCACGGGTCGGCGGAGGCCACCACCGCGGTCGACACCACGAGCGGGCCCGCCGCCCGAGCGGGCGCGGGAAAGGTCGCCGCCGCCCGGTGGAAGCGGGCGAGCGCCCGTCCTGCGACCCTGGCGTGCGAGGGGCAGGCGTAGGGCTGCCAGGAGGGCACGTCCCGATAGAGGTCCAGCCCCGGCGCAGCGGACTGCACCTCGTAGGTGCCGGCCATCGCCGTCACGGCACTGGCCCCCGTGTCGTCCCGCAGCACGTCGGGCACGACGATCCCGCCGGCGCGCACCAACGCGGCCAGGTCGTGCTCGACCACGAGGTCGGCCGGCGTCCGGAGGCCCGGCGGGAGGCGCTTCACGAAGAGGCGAAGGGCGCCGTGCGCGCCCGGCACGTCGACGAGGGCGGCGGCCGACCACGGGCGCGGGCTGCGCCACGCCACGGTGGCTCGATCCGGGTCGCCGGGGCCGAGCGCCGCACGGTACCGGTTGAGGAGCCGGCGGACCTCGATGTCGTCGAGGGGCGGCCACGTCGCCGGGACCTCCTCCCGCCCCATGCCGTGGACCAGGTGGGCGGTCACGTGCCCACGGGGGCCGACCGGGAGCCGCCGCGCCGACGGCCGCCGAGCAGGGCGCGGCGGACGGCCAGGCCGAGGGCCGTCAGCGCCGCCGCCACGACGAACGACCCGATGGAGGCCGACATCCATCCCGCCGGGTGGAAACCGACCCCGCGGTCGACGGCCGCCCAGCCGCTCGCCCACCACGAGACGTAGCCCGGGTTGATCATCTGGTAGACGACGAATCCCGCCGCCCACGGCGCCAGCATGGCCCAGCGGGACCTGGCACCGTGCGAGAGGTCCCATCGGCGACCGCCGGCGAAGCGGCCACCGGCGAAGAAGTCGACGAGGAAGACGGCGAAGAGCGGCACGAACACCGAGCCGAGGAGCGTGAGGAATGTCTCGTAGGCGGCGATGTTCACCCACAGTGCGCACACCGTGGCCGTCGCCGCGATGCCGCCCGCCAGCACGCGCCGGTCCCACCGTGGTCGCAGGTTCTGCACCGACACCGCCGTCGAGTACACGTCGGCGAAGGACTGGTCGAGCTCCCGGGCCGCCAGCACCCCGAAGGCGAGCGTCCCGAACGGCACGGCGACGAAGGCGCCGAAGATGTCGCCCGGCGTGCGGGCCACGGTGACCAGCGCCACGAGGCCCAGGACGTAGCAGGCCATCTGGGTCAGGCTGTAGCCGACCATGGTCCCGGTCACGGTGGCCGCGCCCGAGCGCGAATGCCGCGTGTAGTCGGCCGCCAGCGGGGCGAAGGAGACGGCCACCCCCACGACCGTGTCGGTGGCTGGCCAGAAGCCGTTCCACGTCCCGTGACCGAACGCCGGGAGCGGGTGGGTGAGGAGCTCGGCGAGCAGGTAGCACAGGACCACCACGACCGCGGCCGTCACGTAGCGGCGGAGCACGCGAATGGCGCCGAGCGGCCGCACCGCCAGCCCGCCCGTGACCACGCCGGCGGCCACCACGAAGGCGGGGCGTGGCACCGCCGGGGCGACGGTGTGGGCAGCGGTCGCGATGGTGACGATCTCGAAGATCCCCCACCCCAGGCACTGGAGGATGTTGAGCGCCGTCGGCCCGTACGACATCCGGGTCCCGAAAAGGCCGCGCAGCAGCACCATGGCGGGGGCGCCGGTGCGCGCCCCGGCCAGGCCGGCCCCAGCCACGACGGCCGTGCCCAGTAGGGTCCCGACGACGATGGCCGTGAGGGCGGCGGCGAGCGACAGCTCGGGCGTCCCGGCCCCGAGCGGCTGCAGCACGAAGATCGCCCCGGTGAAGCCGAGGAGGCTCACCCCGAGGTTGCCCCACAGGCCGAGCTGGTCCCAGGTGCTCAGCACCTGCGGGACCGGCTCGGCCAGGGTGCGGGGCGCCTCGGCTCGCCGATCACCGCCCACCGTGACGAACACCGAAGGCTCGGACGCCGTTGCCATGGTCGCCTCCCTACGCCGGAATTACCCGGTCAGGTTCGAACGGTCGGTGGTCCTGCGGCCCAGCCGCCAACCACCCTCTCAGCCCGGTACGCCCGAGCTCCCGTGGCCCCCCATGCGGTGGAGCCGTCCACCATCGTACGACGGCGGGCGAGCGGGCCGGCGCGGGCGGGCGAGCGGGCCGGCGCGGGCGGTTGGGCGTCACCCCATCGTCTTGGCGCCGTCGATCCCCTCTCGGATGATGTCGGCGTGCCCGGCGTGCTGTGCGGTCTCGGCCAGCACGTGCAACAGGGCCCGGCGGGACGACCAACGGGCCCCGGGCTCGAACCATGGC
Organism: Acidimicrobiaceae bacterium; assembly: GCA_027306585.1. GTDB lineage: Bacteria > Actinomycetota > Acidimicrobiia > Acidimicrobiales > RAAP-2 > DAHUZJ01. The sequence goes on along the minus strand of DAHUZJ010000026.1, from coordinate 5,567 downwards.
GCCTCGGGAAGTGGGTGGTCGACGTCGAGGTCGGGCAGGCCGGCCACGAGGTCGGCCGTGGCGCGGGCCACCGCCTCGTAGTCGGCGAGGAGCGTCGCCACCGTGTCGTCGGGTCCGACGGCGAACTGTGCCCGATAGGCGGCGTAGGTGGACTCGTCGAACGGCGGGATGGCGCTCGGCCCCTCGACGATGAACCGAGTCCATTGCCGCTCCGCCGCCGTCACGTGCTTGAGGATGCCGCCGAGGCACAGCTCGCTCGCCGACGTCCGGAGGGCGAGCTGGTCGTCGGCAAGCCCCCGGACGGTCTGGCGCAGGAAGCCCCGGTGGGCGTCGAGCGTCTGGAGGAGGTCGCGGGCCTCCGGGGTGGGGGTCGTGGTCATGGGTGCCTCCCTGTGCTCCGGGCCGTCGCCCGTGCGACCGGCCGCGACGACGACCGTACGCCCCATTGCTGCCAGTTCCCGTCCTAAATATGGGAAATACTGGGGCGGTGGCCACGACCAGCACGCGGACGTTGCGCTTGCTGTCGCTCCTGCAGGGGCGGCGCCACTGGTCGGGGGCGGAGCTGTCGGAGCGCCTCGGCGTCTCGCTCCGGACGCTGCGGCGCGACGTCGACCGGCTCCGCGAGCTCGGCTACCCCGTCGACGCCGAACGGGGCGTGGACGGCGGCTACCACATGGCCCCGGGCGCCGCCCTCCCGCCGCTCGTGCTCGACGACGAGGAGGCCGTGGCGCTGACGGTGGGACTGTTGGCGGCAGTCCAGAGCCCGGTGGCGGGATCGGCCGAGGCCTCGGCACGAGCCCTCGGCAAGGTGGTCACGGTTCTCCCGCGCCACCTCCGGCGGCAGGTCGAGGCACTCGCCGGGTCGACCGACCCGTTCCCATGGCGGGCACCGGCCACGATCGACGCCACTGCGCTCACCGTCCTCGCCCAGGCGTGCCGGGACGCCGAGCGAGTGAACTTCGGCTACGCCGCAGCCGACGGCGCCCGTACCGAGCGACGGGTCGAGCCGTACCGCCTGGTGACGCTCCGGACCGCGTGGTACCTCGTCGCCTTCGACACGACACGACAGGACTGGCGCACCTTCCGGCTCGACCGGATCGCCGGGCCGCACGTGACCGGAGCACGGTTCGCCCCGCGTCCCCTGCCCTTCGACGACGCCGCCGAGTTCGTCCGGGAGCGGATCCTCCAGCTGCCCCGACCGTACGAAGTGACGGCGCGCGTGCGGTTGGCCGCCGGGCAGGTGCGGGACCGCATCGGCCGGTGGGCCGTGGTGGAGGAGGCCGGCACAGCGGACGGCACTGTCGCGGATGAGGAGGCGGAGTGCACGGTCCGGGCCAGCACCGACTCGCTCGACTGGGCTGCCTTCGCCCTCCTCACGCTGGCGGCGGACTTCGAGGTGCTGGCGCCGCCGGAGCTCCGGGACCACCTACGGGGATGGGCGGCACGGCTCGGAGCCGCGGCCGGCGCCTGAGGGGTCGTGCGGACGGTTCAGTAGTGCCAGGGGTAGGGGGACCAGTCCGGCGAGCGCTTCTCGAGGAAGGCACTCCGGCCCTCGCGGGCTTCCTCGGTACCGTACGCGAGGCGGGTCGCCTCACCGGCGAAGAGCTGCTGGCCGACGAGGCCGTCGTCCAGCAGGTTGAAGGCGTACTTGAGCATGCGCTGGGCCGTCGGGCTCTTTCCGTTCACCTCGGCCGCCCACTCGAGGGCGACCCGCTCGAGGTCGGCGTGGGGCACCACCGCGTTGACCGCGCCCATACGGTGCGCCTCCTCGGCCGAGTAGGCCCGTCCCAGGAAGAAGATCTCCCGGGCGAACTTCTGGCCGACCTGGCGTGCCAGGTAAGCCGACCCGAACCCGCCGTCGAAGCTGGCCACGTCGGCGTCGGTCTGCTTGAAGCACGCGTGCTCGGCGCTCGCCAGCGTGAGATCGCACACCACATGGAGGCTGTGGCCGCCACCTGCCGCCCATCCCGGGACCACGCAGACGACGATCTTGGGCATGAAGCGGATGAGGCGCTGCACCTCGAGGATGTGGAGCCGACCCACCGCGGGCGCCCCGGGCTCACCCTCGTAGCGATAGCCGTCGGCGCCACGGATCCGCTGGTCCCCCCCGGAGCAGAACGCCCAGCCGCCGTCCTTCGGCGAGGGCCCGTTCCCCGTGAGCAGCACGCAGCCGACGTCGGCGGTCTGCCGGGCATGGTCCAGCGCCCGGAAGAGCTCGTCCACCGTGTGCGGCCGGAAGGCGTTGCGCACCTCGGGGCGGTCGAAGGCGATCCGGACGGTGCCCTGGCCGACGGCCCGGTGGTAGGTGATGTCCGTGAAGTCGAACCCCTCCACGGGGCGCCAGGCGTCGGGGTCGAAGAGCTCGGAGACCTTGTCGGAGACCATGGGCGCAGCTTACGGTCGGCCGCCGGGGCCACTCGGAGCTTCGAGGCCAGCCGTGGCGCACCCACCGGGGTTGGCGGCTGGGTTGGCGGCTCCGGAGCCCCGCCGTCATGTGGAGTTGGGAGAGAAGGTCGAGGCGGTGCCGAACGCCTCCACCCCGCCGAGCACGTCGAACACCCAGTGCCCCGTCCCCGCGGGTGTGGCGACGATCCCTCGCGCCACCCTCGCGGGAAGGTCGGTGGCTGACCCATCGGCGGACACTGTGAACGGGTGCACGTTGCCGCCGGCGGTGGGTGCGGCCGCCGGCGGGCGGCTGGGTGCGGTGGCCGGTGCCGGTGATGTGGCGGCACCGGCAGTGGTGCCCAGCAGGCCCGGCCGGCATGCGGGGAGCGCTCGCCGTCTGGCACCGTGGGAGCCATGCTCCGCCGTCATCGCCCGGCGCGTGGGGCCGGCCACCGGCACGATGCCCTCGCCGGGGTCGGCTACCGCCACGAGGCGCTCTCCCCTGCCACCCGCCGCGCCGCCGTCCTCGCCGGTGCCGGCGTCACCATGGCCCTCGTGCCGTGGAGCGCCTTCCTGGCGCGCACGCTGCCCTCGAGCACCCGCGTTCGTCACTGGGCGCTCGCCTGGACGGGTCTCGACGTCGCCGAGGCGGCGGCCGCCGGAGCCTCGGCGTGGTTGCTCGGCCGGGACGACCGGCGCGCGGCGGCGAGCCTGGCCTCGCTCACCGGGCTGCTGGTCGCCGACGCTTGGTTCGACGTGTGCACGGCCAGCGCCGGACGCGACCTGCGGGTCGCGGTCGCCGAGGCCTTGGGCCTCGAGCTGCCGCTGGCCGTCGCCGCGGCCGCACTGGCCGTGCGGTTGGTCGGAGCCCCGCACCCGGACAAGGCGTTCGCGCACGGCGACGAGGAGCGTGACGAGGGCGGGGCTGCGACGGCCGTCGTCCCTACGGGCCGGCTGCGATGATGGCTGGGAGGGCCGCGCCGATGGGCTGGTGCACCACGGCGTCGGCGACGTCGTCGAACGGCGTCGGCTCGGCATTGACGATCACGACAGCGGCGCCGTGCCCGGCTGCCAAGGGCACGAGGCCGGCGGCCGGATAGACGCCGAGGCTGGTCCCCACGGCGAGCAGCAGGTCGCAGCGGTGGACAGCACGTTCGGCCCGGAACAGGTCCGCCGCCACAAGGGACTGTCCGAAGCTGATGGTGGCCGACTTGAGGATCCCGCCGCAGCGCCGGCACGCCGGGTCCCCCTCTCCGTCACGCACGCGGTCGAGCGTCGGCCGGGCCGGGCCACGGTCCCCGCACGCCATGCACACCACCTCCCGCATGGTCCCGTGGATCTCGATCACCTTCTGCGGGTCGTTGCCGGCCTCCTGGTGCAACCCGTCGATGTTCTGGGTGACGAGGACGTCGAGCTTTTCCTGGCGCTCGAGGTCGACCAGCGCAAGGTGCCCGGCGTTCGGGCGCGCCGACCAGGTGGGCGACTCGAGCCGGTTGCGCCAGGCTCGCCGCCTCACGTCCGGGTCGCCGAGATAGGCATCCAGGGTCGAGAGCCGCTCGGCCTCTGGGTCCTTCGTCCACACGCCCTGCGGCCCGCGAAAGTCCGGTATGCCCGAATCGGTCGAGATCCCGGCGCCGGTCAGCGCCACGACTCGCCGGGCGGCGCCGACCAGTCGCCGGGCAGCAGCCATCGCGTCGACGTCCCTGCCGTCAGCGCGCTTCGCACTCGGTGCCATCGTTGCCGGAGGCTACCGGGCAGCTGTGGGCTGCCTTCCGGCAACCGCCCTGCCTACCGTCGTTCCGGGAGCAACGGGTCGTCGTCGGAAGGAGCAGCGATGGGAGCGACGGTCGAGATCGCCAGCAACGGGGGGACGGGGGGGTAGGAGCTCTCCGCTCGCGCCTGGCCGCAGGCCTTGGCGTTCCCCCACGAGCACCTGGATCCCCGACAGCCCCACAGCTACCGTTGGGCATGGCCCCGGCGTACCGCTGGCCCTCGCTCCCCTTCGAGGAGTGGCGACCGACGTGCGACACGCTGCACGCCCATGCCCAGGTGCTCGGCAAGCTGGCGGCCAAGCTCGCACCGCCCGAGCCCGAGCTGCAGCACGCCGCTCTGCGGCTCTCGGCGCGTGGTTGGGAGACGTCACCGCTGCCGGCGCCCGACGGGTCCGGAGCGTTCGTCGTGGCCCTCGACCTTCATCGCCACCAGGCGGTGGTCGAGCACAGCGACGGGCGGCGGCGGGAGGTGCCACTGACGCCCGACCGTCCCGTGGGGACGGTCACCCGTGAGGTCCTCGCCGTCGTCGGCCAGCTCGTCGGCCCGGTCCCCTTCGACCCAGTCCCCCAGGAGACGCCCTGGTCGACCCCCCTGGACGAGGACGAAGAGCACGCCACCTACGACACCGCGCACGTGGCGGCCTACGTGGCGGCGGCGACGGCAGCGGCCGGCGTCCTCACCCAATTCCGCGCCCCTTACCGTGGCCGCTGCACGCCGGTCAACGCGTGGTGGGGGTCCTTCGACCTTGCCGTCAACCTCTTCTCGGGGCGCACCGCCGACCCGCCTGCGACGGACTTCATCATGCGCAACGCCATGGATGCCCAAGAGCTGGCCGTCGGCTGGTGGCCGGGCGACGCCCGGTACCCCAGGGCCGCCTTCTATGCCTACGCCCACCCGGCCCCCGCCGGGTACGACGGCGGTGTCCTCGAGCCCGCCGCCGCCCGATGGGAGCCCGGTCTCGGCGAGTACGTCCTCGATTGGGACGACGTGCGGAAGGCCGGCGACCCCCACGCCACGGCGGTCGCCTTCGCGCGTTCGGCCGCTCGCCACGGCTGCGCGGCGTGCGACTGGGATCCGGCGCTGTCGGGCAGCCTGGAGGGAGATCCTCCGCCCGTCGTGTGACGGTCGCCGCTCGGTCGCGACCCCCGGGGTGGGGGAGGCCATGATACCCTCCCCCGTATGTGCAGAGCTGCGACGTGTCGACGGTGTGGTCGTCCAACCTGGAAGGGCTGCGGCGCCCATGTCGAGCAGGTGCTCGCCCACGTGCCGCGCTCGGAGCGGTGCCGCTGTGGTCAGCCCGGTGCCGAGGTGCCTGCGAGCGGCGGCTGGAAGCGCCTCCTCGGGCGTCGCGGGTCCTCGCCTCGAGGCTGAGCGCGGCAGCTCGAGGCTGCGCGCGGCGCCTCGAGCTG